>JASJDN010000001.1 GCA_030065205.1 Crocosphaera sp.
ACGGCATCATGATACCACTTAATGCTTTTTCATAAGTCGATGTTCACGGCTAATAAATTAGCCGAGTCGCGCTTCATCTCCTACTTAAAAGATAGGAGTTTTCGCGCTCCCGTGTTAAATTATAAAGATTTCAAGCTGTCGTGGTCTTATGAAGTTAATTTATCATAACGATTTTCCCTTGAACCTTTAAAATATCTTCTATGATCAAGAGAGACTGGCGCAATCTGGGTAATCCATGCAGCCTCATTTAATGCCTCAACGTTTTTATCGATGGCTCAAATCAAGACCATTTGCTCTCAATGCCACTGATACCCGTTATGCCTTAGTAGAAGCCTCCTTAATTGGGGTTTTATCTGCGATCGCGGCCCTCATTCTCAAACAAGGAGTGGGTTGGTTAGGGGGTTGGCGGGTAGCCTTAGCTAACCAGTTTGGGGGAATGGTGGTGCTGCCCTTGGGAGGACTCATTTTAGGGTATTTAGCCGGGTTGCTCATCGAAACCTTGTCCCCCACAGCCACAGGAGGGGGGATCACTCAAGTTAAAGCCGCTTTAGCCCGATACCCGGTTCCCCTATCTCTACGGGTAGCAGTAGTTAAACTGATTGGAACTATTTTAGTGTTAGGCGGCGGGTTAACCCTAGGCCGTCGGGCCCCAACGGTGCATATCGGGGCAGCCTTAGCCGCGCAACTGAGTAGCTGGGTTCCCACCTCCCCGGAACATCGTCGACAAATGATCGCGGCCGGGGCAGCAGCCGGACTCGCCGCCGGGTTTACCACCCCCATTGCCGGGGTCTTATTCGTCATTGAAGAGTTGATGCGAGATGTGTCCGGGTTAACCTTAGAAACCGCCATCGTCGCCTCCTTTACTGGGGCAGTGGTTTCTTTAATTTTGCAGTCCTCGACCCTCAATTTTCCCTCTTCCTTATTGGAACTACCGGATATTACGTTCACTGCCTCCGAAATTCCCTTTTATCTGCTCTTAGGTATCTTAGCCGGCTTATTAGGGGCGTTATTTAATCGAGGACTGCTGGCCAGCGTTAAAATACAAAGCTACTTCAATTTACCCCTATCCTGGCGTATTGGCCTAATGGGACTGGTTTCAGGGATAATTATTGCGCTGTTGCCCCCTTTCTTTCGGGATAACGCAGGACTGCGTATCGTGTTGGTCACCGGGGAATTAGATGGCAGTCGCATTTTATTGGCGTTCGTGGCTCATTTTTTTCTCACCATTTTGGCCTATAGTTGCAATGCACCGGGTGGGTTATTCGGTCCGGCTTTAGTGTTGGGGTCTGCGTTAGGCTATTTAGTAGGGGATTTTGAGGGGTTGATCACAGGAACAGCCACTCAGTCTACCTACGCTTTGGCGGGAATGGGAGCATTTTTCACTGCTGTGGTAAGGGTTCCGGTCACAGCGATCGTCTTTGTGTTTGAACTGAATACGGACTTTAATATTGTTTTGCCTTTAATGGTGACTTGCGCGGTGTCTTATATCGTGGCTGAAAGCGTCTCACGAGGTTCTCTCTACGAACATATGTTACAAGCTAGGGGAATCTATATCAATGAAGCAGCCACCGGACAGGATTTTCTTTCCAAATTAACCGCTTCTCAAGTGATGGAGTCCCATGTAGAAACCTTATCCAGTGATTTAACCTTAGATGATGTACTGCAAGCCATGTCTGCTTCGAGTCATCGGGGGTTTCCCGTGGTAGACCAAGGTCAATTAGTGGGTATTGTCACGCAAACAGACTTAGCCAAGTTGAAGAAAGTACCGGGTTATACCCCCTTATCGGAATTTATGACCCGACGGCCCATTACAGTGCAAGCAGAAGCTTCTTTAAGTGATGTATTATACCTTCTCAACCGTTATCAACTGTCCCGTCTTCCGGTGACAGAAGGCCATAAATTAGTGGGAATTATCACCCGAACCGATATTATTCGCATCGAAGCTAACCAGTTACAAGGGGATGATACCACCGTTAATGAGGTGGTTCCTGATCCCTCCTATATTGCCTATCAAACCCGCGCCCCCTTAGCTGGAGAGGGTCGTATTTTGTTACCCATCATCAACCCCGATACGGCAACTTCTGTGTTTAAAATTGGGGCGGCGATCGCGAGACAACAAAACCAAGACATTGAATGCTTACAGGTGATTACAGTACCGAAACACAGCGATCCGGCCCAAACCCCTGTGATTACTCAACATAGTCGTCAATTATTACAAAGAACCGAACGATTGGGCCGTCAGTATCAGATTCCGGTTCATACGCAAATTCGTATCGCCCACGATCGCGCCCAAGCTATTTTAGACACCATTCGAGAACGGCATATCGATCTGATGGTTTTAGAATGGACGGGAGACAATCATACGCCGGGGACGATTTTTGGGCCGGTGATCGATGTTTTAATTCGTAAGGCTAGTTGCGAATTAGTGTTAGTTAAATTGGGTCAAAAAAAGGAGGCATTTCCCCAAACGTTAGATAAAGATACCACTTGGTTAATTCCCATTGCGGGGGGTCCTAATGCAAAACGGGCGATGGAATTATTACCTGGGTTAGTCCAATTATATACTCGCTCTCGTTCCCCGATTATTTGGCTATGTCAGGTGTTTTCTCCCTATAAATCTAACCCGAATTATCAATCCTTAGAAGTGACGGCTCAACGGTTAAAAGAAGACCTGGAACGCCCTGTGATTCCCCTTCCTATTCGTTCCCAGTCGGTAGCTGATGCCATTGTTCATTTAGCCGAAGCGGAAAGCTGTGACGTGGTGATGTTGGGGGTGAGTCGCGAAGGATTATTAGTGCAGGTGATGCAAGGAAATATTCCTAAAATGATTGCTCAACAGGTGAAAAGTACCGTCATTTTAGTACGAGGAAAGTTGGATCATTAGTCAGGGTTATCTGATAATTTTTGACTCAAAAATATTGACTTTAGCCCCAATTTAGGGTAATTAAATTATAGAAAAGTAATCGAGTGATAATTACTAACTTTAATGAACTATTTTTATCTTCGCCCCGAAGACTTACCCCCCCGCAACCCGGTTGATGACTCTCTGCAACACAACTTAGATCAAACCGTAACTCGTTATTTTTACGAAAGTTGCGATCGCCTCACTCAACGAGTTTTATCTCGGGGTGGCTGGTATTTAACCACCTGTGGCACAGCCTTGACTTTAGTGGTGATTTGTGCTGATAGACGACAAAATTGGGAAGTCTTGAAATATTTGCCCTCTTTAGCTAAATATTTGAAGGAATTTGCCCCGACTACCAATATTCGTATTTATCCCCCACCAGGAGACGGAACCTCTTTAGAGATGCGCTTTAAACTTCCTGTGATGTCTCGATAGTTACGTAAAACCTTGTAAGGTGGGCAATGCCCACCTTACATTAATGTCCTGTGGTGAAAACAAGTTTTATTATTTTTTATAGTGTAAACCAAAATACATAAAAATTACTTATATATAGCTTAAAAAATTGACATTTTACAAAACCTGTGTAACCAAGTCATAATGGGACTCAAGCAAGTTGAAGTTTTGTCAAAAAGTTATTTGGAGGCAGCAGGGTATGGTTGCACTCACCCATCAAGCTACGCAGTTGAAAGCATTAAATCGTTTAACCTTACAAACGAGTCAAATCGGTCAGGATACCACAGTCATTCGTTGCTTAGACTGGGATCGCGATCGCTTTGATATTGAGTTTGGGTTAAGGAACGGAACCACTTACAATTCTTTCATTATCGAAGGAGAAAAAACTGTATTAATTGATACCTCTCACGGAAAATTTAGACAATTATATTTAGATGGTTTAGCAAATTTAATCGATTTATCAACCTTAGACTATCTGATTGTTAGTCATACGGAACCGGATCATAGTGGGTTGGTCAAAGACGTTTTAAAACTTGCTCCTAATGTTACGGTTGTGGGTTCAAAAGTTGCCATCCAATTCTTAGAGAATATGGTACACCAACCCTTTAAAAGTCTTATTGTTAAGAGTGGATCTAGCTTGGATTTGGGTAATGGACACAAATTACAATTTATTTCTGCAACCAATCTTCATTGGCCAGATACTATTTTTACCTATGATCAAAACACGGGCATTCTTTACACTTGTGATGTGTTTGGGATGCACTATTGTGATGATTATATCTACGATGAAGAACCGGATCTCTTGCGAGCAGATTTCAAATATTATTATGACTGTTTAATGGGTCCCAATGCTCGTTCTGTTTTAGCCGCCTTAAAACGCATTGATAAGCTAGACATTCAAACCATTGCCACCGGACACGGACCCTTATTAAAACATCATATTGCCCAGTGGGTTAATGATTACGAGAAATGGAGTAAAGAACAGGCCAAAACCGATAATTTAGTGGTTATCTTTTACGATGAAAACTACGGTTATGGCGAAGAAATTGCCAGGAAAATTGCTCAAGGATTGCAAAAAACAGAGGTTAACATCGACCTAATTGACTTATCCACCACCGATACCCATGAAACCCGACAACTGGTTTATGAAGCCAAAGGATTAGTGTTAGGGATGCCTTCTCAAAGCGATGATCACAGTCAGATTATAGTTAATACCATATTAGCCGTTGCCCATCCCAAACAAGCGATCGGTTTATTTGAGTCAGGGGGAGGAGAAGACGAACCCATTTATCCCTTACGGAACAAATTTCAAGAAATTGGCTTAACCGAGGGATTTCCCCCCATTTTAACCAAAACTGCTCCCACTGCCAACAGCGAAAAATTGGCCGAAGAAGCAGGAACCGATCTGGGCCAATGGATCACCCGCGATCGCTCCATTAAAAACCTAAAAAGCATCGATTCCGGGTTAGAAAAAGCTTTAGGGCGTATTAGTAGCGGATTATATCTAATTACCGCTAATAAAGGAGAAGTGGCTGGCTCAATGTTAGCCTCTTGGGTGATTCAAGCCAGTTTAGAACCCTTGGGAGTGGCGATTGCGGTGTCCAAAGATCGGGCGATTGAGTCCTTATTGCACCCTGGCGATCGCTTTGTTCTCAATGTACTCGAAGAAGGGAACGCACAAGGGTTAATGAAGCACTTTCTGAAACGGTTTGCACCTGGGGCTGATCGCTTTGCAGGGGTGAAAACCTATCCGGCTCAAAATGGTTCGCAAATTTTAGCTAATGCTTTAGCATACCTCGAATGTGAAGTGGTTAGTCGTACTGACTGTGGTGATCACTGGATGATTTATAGTACCGTGCAACGAGGACGAGTGTCTAAAGTTGACGGTTTAACTGCAGTGCATCATCGCAAAGTTGGCACCCATTATTAAATGAAGTCAGAAGTTCCTCACTTCGTTCCGGCGCAAATGCACAGAAGTTCCTCAGTATTAGTCTAAACGTTTAAAATCATGTACGAATCTTTAAAAAATTCCTCTTCACAGCGCAAAAGTTGGGTTAACCTCAAGCGTATCGTCAACGTTCTCGAAATCATTCAAGATGCCATTGTCATCTGCTTGTGTTTAGGACTCTTTTGCTTCATGGTATTGCAACTATACTCGATGGTAGTGTCTCTGTTGCCACCGTTGCAGTTTCATGTGGTGACGGCTGACATTTTATCCTTGCTCATTTGGGTAGAATTGTTCCGTTTATTAATTATTTACCTCAAAGAACAACGAATTTCTATCGGTGTTGCGGTAGAAGTGGCTATTGTCTCAGTTTTACGAGAATTTATTGTCAGAGGCGTTTTAGAAATTCCGGCAACGCAAGTTTTAGCCACCTGTGCCTTTTTACTGGTTTTGGGGGTATTAATGGTGATTCGGGTTTGGCTTCCGCCTACTTTTGATGGTATTGATCCCGAACATACCGTATCCCAACGTCATCAACAACGGTCAACGGCAAAAAAAGCCGAAACCAACGGTAATCACGCCATTTTATCTAACAATTAAGTGCGGAGGCAGGAGTTAATTTATCTCCCAGTCTCCCAGTCTCCCTCTCTCCTGCCTCCTGCCCCCTGCCTCCTGCCTCCTGCCCCCTGCCTCCTGCCTTCTAAGAAAACTACTATCAACTATCAACCATGCTTACCTCAACCTGTCTTCCTACCCGTCCCCGTGATGTTCAAATCGCTACCATTGCCCAAAATACCACCATTTTTCGCTCTCGAACCTGGGAACGTCTTAAATTTGAAGTAGAATATGCTCTGTCTAAAGGGACAACCGCTAACGCTTACTTAATTGAAGCCGATAAAACTGCCTTATTTGATCCACCGGGGGAGTCGTTTAGCGAAATTTTCTTACAAGAATTAGAACATCATCGAGCTTTATCTAAAATAGACTATGTGATCTTAGGTCATGTTAATGCCAACCGTATGGCCACGTTAAAGATTCTAGTAGAAAAAGCCCCTCAAATGACCCTAGTTTGCTCTAAACCGGCAGCTAAGAGTTTAAAAGCCACATTTCCCCACTGGAAAGACAAAATTAAGGTAGTCCGTTCTGAGGATAGCTTAGATTTGGGACAAGGCCATCGTCTACAGTTTACCTTTATTCCCACCCCACGCTGGCCCGATGGACTCTGTACCTATGATAGTCAAACTCGTATCCTGTACACCGATAAATTATTTGGCTTACATCTGTGTCATGATGCTATCTTTGATGATGACTGGAAAGGGTTAGACAACGATCGCCGTTACTATTTTGACTGTTTGCATGGGGCGCAAACCAAACAAGTGGCCGAGATTTTAGACAAAATTGAGTCATTTCCTGCCAAATATTACGCCCCTGGCCACGGGGTGATCGTACGCTATAGTTTAAGTCGTTTAACCTACGATTATCGTCAGTGGTGTCAACAACAACAGTCTCAAGATTTGAAAGTGGCGTTATTGTACGCTTCTGCTTATGGAAATACGACCATTATGGCCCAAGCGATCGCACAAGGGATCATGGATCAAGGGGTAGGGGTAGAATTAATTAATTGTGAGTCAGCTACCCCTGAAGCGATCACCCGTGCAATTCAAGACTGTGACGGCTTTGTGATCGGTTCTCCGACGTTGGGGGGTCACGCACCGGTGCAAATTGAAACCGCGTTAGGGATTGTCTTAGGTAATGCTAGTAAAACCAAATTAGCGGGGGTATTTGGGTCCTATGGCTGGAGTGGAGAAGCGGTTGACTTTATCAGCCAAAAATTAAGAGACGGCAATTATAAGTTAGGTTTTGAGCCTCTGAGAGTTCGTTTTAGTCCCGATGAAACTGCCATAGAAAACTGTCAACAAACTGGGGTTAATTTCGCCCAAACCCTGAAAAAACGACAAAAACAAGGGACTGTGGCCGCTGGGTTAACGACGGTACAAAGCGATCGCACCGAACAAGCGATCGGCCGTATTGTGGGTTCGATCTGTGTCATTACCACCTGTGAAAACCATCACCATCAAGGCTTTTTAACCTCTTGGATTTCTCAAGCTACCTTTAATCCCCCAGGGTTAATGATTGCCATCGATAAAAAACAGTGGAACGAGGCAGATTTTGAAGCAGATAGCCCGTTTATTGTCAATATTCTCAAAGAAGGACGGAATGTCAGGAAACATTTTTCCGAGTCCAATAGTAGTCCTTTTGAGCAACTGGAGACCGAAACCGCCTCTAATGGGTGTTTGATTTTAAAAGAAGGGTTAGCCTATCTTGAATGTACCGTACAACAACGAGTAGAGGCCGGCGATCGCTGGTTAGTGTTTGCCTTAGTTAACCAGGGAGATGTCTTAGAAGATCAGGGGTTAACGGCGATCGCTCATCGCAAGTCCGGAAAACAGTTATAATTATCCCTTGGGTGGTTCAAGAAGTCAGAAGTGTGAAGTGTGAAGTAAAAATTAATCAGGAAATTGTCGCTCTAAAATAACATAAAAAGTCACCTTTTTTCATTCTGACTTTTGACCTCTGACTTCTGACTTCTAACTTCTGACTTCGAGCGAAGCGATAATGTCCACCCAAAATTCCCCAAGATAGTGTATCTTCATTGAGACAGATAGAACAATTTTGGGGCATGGAAACATCAGAACTGATCTTACGAACCGCACAAAATTTATTTGACGGGTTAGCCATTGGTAGCGTGATCGCTCTCGCTGCAGTCGGGTTAACCCTCACTTATGGCATTTTACGCCTGTCTAACTTCGCTCACGGGGATTTTATGACGTTGGGAGCTTATTTAACCTGGTTAGTAAACCGTCCTGACGGGTTAAACTTAAACCTGGGCTTATCGGTAGTGGTTGGAGCCATAGGGACGATTATTGCTATGTTGATATCGGAATACTTACTATGGAAACCGATGCGCGATCGCAAGGCAACTTCCACCACCCTAATTATTATCTCCATTGGGTTAGCTCTATTCTTGCGTAACGGCATTTTAATGATTTGGGGGGCAAAAAATCAACGCTACGATATTCCCTTAGTGCAAGCTCAAAAATTCTTAGGATTACAATTAGCCACCGATCGAATTTGGGCCATTCTTTTATCCATAGTAGCGATCGCCATTTTACATTTAGTATTACAAAAAACAAAGATTGGCAAGGCCATGCGAGCCGTAGCTGATAATATTGATTTAGCGAGGGTTTCAGGCATTAATGTCGAACAAGTTGTCCTCTGGACTTGGGTGATTACAGCCATTTTAACCACCCTAGGGGGTGTCATGTTAGGGTTGATCACCAGTACCGTACGCCCCAATATGGGATGGTTTTTAATTTTACCCATGTTTGCCTCCGTTATTTTAGGAGGAATTGGCAACCCTTATGGTGCGATCGCTGGTGGGTTGGTTATTGGGGTTGTCCAAGAGTTAAGTGTACCTTGGTTGGGACCTGATTATAAGTTAGGGGTGGCTTTATTTATTATGATTCTCATTCTGTTAATTCGGCCTCAAGGTATCTTTAAAGGGACGCTTTAAGTCTGGCCCAATTCATCACTAAATTAACAATTTTATGGCTTCTCAGAAAATTAAACCCCTAGCTTTGGCCAAAACTAGGTGGTGGCTTGTTGTTCCTGTGATCATTATCCTGGTTGGGGTTTCTCCCCTTCTCAGTCCTTCTGGTATCGGTATTGGAGAAGTGGAGTCGGTCACAAAAACCGTGGAAAAAGATGAACAGGGAAATATCGTTAAAACCATTGAGAAAACTGAAATTTCCCCCGGAAAAACGGTGTGGGATTGGCTCAGTTTATTAAGTATCCCCGTCACCTTAGGGGGTTTGGGATATTGGTTGGAGCAGAAACAGCAGACTCGCACAGAAAAGGAAAGATGCGAAACGATTTTACAGGTGTATTTTGATCGGGTTTCTGTGTTGTTGGTGGATAAAAATTTGTTAGCCATACAAGACAAAGGATCTGACATTACCCTCGAGGATGAAAAGCTCTTAAATTCTGCGATCGATTTGATTCGAGCGCGAACCTTAGCCACATTAAGAAGATTTGAAAATGATCCCTTACGCAAAGGGAATGTCATGAACTTTTTGATTGATGTAGATGCGGTTAATCGCTTAAAACTTAACCTCAGTGGTGCAAACCTCAGTCAAGCGAATCTGATGGCGGCTAATCTCAGTGAAGTTGATCTCGATCGTTCCAACCTCAGTGAAGTTAACCTTAGTGAAGCCAATCTTAGTCGCGCTCATCTACGGGAAGCGAACCTATCTCAAGCGAATCTTAGTCGCGCTTATCTCAGTGGAGCCAATCTCAGAGAAGTCAATCTCAGTGGAGCTAACCTCAGCGAAGCTAACCTCAGTGGAACCAACCTCAGAGAAGCGGATCTCATTGGAGCCAACCTCAGAGAAGCGGATCTCATTGGAGCTTATCTCATCGGAACCTATCTCATTGGAGCGTATTTAGTGGGAGCTTATTTTATAGAAGCCAACCTGAGCAAAGCGTTTCTCAGGGGAGCCAATCTCAAAGAAGCTAACTTGACTAAAGCGAATCTCAGCGAAGCGGACCTCAGTGAAGCCAATCTCAAAGAAACGGATCTCAATGAAGCTTATCTGTTTAAAACGGTACTGCTCAATAATAAACAAATTAAATCTGCTAGAAATTGGGAGCAAGCCGTTTATACGGAAGCGGTTTGGGATGAAAAAGTGGGTCAATGGATTCCAAAAGATAAGGAAGCTAATCGTAAAAAAGTTGAAGAAATTAGAAATGCGTAATGATTATTCTTGAGTTTCTTGTTGTTGATTTTTTTCTTTTAATTTTAAACGAATTTCCTGATGAAATTCACGGGTAATGGGATAAAAATAAGCTAAAATTAAGCCCACAATTAAAATAATAGCCGGTAAGGGAGCGACGGCAATTCTAATGGCAAATAAAGCGGTTTCGGGTTGAGTGGGTATGGGTTGACCGGGAATTTGTTCAACGAATCCGGCTGCTTCTAAGACCAAACCTACTAAGAATAATCCTAGAGCTAATCCAAACTTTTGTAAGAGTACCATAAAGGCATAAAATACCCCCTCTCTTCTTTGTCCGGTTTCTAATTCATCTAATTCGATGACATCGGGAACCATCGACCAAGGAATGAGATAAGCAACAGATACCCCAAACCCGGCCATAATGGCTAAAATAAACATAAATTTGACTTGTCCCGGTTGTAATGAAAAGAGTCCAATTTGTGCAATAATCCAAACCCCTGTCCCTAGAAAATAGACAATTTTTTTATCTAATTTTTGACACACGGCCTGCCAAAAAAATAACATCACTAAAGCGGTTCCTTGAACAGCTAATGCCACTAAACCTGATTGATCTTCTTTTAGGTTCATATAACTAACCACAAAATATACTAAAATAGATGCGGTTAATTGAACAGCTAACCAGGAACATAAATAAATACCAATCACAAACAAAAATGGACGGTTATTAAAGACAATTTTTAATTGTTGTCCAAAGGATAAACTAGATTCTTGTTCACTCGCTTTTTTTTCTTGTTTTGCTTCATTATTAACTAAATGGTCTTCTATTTTTGCAAATAATAAACTATAGCCAAATCCCAATAGTAATAAACCAGATAAAATAGAAAAAAAGCTAATATAATCGATTTGACCTTTTCCTCCTATCAATGTGGATGTGATAGGAATCATTCTCAAAATTCCATAAATAATACCTAAACTACTAAACCCAGTTAAAACAATTCCTAATTGTTTCTTTTGGCTTAAATTTAAGATGGCATCTCTCCCTTTTTCTTGAATCCGTAAACTACACCAAAGAAGAGCAATAATGCCTAAAATAGAACAACTTACTCCTAAAATAAAAAATCGTATTTTGGGATCTTCTGGGTAAGCAAGGGAAGCTAAAATATAAAGAATTAACGATAAAATACTGCCACCAATGGAAAAAGAAAATCGAAAACTATTTAAACTGGTTCTTTCGTTATAATCTTGAGTCAGTTCAGGGGTTAATGCTGTATACGGTAAATTAACTGTAGTATAAGTAATGTTAAACAAAATACCAATAACCACATAGTAAGCAAATAATCCCCATTGATTCACAGTTGAATTGTCACTAAATTGGGGAATTGTCCACTGTAGGGTATAAAATAAAGCAAAGGGAATAATTCCTCCTAAAATCCAGGGAAGACGACGACCCCAACGAGAACGGGTTTTATCACTTAATACCCCAATAATCGGATCATTGATAGCATCGGAAATTTTACCAATCATTAAAATACTTCCCGCTAAACCAGGGGGTAATCCCGCTACATTGGTAAAGAAAAATAATAAATAAAAGACTAAGATATTAGCAGCGATCGCTGGTCCAAAATCACCAGCACCATAGGCTAATTTTGTGGTAAAATGGAGTTTCTCAGTATCAGGTGATGTCATAAAAAAAGAATTACTTTAAGATATTATCAATTATGCCCCAACCCCGTAAACGCTTCGCTCAACATTGGTTACGCAGTGAAACAGCACTTAATCAAATTATACAGGCTGCGAACCTAAAAAATAGCGATCGCCTCTTAGAAATTGGACCAGGAACGGGTATTTTAACCCGCCGTCTTTTGCCGTTAGCCTCTTCCGTTCTCGCGGTAGAATTAGATCGGGATCTCTGTAAAAAATTGGTTAAAAGTTTCGGTAATTACGATAATTTTTTACTATTACAAGGAGATGTCTTAAAATTAGATATTGACATAGAAGCCAAAGATTTTCCTAAGTTTCTTCCTATTAATAAAGTGGTTGCCAATATTCCTTATAATATTACTAGCCCCATTTTAGAAAAACTTTTAGGTCGAGTTTCTTCCCCTCAAAACCCATCTTATGATCTCATTGTTTTATTAATTCAGAAAGAAGTAGCTCAACGAATTGTTGCAGTTCCCGGTAATAAGAATTATGGTGCATTGTCCATTAAAATGCAATATCTAGCCGACTGTAATTACATTTGTGATGTTCCAAGTAAAGCGTTTTATCCTCCCCCAAAAGTTGATTCTGCTGTCATTACCTTTCGTCCTCGTTCCTTACTCAATTCTGCTAGTAATTCTAAATATTTAGAAACCTTAATTAAATTGGGATTTTCTAATCGTCGTAAAATGTTACGGAATAATTTAAAAAGTTTAATTAATAGCGATCGCCTCGAAGAATTTTTAACAAAAATCGACCTTAATTCTCAAGTTCGTGCTGAAAATTTAGATTTAAACCAATGGATCGCATTAAGCAACCATTTTTCTCAATAATGATTCTTGTATTCTTGTTGACAAGATGGTTTTTTTGAGTATTTTTTTGTTAAGATATCACTATATTAATAATATTTTCATAATTACTCTGCACCCCAATCCTTTACAATGATTAGCATAATCCTTCCCCCTCAACGGCGGAAACCCCAAGGTTCACCCTTAGAAGATTTTTTGGAAGTTTTACCCCTTCAATATAGGACTATCGTCGCCATAGCTTACTTTACCAACTCCAAAATTGAGGACATTTTATTTTTACAAAAACAGGATATTACCCCTGAACTCATTCTTATTCGAGACTCAACGTTGCAAAAGGTCAAAAAAGTGTCAATTTTAGCTCAATTACAACCCTATTTAACCGTATTTCTCAATGGATATAACCCTCAAAAATCAGACCTTTTGTTTACGGATAAAGAAGGAAATCCTCTAAAAAGTTCTCAAGTCTTTAAAATTCTCAAGCTAGTGGCCAACAAAATTAATCTTCCTGATATTTATTGGCTAATTCTATGAACTGCACCAACAAAATGAGCCATTTGTGATCTTTTTGTAAAAAATCGTTACAATAGAAGTACGAGTTATGAAGAAATGTTACAAAAATGATTGCCACTGACTTACAACAAATATCCCTACAACTAGAAAGCGAAAACTCCCGCGATCGCCTTTTAGCCTTAGCTTCCTTACGGGGAGTATCTGCAGAAGAGGCGGTTCCCTTGATTAAAAAAGTGTTAGACGACGAAGTATTACAAGTGCGATCGATGGCAGTCTTTGCCTTGGGAGTCAAACAAACCGACGAATGTTACCCGATCCTAGTTAAACTATTAGAAACCGACCCGGACTATGGGATTCGGGCTGATGCTGCTGGTGCCTTAGGATATCTTCAAGATCCTCGTGCCTACGAACCCTTATCCAGAGCCTTCTACGAGGATACTCAGTGGTTAGTGCGTTTTAGTGCGGCTGTATCCTTGGGTAACATAGGGGATGTTCGCGCCAAAAACCTTTTGTTACAGGCTTTAGATAGCAAGGAAACGGTGATGCAGCAAGCAGCGATCGCCGCATTAGGAGAAATTCGCGCTTTTGATGCCATTGACGACATTTTGCGCTTTGCTGATGCCGAAGACTGGTTAGTACGTCAACGTCTGGCACAAGCTCTAGGCAACTTTAACACAGACAAGAGCCTTTCAGCACTCAACTTCTTAGCCAAAGATCCTCAACCCCAAGTCAGAGAAGCGGCTTTATTTTCTCTTAACCTTCTTCAACAAGACGACTAATAGCGGTTTTCAATGTTAATGTATTGATATGAAAACTGCTGTAAGAAATGGTGAGATGTCATGATACAATTAGGGTTGTGGGTTTGCTTAGAAAATAGCCACAAATAGTCTCATTTAGTTCCCTAAATCATGAAAAATGACAGGGATTAAAGTAACCCGTTACCCTATTTTTATCCGATCATTGAGCAGTGTTCATGGAAATACAAACCTTTTTAGAATCATGTGTTGGCCAATGGTTTTCTCAGCGCAGTAGCTATCAGTTTGATACAGAAAAAGCAGAAAGTCATAAATCAGAATTAACCGTAGAATGGTTAGACACGGATGATTCTTTGCTGGTTTCCCTTTGTCAACAACATCGGATCGATCCCGATCGAGCGATTGGTGGTCAAAAAGCGAGTTGGAATAGTTCCACTGACTATAGCCAGAAAAAGCAAGTTGGCAACGCAACCATGATTATTATTCCTGATAGTCATCAGCCACAAACAGGGCAAATTATACAAACTTTTCAGTCTCAACCATCATTCCAAGGACATTATAGTTTAGGAGAAGATGAAGCGTTAACCCTTACCCTTAACGTTGGGGATTTTTCCCTAGAAGAAAGAATCTGGTTTGCTAGTCCCAACTTACGACTACGTACCAGTTTAATGAAAGGACAAAACGGGTATAGTCGCAGCGCATTTTATTCAGAAATTCGTCGACTTCCTCCCGAAAAAGTAGCTTAACTCATTATGCTTTAGAGGTTAACGGTATTTATTTCTGAGTTTTTGTCTTTTTTGTATTAAGTCTAGGACAAGAACATAAAGACATACATCATAAACATCTTTTTGATTGGGAAACGGGAGAAGAACTCTCAGATAGTCCTATTTGGGTTGGGGAAGATTCATGGCCAACATTAGGAGAGGTTATTCAAGAAACAGAAGAATGGTATTGGTCTAATCAAGATAAGCTAGAATATCCTGATAGTTATCCTGATTTAGACTTAAGATAATAATTGTTTAGTTATATTTTTTATAAGTTGATTACTAAATAAAATAAAAATTTCTTCAAAACTATAGTATTCTAGTCTAAAGTCACTAGAAACAATTGAGGAAAATATGCGTATTTTAATCATGGGGGGAACCCGTTTTATTGGGGTTTATCTAACCAAAGAATTAGTTAAACAAGGTCATGAGGTGGTCCTATTTAATCGGGGAAATAAACCGGCCCCCGTTGAAGGAATAACGGAAATTCATGGCGATCGCAAAGATGCTAACCAGTTAAAAGAAAAGTTAGCTTCTGAGAATTTTGATGCTATTTTTGATAACAATGGCCGTGAATTAAGCGATACTCAACCCTTAGTAGAAATCTTTAATAATAAGGTTCAACATTTTGTTTATGTCAGTTCAGCAGGGGTGTATTTAAAGTCCGATCAAATGCCTCATATTGAGGAGGATAAGGTTGATCCCAATAGTCGTCATAAAGGAAAATTTGAGACAGAAAGTTACTTAGAAAAATCAGGCATTCCTTGGACTTCTATTCGTCCCACTTATATCTATGGACCGCAAAATTATAACGATTTAGAAGCGTGGTTTTTTGATCGAATTGTCAGAAATCGGCCTATTCCTATTCCTGGTAATGGCTTACATTTTACCCAGTTTGGTCATATTCAAGACTTAGTTAAAGGGATGACTGCAGTATTAGGAAATGAAACAGCGATCAGACAAATTTATAACATTTCAGGGGAACGTTATGTTACTTTTGATGGGTTAGCTAAAGCTTGCGCTGTGGCTGCGGGAAAATCTCTTGATGATCTTAATATTGTTCATTATGAACCTAAAGAATTTGACTTTGGTAAAAAGAAAGCCTTTCCCTTAAGAATGCAGCACTTTTTTGCTGATATTCATAAAGCATTGCGAGAATTAAATTGGCAACCAGAATATGATTTAATTAGTGGATTGAAAGACTCGTTTGAGAATGATTATTTAGCATCTAAAAGAGATGAAGCTGATATTGATTTTAGTTTAGATGAACAAATTTTATCAGCTTCTTAACTTCTTCATGGATAGGGTGGGTAACTCTCACCTTAAATTCTTAAATTATCTGAATTTAGGTTTTCGTAGACCGTAGGGTGGGCAAAGTTTTCTATTTTACGGATAATTTAGATAGATATTTGATTTGCCCACCTTACAGAACTAGGTTTTAGTGTTCGTTGAATAAATACTCTCTTAAAGCTTCCATTTTTTGCTCTAAAATAGACCGTAGGGTGGACAAAGTTTTCTATTTTACAGCAGTTTTCATATCAATAGACTAACAATGAAAATAAAAATTCCCCCCACACTCCCCACCCCTCCCACACTTCCCACACTCAACTTAACTAAAATATTGATACACCCAATTGAAAACTGCTATTAGGGATAATTTAGATAGATATTTGATTTGCCCACCTTACAGAACTAGGTTTTAGTGTTCGTTGAATAAATACTCTCTTAAAGCTTCCATTTTCTACGCCAAAATAGTAGACTTTCTAAGCAATTATTGAATAATTTATTATCTTCATGTTTTTTTTGTTGCCACTCTCGAGAAATTTGTAATATGATTTCTGATGCTGTTCCATATAAAGGAAATAATTGAGAAATTTGCTGAATTTTTATTTTATTTTTCATAGCTAAAGCAACTAGATGAATGATTTCATCACTATTATGACCAATGATATGACACCCTAAAATTAGACCATTACGACGAGTGATTAATTTACAAAATCCAGTGGTTTCGTTGACTATTTTTACTTTAACTAAGGTTTTATAATTTTGTTTGATAATAATTAAATCATCTTTATATGTTTGTTTCGCTTCGGTTTCTCTTAGTCCCACCCTTGAAACAATAGGATTGGTTAAAATTCGCGTAGGATGGAAAGTATAATTCACTTTAAAAAAAGGATAAAAAATAGCATTTTTAACAGCAATACTGGCTTCATATTGAGCTATATTAGATGCAAAAGAATGACGACAAGCATAAATATTTGGGTTTGTGGTCTGTAATTTATTATTAATCTTAATTTGTCCTGCTTCTAGGTTAACCTTTACCCCTTTTAAATTTAATCCTTTTATATTTTGTTTTGTTTGATTGATGATAATAATCTCATCAGTTTCTATGGCTTCATTTCCTGCTTGTATCCATTTTTTACCTTCAATTTTTCTGACTTGCGTAATTGGACAGTTACTTAGTAATTTTATTCCTTCTGTTTCTAAGATAGCTTGAATTAACGGTACAATCTGCTCATCTTCTTGGGGTAAAATATTAGATGTTTCAACAATTAGAGTAATGTCTTTCCCTAAATAGTTTAATTGTTGTGCGAGTTCAATACCTAAAGAGGTTTGTGAGAGAATTACGATATTTTGGGGAAGTGTATCTATGTCTAATATTTCCGGAACAATATAGCCAACCTCTGTTAGTCCTTGAATATTAGGAATCCTAGAGATGGAACCCGTCGCTAACAAATAACGACGCGATCGCAAGGTTCTATTGTTGAGAACCAAACCCAACTGAGGAAGACGACAAAATTCTCCTGATTCTTCAATAATATCTACCCCTAAATGGGCTAATTTGTCTAAAGGGTTGACAAGTTTGATATCTTGTTTAACTTCATGTCTCCATTGTTTGATTTGCTGAGAATCTAAATTAGAAACGGGATTAATGTTCAGATCCCATTGAGTTAAATAATGCCAATGACGATCAATGTCCATTAAATAATTAAGCATTAAACTATCAGGTTCATGCCAATTATTATTATTGAGGTCTCCCAAAACTAAAGCCACTCTTGCTTTGTATTTTATGGCTTGTGAAGCTGCAAAAAAAGCCTCTAAGGTATGACCAATAATAACGAGATCATAATCTAAACTCATTGGTTAATTTGGGATAGTTTATTTAAGACAATTCATTAATGTTAGCCCAAACCCTTAACACTTCCCCTACACTCCAAGCTTGGGCAAAACAGCCTCTTGGAATCATCGGGGCATCCCCATCAAAAATTTCGCTAATACTGCCCACACACCCATCATTGAGATGGTTGGCCATGGGTTCAAGAAAACTATTAGCCAAGTTGCGATCGCCATAAACTCGCCAATGGGCTTCCACAAACGGACCAATTAACCAGGCCCACACCGTTCCTTGATGGTAACTTCTATCCCTCGACACTTGATCTCCCCCGTAACGGCCCTGATATTGGTGATGGGTGGTACAAAGCGATCGCAGTCCGTGGGAGGTAATTAACATTTTCGCCACCGTATCCACCACTGACTTTTGTTGTTCGGGTTTGAGTAAAGGTGCAGTGGTTTTATTGTGGGGTAGGGAAACGGCAAAAATTTGATTGGGCCGCATGGACTTATCGTGGCCATTGGGACTATCCAGGACATCCTGACAATATTTGAGGGAAGGATGCCAATAACGTTGAAAGCCGGCATGGGTATGACGGGCCATGGTTTTATATTCCCCGGTGGGTTGTCCTAAAATGTCCCCAATTTCAATCATAATTGTTAGGGCGTTGTACCAAAGAACATTCACTTCGATGGGTTTACCGTGACGAGGGGTTACCACCCACTCCCCTACTTTGGCATCCATCCAAGTTAACTGAGTGCCTTCTTGACCCGCATAGATCAGATGATCGCTATCAAGATGAATATTGTACCGGGTTCCTTGACGGTGAGATTCGATCACATCTTGTAGGAGGGGATAAAGGTCTTTGAGTAGGGTAATATCTCCTGTGACGCTATAGTAAACACGGATGGCCTCAAAATACCAAAGGATAGCGTCTACTGTGTTGTATTGAGGGGTTTGGCTATCATCGGGGAAAACATTGGGTAACATTCCCCCGTCCAGGTATTTAGAAAAGGTACTGAGAATATCGTGAGCAATATCAGGCCGGCCTGTGGTTAAAGTTAACCCAGGTAAAGCAATCATGGTATCTCGTCCCCAGTCTGCAAACCAAGGATAACCAGCAATGATGGTTTTGCCCTCTGGGTTATGGGTGGAAGGGCGTTCAACAATAAATTGATCCGCCGCTAAGACCAATTGTTTCACCCAAGGACGGGAAAAATGGGAACAGCGTTTGAGTAACCCCTGTTCATAATCGTAGCGTTGTTGCAGGGCGACTTCTCCCTCTAAAGGGAATTGAGGGTTGGTACTAGCGACAATGGTTAAAGACTCTCCGGGGGTGAGGGTTCTGTTAAAGGTGGCGGCATTGTAGTGATCGTCTCGATCCCATAATCCCCGATATCGTTCCATGGCTAAATCATAGCCCAAATGCCAATGATAGTTTAAGGTGACTTCTGCCCCTTGGCCCCACAGATAAAAGGGGGTTGCTTCTGCATAGGGGGTGACACATAGGCCCTTTGGTACTTCTTCTACCCCCATTTTCCACTGTCCTGATTGAGTGGTTCCATGATGATCACGGTAGTTAACTAGGGCTTTGATGGATAATTGTAAAGCTTTGCTGCCTCGTTTAAAGGTATAACGGGTGTAGGTGGTATTTTCCCCTTGCTGCATCCAAACTCTTTTTTCAATCAGTGCATCTCCACAAGCAAAGGTCCAAACGGGAATCGTCCCTTCCAAGCGGAAACTCTCAATGTTCAAATAGCCTTGGGGAGAAATCGTCCCATCGAACCAACGGTTTGTAAAGCAAGAATAGGTTTGATAATCGTATTGGATGGTTTCATCCAGTTTTGAAAGGAGTAGGGTTCGCTTCAGTGGTGGATTCAACGCAGCAATCAATAACCCATGATAACAACGGGTAATGACCCCTGATATTGTCCCGCAACCATAGCCCCCAATGCCGTTAGTAATCAACCATTCCCTTGATTGGGCCGTGCTTAAATTACCGCAGATTTCCCGTCCATAGTTAAAGGTCATGAATACTCAATGGATTAACGCTCCTGGTTAGGAAGATTGTATAAACTTTTTGGGTGAATGTTCTATTATTTAACTATGTCTTCTTATTGTTCGGGGTCAGGTCTCCAACTCAATGCTCTTGGTTACTGGTGTTAGAGGGACAGTCTAACCAATCGTAGATTTTATCTAATTGGTATAAATTAATGAGACCATATTGCCACAAAAGCATCGGTAACGGCCCTTGGGTTTGTTCCATAGAACGTTGAGCAACAGCAATGGAGTCAGCAGATAAATATAGTTCTTCGTGTAAAAAACGTAAGAATTGTTTGTAGGTGGTGTGTGACATAGTAATCTTACCTTGAGGAGTAATCACAAATAATGGTCTGGGTTCTAAGAACTGATCATGATTTTTGCTTCTGGTGATAATTGATTGAGCTTTGAGTTAATGGGTATAGATATAACTTTTTTTTAGAAAGCTAACTGGATACAGGCTAAGTTTTTAGGATATTTCATCCTATTTATCCCCTGTTTTCTTCTCAATACATTCAGTTATCAGAAAAACAACTTTTTGGCCAGAATTATTCAGTTATTCTTCTTGTTTCTCTTCACACCATCAACCAATCTACTGATGAGCATCTATCAAATTTAACTGCCTTTTATTATTAAACTAATTTAGGTTTAATGTCAGGCAACTATAGAGATAACTTGCAAAATCAACGAATCTCTTTTCTCTGATGATCTCATTGCTAAAATATGCCTGAGGTAAGTCTAAGGGGTAACTTAGAACTCCGAACTCAGGTGGAGTAAGTTCTTCTCTCTATGTTATGTGTAGATCGTATTATAAATAATTTAGAAAATCTATAGATATTTGTCAAACCCTTGGTTCATAAAACTTATTATTGTTTTAAGGCTTCCAAGAGGTATTTTCTATAAATTTAATTTCTAGTTCATCTCCTGCTTCAATCCCTAACTCTTTCGCCCTTCCGCCGGGTAGTTCAATCACTTGGTCAACTAAGTTTTCGGGTCCGTAAGTGGGGCAGGGATCAACACTACAAGGGGGAACATTGTCTAAAACAGCTTTTACTCTACCATTGGCCAGAAAAATCATATCTAAAGAAATATTAACATTTTTCATCCAAAATCTAACTGGACGTAGCTGTTCAAACACAAAAATCATGCCTCGATTTTTATCTAAAGATTGACGATACATTAAGCCAATTTGTTGTTGTTGGGGGGTTTTGGCTACTTCTAACTCGATCAGGGTTTCTTCTATTTGAACCGTCGCTTCAATGGGAAGGTATTGCCCCTTGTCTGTAATTTCTTGGGTTCCCTCTTTGGTATATTTTGCCTGGGTAGAAGAGGAACATCCCATTAAAAAAAGACTAATTAAAAAAATAAAACTAATCGTTTTGAACATAATATTTGATAAATTGTTTCAAAAATAAATTTTACAAATCCCTTCCCACCTTACCGGTTATCCTTCTCGCAAAACGTAACCCACTCCACGAACGGTATGAATTAAGCGTTTATGATTCTCATTTTCTATTTTGAGCCGTAAATAACGAATATAAACCTCAATGACGTTAGATTCTCCTTGGAAGTCTTCTCCCCAAACATTTTCTAAAATCTTCTCTCGACTTAATACTTCTTGAGGATGAGACATCAGATATTTAAGTAATTCAAATTCTTTCATGGTTAAAGCAATAGGATTATTGTTAACAAAAAGTTGTCGTGTTGTCAAGTCAAGAATAATATCTTTATATTGTAATTGTTCTTTAACAACTTGAGGTGGGGTTAAATAAAAGCGAACTAATTTTAACAGTGCTGGACTATAATCGGTTTTTAAGAGATAATCATCGGCCCCTGCTTCTAAACAAGCCACCCTTTCTTCGACGGTTTCTGTATTAATCATCATAATTAAAATGAGGGATGGTTGCAGTTTTCTCAACTGCGTACAAAGGGTAAATCCGGTGTTATCATTAAGCTGGCAATTGATCATCACCATTGCAGGTTGATGGGTTTTCACATTTTCAATAGCTTGACGGCTATCATTAATAATAATGGGTGTATAGCCAGCTTCTTGCAATTCTGGCGCGATACGCTGACTAAACAAATAATCAAGTTTGACGAGAACAATACAAGGATTTAAACTCATTTTACTCTGGGAAAATTTCGGTAACGACTCGTTGTTGGCGATCGCTATTCGTGACCACAATATTATTATCAACTAACGTACCGACGGCTTTTTCTCCGGTTAAATTAAACTTCGGGTTTTGATTTTGTTCATAAATGACATTCCCATCGGCTTCAATGGTTTGATTGACGATATTCCAGGTTAAATTATTGGCATACAATTTACTATCATTCATTTGACTGTTTCCTTTCACCCCTCCTTTAAGATAAGCCATATTTTCTGCTAGGTTAACATGACCTTCGTTACCGGTAATGGTGATATTTTGGGCGTATTGAATCAATTGCACCGGTTCGCTGGAATAAACTTGACGGGTTTGATAGTGCCAAATAATTTCGTTAGTGGCTATTTGTAGAGGGGGTTTCAGGGATTTATATTCGATATTTTCTTTAACGATAATTTGTTTTTTATCTAATAGAACCCTCGCTTTATTGGCGACGAGGCGATCGGTAATGGTTTTATCTTGGAACTTGATCATTTTTAAGGGGCGATCGCCGATCACCGTTTGTTTGGCAACTTCCCAGATTAAATGTTCTGTTTCTAACTTTAATCGTTGTTGTTCGGAAGTGGCTTTAATTTTCCCGTTTAATTCTAATTTTTGTTCACGGGTGTTATATTTACCTTCATTGGCCGATGCTTCGAGTTGAGGGTGAGAACCTCGAACGTTTTTGCGAACGGTTAATAGGGATGCTTTGGGTTGCCATTCCACTTCTTCGCTACGAAGAACTGCTTTATTACGAGGGTCTACCGCCACCACATTCTCTTTGAGAAAAATCTCGGCCCCGTCTTTCTGGATAACGCCATAATCCGATTTTACCTGTAAGACGACTTTCCCATCTTCAAAAATATTGCCTTTAACGGCGGTTAAATTAGCTGTTTTGCGATCGGGACTGTATTTAGCCTCATCTACCTGTATTTTCCAAAGAATTTCTCCTTCAGCGTTGGATTGTTCTAGGGTTGCATTTTGTAGTTTTAAATTGGTTTCGTCTCTGGTTTCGCCGGAGGTTTCTACGGTTTGGCTTCCTTGCTGACTCGATTGACAGGCAACTATGCTGAGGAGTAATAGTAAGATCAGCCCTTTGACCCATTTTAGGGGTATAAATTGCCCTTGTCTCAATTGATGCTGTTGGTTCATTCCCTTGTTAGATACTATTTAGGCTAATGGGCATCATTGTAACGCTTCTCAAGAACAAATTAGACAAGGAGTGTGGGGAGGGATAAGATGACGAGGTGACGGGGTGATGGGGTGAGGGGGGGAATATCTATCAATGATTTCTCCCAGTCTCCCCCTCTCCCAGTCTCCCAGTCTCCCCCTCTCCCAGTCTCCCAGTCTCCCCCTCTCCCAGTCTCCCAGTCTCCCCCTCTCCCAGTCTCCCCCTCTCCCAGTCTCCCAGTCTCCCAGTCTCCCAGTCTCCCTCTGCCTCTTTTAAGCGTTCCAGTTAGCCCAATCTTGCGGTTTTAGGAAAGTATCATATAACTCAGCTTCGGGGGTATTGGGTTCCGGTTGATAGCAGTATTCCCAACGAACCAAAGGAGGTAAAGACATTAAAATTGATTCGGTTCGACCATTGGTTTGTAGACCGAAAATGGTGCCGCGATCGTACACTAAATTAAATTCTACATACCGTCCCCGACGATACAATTGAAATTGTCGTTCTCTGTCTCCATATTCTGTATTACGACGTTTTTCCACAATAGGAAGATAAGCGGGTAAAAAGGTTCGTCCACAGTCATTGACAAAGGCAAATATTTCTTCCCAAGTCCGAGGGGTTAAAGGAGATAATTGATTACTATAGTTTGCTGCTGCTTTATCTGCATGGGGACCGCGATATAAGGGGTCAGTCCCATCTTGATAGTCAAAGAAAAGACCTCCAATCCCACGGGTTTCTTGACGGTGTTTGAGATAGAAATATTCATCACACCAGGGTTTAAACACGGGATAATATTCGGGGTGATGTTTGTCGCAAGTTTCCTTTAATGTGCGATGAAACTGAACGACATCTTCGGCAAAGGGATAATAGGGAGTTAAGTCAATACCACCGCCAAACCACCACACTGGCCCCGCTTCAAAATAGCGATAGTTAAGGTGAACAGTGGGAACATAAGGGTTGCGGGGATGGAGTACCATAGAGGTTCCTGTGGCGTAGAAACCGTGGCCTTCTGCTTCGGGACGCTGTTTAAGGATGGAGGGAGGTAACTGTTTTCCCCACACTTCAGAAAAGTTTACCCCACCTTGTTCTAATAAATTACCGTCTCTAAGGACACGAGAACGGCCACCCCCCCCTTCTTCTCTCTGCCAACTATCTTCCTGAAATTGACCCTTCCCGTCTGCTTGTTGGAGTCCTTGGCAAATTTCATCTTGAAGGGTTTTCATGAACTCACTGACCCGTGTTTTTGCATCGCTAGGGGGTAAGGAAGTTTGTTGAGGGGTGGTAACGTCTGTTGTTATCGGGGTCATAATTTGGTTTTAGGACTTTTACTGAAACATTCAATTCGTAACTTGTCGATGACACTGACAAAGCTACTCATAGATCAATCTAAGGCTTACTGGGTCAGAAGTATCATTAAGTTTAGTAAAGTCTTCTCAGTTTCTAATTTATTGCCACATTTCAGGAAGTTTAATCTCGGTATAATAAAATTCCATAATTTCTGTTACTTCAGGAAACTCATCTTCAAAACTTTGTTGCAATAAAGATAAAACCTATTAACGAACATTAAAACCTATAGCAATCAGTAATGATATGTGAGAAATGATGAGGACATAATGGTATTATGTCCCTACAAATCCACCCTTGTAGGGATTTAACACTGTTAAATCCTCTTGGTCATTTTCTCACAACTGAAACCTGATTGCTATAATTTTGTCGGGTGAAAAAATCAGATATTTATCTCGACTACCCGTAAAATCGAAAACTTTGTCCATCCTAGCGTCTATCTTGAAGAGAGATAATCTTTTGATAAATTTGACTAAAGTTGTCGAGGGTACTAGAAACATTTTCCATCTCGAAATTATCAAGTTGTTGTTGTAGGGTTTTGGCATAATCTAAGAGTAGTTTACATTGATATTGATGACCTAAATTTATTATACGTTCCAGGAATTTTTTTAGATCACGAGTGATCATTGTTTGCTTAAGAATGGGAACGGTTTGTTCCATTTCTTGACCGATTTTTTGAATAAGTTCGGGTAAATTTAATATGTCTTCAATCTCTAA
Organism: Crocosphaera sp.; assembly: GCA_030065205.1. GTDB lineage: Bacteria > Cyanobacteriota > Cyanobacteriia > Cyanobacteriales > Microcystaceae > Crocosphaera. The sequence continues at coordinate 25,158 of JASJDN010000001.1, forward strand.
ATTATTTTCTATAATTTTTTGCTCATTATTGTTAATAATAGGAGATGATACGGGTTGGGAAACAAAAATTGATTTTAAGGTTAAAGCTAATTGAGATTGACTCACCGGTTTAGGTAAAATCTCTTCAACAAAAATCATTAAGTCTTCTTGTTCTTGAGCATTATAATCTGCTGTTAAGATAATAATGGGAATCTGTTGCGTTTCTGGGTCTTTTTTAAATTTTTTACTGGTTTCCCATCCATCTAAATTGGGCATTTTTAAATCGAGCAAAATTAGGTTAGGAAAACATTCTTTAACCGCTTCTAAGGCTTCATTTCCATCTTTGGCAAAGAATAATTGATGATGAGTTAACCTAAAATATTCAGCGATTAACTGACGATTAGAAGCAACATCATCTACTACTAAAATTCTCAGTGGTGCAAATTGATTCAAGTTATTATCTAAGGGAGTAAGTTCATAATTTTCGGTGGTTGAATTTGTAACTTTAATATCATGAAACTTCAAAGTAAATTGACTTCCCTTTTTTATTTTACTTTCTAAAAATATTTCTCCTTGCATCATTTTAACTAATCGTTGGGTAATGGTTAAGCCTAACCCTGTTCCTCCATATTTTCGGTTACTTTGCCCTTCACTTTGGGTAAACGCATCAAAGATTTTTTCTTTATCTTTCTCAGCAATTCCAATTCCTGTATCTTCAATAGTAATGGTTAAGTTAATATTATCTATTTCGTGGGAATTACAAGAGGATTTTACTTTGATTTTAACATAGCCTTGTTGAGTAAATTTTAAGGCATTTCCAACAAGATTTAATAAGATTTGACGTAAACGAATTTCATCTAAAATAATCATCTTAGGTAATTGAGCATCCATTTCGATGATAAATTCTAGCCCTTTTTCTACGGCTTTATAACAAAAAATACCTTCAATCTCAGATAATAATTGATGTAAATTAAATGGCTTAAATTGTAATTCAATTTTTCCTGCTTCAATTTTTGATAAATCGAGGATATCATTAATTAGAGTTAATAGGGTGTTACCACTACTATGAATCGCCCTTAAGTATTCTTTTCCTTTTGATTCGGTGATAAAATTGTCTAATAAATCAGTGAATCCTAAAACAGCATTTAAAGGGGTACGAATTTCATGACTCATATTAGCTAAAAATTCACTTTTTGCTTTATTTGCAGATTCTGCTGCTTTTTTAGACTCATACAGTTCTGTATTATTTGTCATTAATTCTTTACGTCTTTTCTGCTCGATTTGTAGTAATTTAGATTGAGCGATCGCAATACCTAATTGTCCTGCTAATGACTCTAACAATTCTATTTCATCTTGAGTCCAATGATGATAATAATCACAGTGATGTAACCCAATGGCACCATTGATTTTTCCTTGATAAAATGTTCCGATTCCCATCAAAGATTTAAGCTGCATTTTCTTTAATAAAGGATGAACAAAAGTCAATAAAGGAAACTCAAATACATCATCAGCAGGGATCGCTCCTTCTTGAGTGATTAATGTTTCCATATAAGGATTACCTTTAATGGGAAGTTCTGTCCCTAATAAAGAATTATAACTACCATCAATATATTCAGCAACACAAGTGATTTTAATGGTTTCATTATCTTCTAACTCTTCACAGATAAAAATTAAAGCTTGATTGACATTAAAAGCTTTGCCAATTTCATCGGCTGCAGTTTGAAGAATCAACTCAGGTTCTAAACTTTGACGAATTTGATCACTAATGGTCTTTAATAAACAAGCATTTCTCAATTGTTTTTCTAAATTAATCTCAATTTTTTTACGAAAAGAAATATCAATGAAAGTAATAATAATCTGTTGTAACTTATCCTGTTTATCAAAGCAAGGAAATCCATTCACTAAAACCCATACTTCTGATTGATTTAAAGGATGATGAATGCCGACAATATAGTTTTCTATCGCTGTTTGAGTTCTGATAATTTTATTAACGGGATAATCTTCTAGCTGCATTCTTTGACCATCTTCTTGAAAAAAATACCAATGGGGATCAATGGCCGTTTTACCTAACATTTGATCTGTGGTTAAACCTAATAAATCACAAGCGGTTTTATTACAAATAATAATGCTAGTATCAGGCGCATGAACCACCACCCCTGCGTTTAAATTATTGATTAAAGACCGATATTTTTCCTCACTTTTTTCTAAGGCTTTTAAGGCTTCTTGTTTTTCCGTAATATCAATGGCAATCCCCCCTATCCAACGATTTAATGAATAATGAACAATGGGGAATCGATGCACTAAATAATTACGATAATTACCATCTTCTTGTGGTGTGATTTCTATATTTTCTAACACCTCCCCTGTATCCAAAATCTCTTGATTCTGTTCTATATAACCTTGGGCAATTTCCACAGGAAATAACTCACTCAGATCCCGATTAAATGCCTCCTGTTCCGATTTTTGCATAAAATTAAGCATCGATTGATTGCCATAAATAAACTTACCATCTTCGCTATTAATCCATGCAATCATGGGAACATAATTCATAAATGCTTTAAATCTTAATTCGCTTTCTTGTAAGTCCTGTTGTGCTTTTTTTCCCTCAGTAATATCCATACAGGACCCAATATAACCCAAAAATTTTTGATTGCTATCATAGCGAGGAATTCCATGATCTAATAACCAACGATATTCCCCATCAAAACGACGCAAACGGTATTCCATCTGAAAGGGTTGACGCGCTTCAAAAGCGATAAGATATATCTGCAAACAGCGTTCAAAATCGTCGGGATGGACTCCTTGGGCCCAACCATGTCCCCACTCTTCTTCTAAACTACGTCCCGTAAAGTCTAGCCACATTTGATTAAAATAATCACAAAGGCTATCTGGCCGCGACATCCAGATCAAAACCGGTGCATGATCCGCCATAATATGAAAGCGTTCCTCACTTTCACTCAAAGCACTTTGGGTTTGCTGTAATTCGACTTGCTGTTGATAAACTTGAGAGGTTAGCTTTTCTTGAAGTTGTTCGACTAAAACCGCTTGTTGGATGGCAATTTCTAAATGTATGCCTAAATTTTCCACAAATTCGACTTCTGGGGATAACCAATGTCGAAGGGTGTTACAGTTATGAAACGCGAGTAACCCCCAAAGATGATCATTAATAAACAGTGGAAGCACAAATTGTGACTTAATTTGCCACTTTTCTAAAAATTGAAGGTAACAGTCTTCTAAATTAGCTTGATACACGTCATCAATAATGGTTGTTTGATGGTGATGATATTGCTTAATCCAACGACAGGTAAAACAACCACTGTCGACGGTTTGTCCTAAAATTGACCATTTTTCATCAGCAACTGACTCGATGATGACTTTTCCTATCCCTTGTTCTTCACAACGATACACAATAACGCGATCGCAGTCTAACAAATCATGGACTTCTTGGACGGCTGTTTGTAAAATTGTCTCTAAGTCTAAGGATGAGCGAATTTTAAGTAAAATATTGGATAATGCTTTCTCTTGTTGGGTTAAACGGTGAATTTTTTCTTCTTGCGTGTTGAACGTTTGTTTTAAATTTTGGTTAACTTTTTCTAAGAGTTCGCGGTTTTCTCTTTCTAAGGTTTCTAGTTTGATTTGCAATGAATCAACCAGTGAATGAATGTTCTGGGGGTTGATGGCTTTTAAAAGGCTGTTTTGAGTCAAAATACCGTTGAGTTCTCCTTTGTCTCCCACTACCACCAGATGACGGATGTTTTCTCTTTGCATCTGTTGATGAACCCAGCACAGGGTGTAATAGGGTTTAATGGTAATCAGGGGGGAACTCATAACAGATTTAGCTTTTACCCGCTTAAAATCTAGGTTTAAGCTCTTAAATTTGACAATATCGGCTTCTGTGACTATTCCTTGGGGTAAAATACTTCCATTGCTGTTGGTTTCGCCAATAATGACACCACTTAGCCCCTGTTTAACCATGAGTTGTGTCAATGTTAAGAGATTGATATCAGGAGACGCATGAGTAACTTCTTGGCTTATAAATTCGTTAATATGACCATATTTGACGAGATGATCTTTTTTAAGAGCATTTTTCAGAGTTTCATGGCTAATTAATCCTTGAATCTCTTGATGATGATTAACAATGGGTAAATGACGGATTTTATGATAGGTAAAGAAGTTAACTAGGTTATGAATTTTACTAATTTGTGATTCTTGACAAGTAATGGGTTGTTCTGTGATGAATTCAGAGATTTTCGCCGATTCTAAGTCTAATTCCTGGGCTATTAGTTTTATAATATCTCTTTCTGTCAATAAACCCACCAAACGCCTATTTTCTGCTACCAATACACAACTCTTTTTTTTTAGGGAGAGATAATTTTGGCTTAAGAGGGCGATCGCTTCTAACATAGAGCTATCTGGAGAAACGATAAGATTATCACGGTCTATGTAGTGATTGTAGGGCATATTCATAGTATTTGTCCTAATCTTCAAGGACGTTAAAAAAAGAATAAAAGCTAACTAAGCCTATTGTTTCTCTGAAATCCCTCAAATTCTTCTAATTAACTTAATTATATAATAGGAATCAATTGTGCATTTAAACGGTGTAGAGACGTTGTACACAACGTCTCTACATCTCTTGATTAAGACTTGGGTAAAATGCGACCAATGGTCAAATTTTCAGGGACAAAAGTGGCTTTGGCCACTCGTTGAATATCAGCAGATGTAACTGCTTCGATGGCTTGTACTTGCTCAAATAAATTGCGCCAACTACCGGTTTTTACTTCGTATTCAACTAAGGCTTTAGCCATTCCTAAATTAGAGTCAAGGGACCGCAATAAACCCGCCCGTAGTTGATTTTTAACCCGTTGTAATTCCATCTCAGAAACCGGTTGCGTTTTCAATTTTTCGATTTCTAAAGATAAAGCTTCGGCCACCGCTTCTAGGGATACCTTGGGAGCAGTTTGAGCATAAAATAACATCAAGTTAGGGTATTTATCCGAGGGAAACCCATTAAACCCTTGAGCAGCTAAAGCCACTTGTTTTTCTTCTACCAAAGACTTATATAACCGAGAGGTTCGACCGGAACTTAATAAGGTAGAAATGACCTGATAAATAGCACTATCAGGATGACTTAAAGCGGGAACATGATACCCTTCTAAATACCAAGGTTGAGAGGCTAATTTTAAAGTAACTTCTCTTGTTTCCTCTTGTTTGGGTTCTACTTTGGTTACTTTCGGGGGTTCGGGTTTTTCTCCATAGCGACCAAAATAAACTTGAGCTAACTGTTGAACTTTTTCGGGATTAACATCACCAACAAGAGAAATGGTTAGGTTATTGGGACCATAGTAAATATTAAAAAAGTCTCGAACATCTTGACGAGTTAAGTTACGAATATCTTCGTTATAACCAATGGTAGGACGTTTATAAGGGTGTTCGGTAAAAGCAGTCCCTAAAAAAGCTTCTACCATCGTTCCAATGGGGTTGTTTTCTGTCCGTAATCGTCGTTCTTCTAAGATAATATTTTGCTCTTTATAAAATTCTCGAAACACGGGATCTAAAAATCGTTCTGATTCCAAGGACATCCATAATTCTATTTTATTGGAAGGGAAACTGTAAAAGTAAAGGGTAGCATCTGCACTGGTTTGTGCATTAATATTCACCCCTCCGGCAGTTTCCACAATTCGTCCAAAGGCATTTTGCTCGACATAACTAGCTGCTTCATTTTGGACTTTTTGAAAGGTAGCTATCAATTCTTTTGTTTTTTGCTCATCTCCTGTTTTTTTAGCTGCTTTTAACTCCATGAAAACTTGATCTAAACGGTTTAAAACTTCTTTTTCTTTTTCGTAGTTGGTCGTCCCAATTTTTGTGGTTCCTTTGAAAGCTAAATGTTCTAAAAAATGAGCCACCCCTGTCTTTCCATCTGGTTCATCTGTCCCTCCCACATCAGCATAAGTCACAAAAGAAACCACCGGTGCATCATGATTTTCCATGATAATAAATTTCATGCCATTATCTAAGGTAAATCCTGTAACCCTTTCGATAGCACGATTCAAATAAGGGGTAATAGAAGAATCACCATCAGAGGATGCAGTTTGAGCGAAAGCAGGGACGTTTCCCCACAATAATAATAAAAGGCAAACAAGACTCATCGTGTAACGAATCATACGAGATAGTTTGAACATATTAATGACCATAGTTTTGACAGAGATTTTAGACATTCACTCTCATGATTAAGTAAAAGTTTAAGTAGTCAGTGTAGTTCTGTAGGGTGGGTAAATCAGACATTTATCTAGACTACCTATAAATTATAAAACTTTGCCCACCTTACCGTCTCCAGATTTTGTTTATAAACAGTCTCTTACCCTAAGCTAATTCTTCCGTTAAAACGCGTCTGACAATTTCTGTGACTGCTGCTGCTAAATTAGTATCTCGTGTCTCAAAAGAACCATCAGGACTTCGTAACGCTAAGGCAAAGGTTCGCAGTTTCGCTGGTTTCACCCGTTCATCTACTAATTTAACAAACGCGACATAAGTGCAAGAACTTTCCCCAAAACCCACTTTAGAAATGACCACAGGTCGACTGATAACATTGATAACCCCTAACGTTTCTAAAGCAACATCAATATATCGTGCTGAGTCTTCTCCCATTGCTCTAATTAAGGTTTCTAAACTTTGCCATTGACTACCAATAAATCGCGTATTTTGAGTTAGATGTAAGTGCCATCCTAACATGGTAATTAACCGCACTAAATCATAAGGAGACACAAAATTATTGCCGATTTTTCCTTCATCGCTGGTTGATTTCAAAACTGTGGCATTACTACTTAAATCTTTAATCATAGGATTAGTAATTAAGGGAGGTGTGCCATAACTTCCACAAAATTCAGCTTTAGTATTACCCGTTCTTTCTCTTATCCATGCTTCTAACTCTTGTCGTTGGGTAAACCGTTTAAATAACACACCAATTTGATTAGACTGGTCCATCAACCCATAAGCTTCTTTTCGGTAAGAAATCATATCGATGAGTAAATCAAGCATCTTATATTTGGGAGATTCTATCACACAATCATCAAGATTAACCCCAGGAAAACGACTATTAATTTGTTCGATAGCATTAAGAACTCCGATAAATTTAGTACAACTTAAAAATTGTTGGGGACTTAAAGCATTTCGACCTAACCAATGGGTTTTTATGGGACTATTATTATCTCCAAAACTTCCTACACAAACGCAAGCATGGGAAATATTACTGGCCAGAAAATCAAGACCAGATGAATCAATATCAGGAAGCTTTCCTCGATGGGGATAATCGGTAAAATCAACGGTTTTGTCTGACTCAGTTAACAGGGTATTCATACCATAAGAAACCACATTTTTTCCATCTGGTTTTTCAGCTAAATAATGGGGATAATTATCTATTTCTGAAGCGAAAGGAGAATTACGAAGCGTACGAGCAATAAAAGCATTGTGAACCCCAATATTAGCAGCCACAAGAGAATTTTTTTGAATATCCGTTAACTTTTTGAGAATAAAATCGGTATTTTTTGCCTGTTCTAAGATAAAAGGTAGCTGTTTTGTTGCTATTAATGCTGAGGCAATTTTCGGGTTAATGGCAACCGTATCAGAAGGAACTTTTACTAAATTTAATTCTCGACAAAATTGAGTCAGTCCAAGCCAAGTAAAGGTATTTCCTATTCCTAGATCACCATCGATCCATTGACCCCCCGGATATAACCCTAAATTACGAAGTTTAATTTGAATAGAGAGGACTAAACCTTTATCTATTTTTAGTTGAGAACGGCTTAAAGTTTGATTATTTTCAATAATATTTTCGAGGGTTGTCATAATTTTATCTATTAGTTATTTATGTTTTTTGATACCGCATTCCGGGTAACTGGGTAATTAATCCTTGTAACTCTAATTGTAATAATCCTCCTGATACTTGAGCCGTGGGTAAACCTGCTTTTTCCACAATTATATCAAAGGGGGTTACCTCATTAGAAATCGCTTGAAAAATCTTTAATAAATCGGGTTCTAACTGTGGTAAAGTCTCTTTTTTTTCTACTTCAAATAATGATAATTGTTGGGGCTGATCTAACTCAGGAATCGCCCCCAACATTTCTAACAATTCATCCTCGGTAACAATCATTTCTGCCCCATGATGAATTAATTTTAAACAGCCTCTCGCTTGAATAACATCAGGAGAATTGGGTAACGTATACACATCTCTGCAAAATTCATTAGCATATCTTGCTGTAATTAATGCCCCCGATTTTTCCGGTGCTTCCATTACTAAAACCGCCCGACTTAACCCCGCGATAATGCGATTTCTGGCCGGAAAATGACGACGATCACCGGGAGTCCCCGCAGGATATTCACTAATAATTAAACCTTCTTTTTTTAGGCGTTCATGCAGTTGTTTATGATGACTGGGATACACCATATCCACGCCCGTTCCCAACACCGCGATCGTCCTTCCACCGGCTTCTAAGCAAGCTTGATGGGCAACCCCATCGATACCTGCAGCCATGCCTGAAACCACCGTAAACCCGTGTTTAACGAGGGCTATGGCAATGTTACGAGTCCAACGACGACCATGTTCAGTGGGGTAACGAGTCCCTACAATACCCACTAACGGAGTTTGACCCTGATTCTCTAATAAATTAACCTGTCCTTGATAATAAAGCAACGGGGGAGGGCTAGGAATTTCTAACAATAAACGGGGATAATTATCATCGTTGGGTGTCCAAAATTGGGGATTTTTTTGTAAATGTTGTTTTAATAAGTCTGGGGGGTTAATTTGCGATCGCTTTTGTTTAATAGTATTAAGTAATTTTGCCCCAATTCCTTCTACTTGTCCGAGTTCAGTTGCAGAAGCATTCCAAGCGGTTTCTAAGCTATTAAACTGTTGCCAAACCCGTTTTAATAAGATGGGTCCAACTCCCGGTATTTTTGACCAAGCTAACCAATAAGCTGACTCTTGTGACAATGTTTTCTCCTAATAATTTATATTTGGGTTTTAATGATATTAAACTGTTAATTATTTTCAACAATTCCCTGATATTCCCGTAATTTAACTGGAACAATTCTAATGTTTAAATCCATCGCATTAACCCCCGCCCCTGATATAGTTCTAAATAAGCGTTTTTGAGTCACCTCTAAATCTTCATCCGTTATCACTCCTTGTGGCGCACTAACCAATATATTGACATAAGCTGTACTTCCCTTGAGTTCTACGTTCAGATGATGAATTTGAGTGTTTTTCCAGATTTGAGGATGATCGAGTCTCATACGATTCATTTCAAAACCAAGACGATTAGATACAAAAAATTCTTGTAAAGAGTTGGTCAAGGGTCCACATAAGATTCCCATAATTAATAACCAAATGATAACAGCTTGAAAGGACTTCTTAAAACTACCATAGGATTGAGATAAGAAGACCAAACAAGCCGTAAAAGTAATTCCTGCTAAATTAGCTAAAAAGAGCAAAAAAGCCCCAGTTGATACATTAAAATTGGTAATAGATAGTCGTCCGATAGTGACTGCCAATTCGCCTCCTATTCCTAACCCAATTCCTACAACACATAAGGGAGGAACTAAGGCTACAGCAATAGCAACGCCAGCAATAGAACTCGCAATACTTTGACGGGTTAAAGAAAAGGAACCAGCAGCCCCAGCAGCGATGGCAATTCCTAAGTCAATTAAATTAGGAGAAATTCGTGCTACCACTTCTGACCCCACAACATTGATCGGCAGCAAAAAACTAATCCCATAAGAGATTAAAATGACTGATAAAACCCCTAGAAATATTGTTATAATTGAACGTTTATATAATTTCCAATTAGCAGTAACAATGGCAAAAGCCATGCTTAAAATAGGGTTCATCAAAGGTGCAATAATCATCGCCCCAATAATAACAGGGATACTATTAGCTAAAAGTCCTAAAGTAGCCAGAATACTCGCACAAATTAATAATAAAAAGAAGCCAAAGGAAGGAATAGAAGCTGCTTCACGAGCATGGGCTATTTCTGCTTCAGGGACTGGGATTTCCAGATAAACTCGCCAACTTGCTGTTAAGGCTTTCCAGAAAACCCAAAATTGACGAAATAGGGGAATTTGTAAAAGTGATTGAAAAAATTGGGAACGTTTTTTCATCGAAGTTGTCAAGTTTACTTCAGTTTTTTGGTATTACTGTAAATAATACATGATCTTAATTTAGTCTATATAGTAAAAATTTGAAAATGAGGTTAAACTTAATAATAATGACTTTTAATTATTTTATAGACTAATGATAACAACCACTGCTCCGAAAATTTTAGCCCTCGATTTTGACGGAGTCATTTGCAACGGTTTAAAGGAATATTTCCAAACTACTCTCAGAACTTATCAAAAAATATGGTCAGATCACTCTCAAGATAATTTACAAAATTGGGCTAATTCTTTTTATCAATTACGTCCCGTCATCGAAACCGGTTGGGAAATGCCTATTTTATTAAGAGCTTTAGTATTAGAATATGAAAAGGAAAATATTGAAAGTAATTGGCATAATATTTGTGCTGAAATTGTCGAACAAGAAAACTTAAATAAACAACAAGTGATGACTGCACTCGATGGAGTAAGAGATCATTGGATTCAAACTGATCTTGATAACTGGTTAGCGTTACATGAATTTTATCCAGGGGTGTTAGAAAAGTTAGGTAAACTGTTAGATTCTTCTACCCTTTTATATATTGTCACCACTAAAGAAGGAAGATTTGTTAAACAACTGTTGAAACAACAAAATTTATCATTTCCTGAAAGTAATATTTTTGGCAAAGAAGTTAAACAACCCAAATATGAAACCTTACGTCAAATTCTAAAAGATAATCAAGAAACGCCTAATCATTTATGGTTTATTGAAGATTTATTGAAGACTTTAAATACAGTAAAAAGTCAAGAAGATTTAACAGAAATTAACTTATTTTTAGCAGATTGGGGCTATAATACAGTCAAATCTCATGAATTGGTTAAACAAGATAGTGCTATTTCTTTGCTTTCTTTAAATACCTTTTCTAAAGATTTTTCAAAATGGATAGATGCTTAATTTTACTATCAGGGTTTTGTTTATATATCTATAGGAAAAAATTATTTAATTACAGTAAAAAAAGCTAGTAGTCCGTAGGTTGGGTAGAGGGACGAAACCCAACTAATAGAATTTTGTCCCATCTAACACTTAATTAATCTTTACCGGCGACTCTTGCCAAATGTGATAAAGAAGAGATTCTAAGCGATCGCTTAAACGACAGACAAATAACCCTTCTTCGCTGGCCACATCTGATCCCAACCAAGTGCCTTCTAATACCACTTCCATCGCCTCCTCATCACAATGGTTTACTTCTAAAATTTCCTCGCCAAATTGGTCTACATCCTTTAATAATTGATCTACATAGGGTAAGTCTAAAGAAATTAAAAAAGAAGCACTACTCGGTTCCACACAAAGACTGGTACCTGATCGTAAGGCTAAAAGGACACGAGTTGTCACCCAAGCTTCTAAGGAAGTTTCAAGATGGTCAATATAAAATCCGTCATGGGTATAAGTTAGTTTTAACATCGTCTTGTTTGGCTTTGAATATGGCAGATATCATTGATGGGATTGGATACGTAAGAGAACAACAATAGATCAATCTCATCTCCGTCAACTTTGGTTTTTATAATCAAAACCCCCGCTTGCTACTTAGGGAGTAAAGCGGGGGTTAGACAAACCTTGAGGAGTTAGGTATTCATCTAGGGATAGGGAAGATTTGTCTTCGCCACCCGCTTTGGAGGGTTGGGGATATTCTAATCTCTGGGAGTTGATTATCGCCTGAGAGGGGATAATCTCGCTCAGATTGATTCCCTATCGGTAAATTAAAGACTGTTGTTGGTTTATTCGGAAAGTTACTCTTGTGTTCTAGTCCACACTTTTCCATGACCTCAGTTTGCCGTGGTTGACAACCACCGAGGACAAATAGAAATGAATTGGGACAAGAAAAAAGTAACATGAACGTTTTCAATCGTGTTCAAAGCGACTTTTTCATACTACACTGATATTACGGAAATGTCTACTTTTCACAGAGGAAAAAAATCATGAAAACCCTTCCCCGTACTTCAACCACTGAAATGGAAGTTACCAGCATCCGTTTAGAAAAAACCCTCAAAGATAAGCTCAAAGGGCTTTCTGGCAATCAAGGTTATCAGGCGTTGATCAGGGATATTCTTTGGAATTATGTGCAGCAAAAGTCAGGGGACTATCGACCGCAATTTTCGGCGGTGGATATTCGTGCCACCCTTGAAGCAACCGCTAGGAAGGATGAAAGTTGTGTATTGACAGGAGAACTCATTCAAGCCGGCCAACCGATGTTATTAGGATTGACGATTTATGGAGACTTCATTCCCCTCAGTATAGACAGTGTAGAGAGATAAGTATTCACAGTGGCCAGTGATCGATTGCTGGTCACGTAGCCATAACCTCTGGGGTAAGTTAAAATCAGAAAAAGTGTGTTATCAATCACATTTTTATTCCAACTTCATTTTTATATTTTCTATTCAACTTAAAAACTTATGCCATCAAACTCCTCACGAAACTCTATTCCTTTTGAACCTGGTCAGAAAAAAAAGAAAAAACAAAAAAAAGCTCCAGAAACAGTTAAAACTTCGGTTAAAACTCCAGAAAAACGTAAAAAAACTGCTAATGATGCCAGTCTTAGCGCAATTCCCGATGCTGTTAGTAAACGCATGATCAAACGCATGGCTATCTTTTCAGGAATTCCTACTGGTCTTGGAATGTCCTCATTTTTCGTCTTTTATTGGATAGTTAGTCATGATTGGTTAGATATTCCTAACTCTGCGGTGGGTGCAGTCAGTTTAGGACTGTTTGGTTTAGGGGTGTTAGGATTAAGCTATGGTATTTTTTCTTCATCTTGGGATGAACACCGCGTCGGTGGTTGGTGGGGATGGCAAGAATTTACCCAAAATTTGGGTCGTACCGTTCAAGCATGGCGTAATGCTAGACAAGAAGCGAAAAAAAATTAATATTGATTCGGGAAAAAGAGCGAATTTAATCAAGAAAAAGGGGGAAGATTACCCCCTTTTTGCTGGTCAAATGTTGATAAAAATGTCAAACTAATTGAAGTCGTTAACTCTGTCATTACGTCATTATTTGCTCATGTCTGTTACTCAAGATAAATCAAAGTCCATTAATTTGAGTTTTTTAACCCTCATTATTTTTGTCGCTGTGGTTATACTTTGGATCGGGTTTCGGGTTCTTTTTCCTGATATTCCTACCATTTTGGCAGCAAGTCAACCCAATAATTTAGGGGTAACCAATAGAGAATTAATTCCTTGTCCTAGCACTCCTAATTGTGTCACTTCTCAAACAGAAGATGCAGACCATTTTATTAAACCTTTGACCTATCAAGGAGATGCAGAAAAAGCGATCGCTAACGTAAAAAGCATTATCAATCAACAAGAAAGAACTAACATTATTTCAGAAACCGATTACTATCTTTATGCTCAATTTACCAGTCATTGGATGGGATTTGTGGATGATGTCGAGTTTTATGTTAATGAGGAGAAAGGAGTCATTGATGTTCGTTCGGCTTCTCGTTTAGGTGAGTCCGATTTAGGGGTTAACCGTCAACGTATTGAAACCATAAGACAAGCATTTCAAGCTTAATAATTATTAGGTAATGTGGGCAATGCCCACCCTATACCGCTACGCGAAAGGCAAAAGGCAAAAATAAGCTATGGAAAGGTTTCAGTATTTGTAAATTTCCTAACTATAATGCGTAGTACCATACATTTTATCGTAGAAATATGTTAGAAATTATTATTGATACCATTCAAAAAAGTCCCGATCACCGTATCACGTTTGCTGATTATATGGACTTAGTTTTATATCATCCCGAACAAGGTTATTATAGTTCGGGTAAGGTTAATATTGGTTCTCAAGGGGACTTTTTTACCTCTTCATCGTTGGGTGCAGATTTTGGGGAATTATTAGCCAAACAGTTGAAGGAAATGTTAGATATTATTGATAATTATGACTTTTTTACATTGGTGGAGGTTGGAGCCGGTTTAGGTAATTTAGCTGCTGATATTTTGAACTATTTTAAGAATAAATATTCTCAGATTTACCCGAAAATTAATTATATTATTGTCGAAGAATCTACTGTTTTAATTGAAGAGCAAAAAAATAATTTAAACCAATTTAATAACATTAGTTGGAAAACTTGGGAAGACATAGAAAATCAGTCTCTTATTGGCTGTATTTTTAGTAATGAATTAATCGATGCCTTTCCGATTCATCAAGTTACTCTAGATAATAAACAATTAAAAGAAATATACGTGACTTGGAATGATGATCATCTTAAAGAAGCGATCGCAGATATCTCCACCCCTAAATTATTAGACTATTTTCAATTAATTGAGGTCGATATAACCGATAATAATTACCCAGAAAACTATCGAACAGAAGTGAATTTAAAAGCATTAGATTGGTTAGCAACTGTATCAAAGAAACTCAAAAAAGGATTTTTGTTAACCATCGATTACGGTTATCCTGCCGAAAAATATTATCATCCTCAACGCTATCAAGGTACATTAAACTGTTATTATCAACATCGTCATCATCATAATCCTTACGTTAATCTAGGCCAACAAGATATTACCACCCACGTAGATTTTACAGCCTTAGAAAAACAAGGAAACTTATTGGGATTACAAACAGTAGGATTAACCCAACAAGGCTTATTTTTAATGGCCTTAGGACTCGGCGATCGCTTAGCAGAATTATCCAATGGTAACTATACCTTACCAGAAATTCTTAAGCGTCGGGATGCCCTCCATCAATTAATTAATCCCACCGGTTTAGGGGGATTTAATGTCTTAATTCAAAGTAAAGGAATCGAACCAAATAAGCTTCTAACTGGGTTAAAACAAGACTAACGTGATCTGAGTTCGCAGTTAGGACACTCAGTGAACTACCGCACACTCATCCTATCAGATAGAGTGTGGGCTTCCCGCAGGGAAAGCTAAAATGCAAATTCTCCCCACACTTCCCACCCCTCCCACACTCCCCACACTCACTTAACTAAAACTTGGATACACTCAATTGAAAACTGCTGTATAGATATCCTCACCTTGACTACCTAAACTTCCACACCTACCCCCCATTACTTAAGAAAAATTTCTCAATTCTTTGACTTAAAGACTTAGCACTCACAGCACAAGAGTGCTAAATTAACATAAGTGGGAAAAAGGCAACTCCCTTCTCAATCATTGCCAAAAGTCCCATCATCAGGCGTTATAGGAGTAACCAGACAAATATGGCAAAAATTGTATCATTTAGTGATGAATCCAGACGCGCATTAGAACAGGGAGTCAACGCCTTGGCTGATGCGGTCAGAATTACCCTCGGTCCCAAAGGCCGTAACGTATTGTTAGAAAAGAAATTTGGCGCACCCCAAATTGTTAACGACGGGATCACGGTTGCTAAAGAAATTGAACTCGAAGACCCCTTAGAAAATACAGGGGCAAGATTAATCCAAGAAATTGCTTCCAAAACCAAAGAAGTCGCCGGGGACGGTACCACCACCGCCACCGTGATTGGTCAAGCTTTAATTAAAGAAGGGCTAAAAAATGTCATCGCCGGGGCTAACCCTGTGGCTTTGCGTCGTGGTATGGAAAAAACCATGGCCTATCTCGTTAAAGAGATCGAAACCATTGCTAAACCCGTTGAAGGAGATGCCATCGCCCAAGTAGCCAGCGTCTCTGCCGGTAACGACCAAGAAGTGGGTAACATGATCGCTTTGGCCATGGATAAAGTGACCAAAGATGGTGTCATTACCGTAGAAGAATCTAAGTCCCTCAGTACCGAGTTAGATGTGGTAGAAGGGATGCAGATCGATCGCGGTTATATCTCTCCCTATTTCATCACCGATCAAGAACGGCAACAAGTGGAATTTGATGATGCTTTAATCTTGATTACTGATAAGAAGATTAGTGCGATCGCCGATCTTGTTCCCATCTTAGAAAACGTTGCCCGCGCAGGGAAACCCCTGTTAATCATCGCCGAAGATGTGGAAGGGGAAGCCTTAGCCACTTTGGTTGTCAACAAAGCTCGAGGCGTATTAAATGTGGCTGCTATCAAAGCCCCTGCCTTTGGCGAAAGACGCAAAGCCGTTTTACAAGATATCGCCATTCTTACTGGTGGTAGTGTCATTTCCGAAGACGTGGGCTTAAGTCTCGATACGGTGGACTTAGATATGTTGGGTCAAGCGACCAAAATCAACATGGTTAAAGACAACACCACCATCGTCGCCACCACCGATGATAGAACCAAAGCTGCAGTCCAAAAACGCATTGAACAGTTGCGTAAACAAGCGGCTGAAACCGACTCCGACTACGATAGCGAGAAGTTACAGGAACGTATCGCTAAGTTAGCTGGTGGGGTAGCTGTCATTAAAGTGGGGGCTGCCACTGAAACGGAATTAAAAGACCGTAAACTTCGCATTGAAGATGCCCTCAATGCCACCAAAGCAGCCGTCGATGAAGGTATTGTTCCTGGCGGTGGTACTACTTTAATTCACTTAGCGTCTAAGGTAGCTGAGTATAAAAATAGTCTCACCAATGCGGAAGAAAAAGTGGCTGCTGATCTCGTCGCCAAGGCGTTAGAAGCCCCCTTACGCCAGTTAGCCAACAATGCTGGTTTAGAAGGTTCGGTGATTGTCGAACGAGTCAGAGAAACCGAATTTAATATCGGTTTCAATGCCATGACTGCTGAGTTTGAAGACATGATTGCAGCCGGTATTATTGACCCAGCTAAAGTAGTGCGTTCTGCCCTACAAAACGCTGCGTCTATTGCCGGTATGGTGTTAACCACAGAAGCCCTAGTGGTAGAAAAACCCGAACCCGAACCCCCTGCTATGCCTGATATGGGCGGCATGGGCGGCATGGGCGGCATGGGCGGCATGGGCGGCATGGGCGGCATGGGCGGTATGGGCGGTATGGGTATGGGCTTCTAAAAGCTTCTATCTTTCGTCTATTTACCATGACACCTTGCCAGAGACGCTAGTGATAGCGTCTCTTTTCCTTTCCAGTAAAAAAACCGATACGTTTAATTTTTTTTTATATCTTTTCTATAATTTTGCTTAACATCCTAAACTTAGGTTGTCTATTTGGAATTATCGGGCATACTATGTATAGTAGATATTACATCTTTTAATTAATAAAGATTACAGACATTAGAAGTTATCTTAACTGGGTGTGAGAAATGTAAAATAATGACTGATGTCTCTGGAAGATAGCAAAAATTTCCATCGTAAGCCGTGAACGCATGGTTTTTGCTGTCCTACTTTGCCATTGACGAGGAATAGAATCAATGAATCACGGACCAGCTAACCCCGACTTAAAGCATTCGCCTGTTACTAAATCTCAACAAACGAAAACAGATTCTGATTGTTCTACTGAGTCCAAAACAGACGAAAAAACGACAATTATTACTGTAAACACAGGTCCCCTAAATCAGAAAAATATTGGCTCATGGAGTCCTAAAACCATGAGTTTTCAAAACAATTCTTGGAAAATGATGAATTCATCTTCTCCGAGGAAAGTATCAACGCCATCCCGCCCGGTTTTCTTGTGGGAAGTTTTGACCACAGTTGCTTTGTTAATGATGGCTTTGTGGATGCAAGGTTTACCCGCTAGACAGATACCAGATAGCACACAAGAAAATACTTTTCCCTCTTTTGAGATGGCTAAGCCAGAGATGGAATTTTAGCGTCAAGGGATTGATTACTGAAATCTGAGTTTGCTATAACAATCATAGCTAGGGGTTGACACTGATGTTAAAAATTATGTATTATTAAGAAATGCAAATAGCTTTGCCGTTCATCTCTACATTGTTAGGAATAAACACAGTGAAGGGACGGAAGTAGGCTCGAAGCAAACAGCCGAAGGAACGCTGAAACTGTCACTCAACACGAGGTTGCAACATAACAATGCTTATTATTTCTTTAATCACTTTAGCCATTGCTTCAGTGTCCGCTTTTTTAAGTCTTAACTTGAAAGAGGACGTAGTGAAGGTATCGATGGGGTGTATCGCGGTGCTATCTTCTCTATTGACTCTAATTTTTGCCCCTTGGGTCTTAAAATTAAGTATTGTCGCGATTCCCCTAGTCATTGATAGACTCAATAATCTAACCACTGAAGAATCCCCTAACTAGAATCAGTCTGATCACAAGTCCAACAAGACACTTAGACTAAAAGTGATAAGCTTTGTGCGTCTCAGGGTCAAACTTAAACCGTTTCGACGCATTCGTATCCCCATAAAGATTCAACGTCACAGTCGGTTCATTCCCTATCGCTTCGACACCATGAATGGCCTCTGTGGTGAAACTAACAATATCCCCTGGTTGAAAAATTTGTTGACCCACCTTTTCAATGTCTTGGGGGTATTTGGTTGTGGGGACAGGTTTCCAAAAGGTATTTTTTTGTTGTCCTTGTAACGTGGCCACCACCCCCCAGGTTCCATGATTATGAATAGTGGTGCTGCTTCCGGGTAACATGATTTCCGTTTGTAGGGTTAACGGATAGCCAGGTTCATCATAAAGCAATTTAACCTCTGTTCCCGTTTCAGGTGAAGCAGTAGGAATCTCTTGACTTATCCAATAAACATTAAGAAGTAACTTTCGCATCAAACGACGAAGAGTGGGAAGGTATTCGCTTTCTGGTTGTTGAGATATCTCCGCTTGGTTAACGATATCATCTAACTCTGTCAAAAACCGATGCAGTCGATAGGATGTGGTTGGGGTCAATAAATCCCACTGTCGGGGAGAGGGGGACGATAAACATTGACCCTTATCTTGAACCAGCCAATCTTGTTGTGGCATATTATCAGTCTCCTTTCGCTGATTTGAAAGCACTTCAGTTCCCTAACAGTCAATCATACGCTAAAGTCAAAGAGGATTTAACCAGAGTTCAATGAAATTTAACGTTCGTTGAGCATTAATCTGTCATATTGTTATTTTAACTGTGATGATTATGGAAGATAAACAAAAAACAAACAGAGATAACGCGATTCAACGGGAGATTTTAGCAGGACGTCAATTTTCTTTAGCTGAAGCGATTGGTAGAGAAGGAGGAAACTTTTTAAAAGGGGAATCTCCTGTGCCAAAATTAGTGCAAGCGACTACAGAAATTAACACCTTTATTGCTATCAATTTACAGGATTCATCTGGAGCTTTACAAGCAGTTTTACAAACTTGGGTCAGCACCGATGATGCAAAGGTTAGTCAAAATTTAGAGCATCCGTTGCAAGCATTAAGACAAATGTTAGATAAGATTATCAATAATTCTGAATTATTGTACGAATTAGTGCGGCAAGTGGACTTTCAATGGGGAAAAATGTACGATGAACGTCCTTATTTTCAGTCCCCAGGACAACCGGCTCATCCTGACGACGAATATACCCATGAATCCGTTGAAGAAAAATTGAAAATTTTGCTAAATAAATTAGAAAAGTCAAAAGAATAATTATGATATAATTGACTGACTAAAATAACAAGAAAATTTATTATGTCTGATCAATCTCTGATTTCCTCTTGGAAAGAACTATTAGATAAGTCGAAAAATAAAACAACGGTAAAATGGCAAATTAGGTCAGAGCAAATTCCTTCTAATGTTGCTATCTCTAGTTATTTGAATGATGATAATCAAGGGCAAAAACCAGCAGTGGTATTATACCGTGATACAAATGCTTGGTGTCCCTTTTGTGAAAGGGTATGGTTAGCTTTAGAAGAAAAGCAGATTCCTTTTGCAGTGGAGTTGATTGATTTAAGCAATAAACCGAAATGGTACACCGATTTAGTTCCCACTGGGTTAGTTCCTGCGGTCAAAATTGAAGGGGAATTAGTTTATGAATCCAAGTCAATTCTTTTAAAGTTAGAAGAGACGTTTAACACCCCTGCATTGTTACCAGAAGATTCTCAAGAAAAAGCGATCGCGTTAGAGATGATTGAAGGTTGCGAAACAGGGGGGTTTTCCAAAGCTGGCTATCAATTTCTTTTAGGAAGACCTTTTAATTCATCAACAGAAGAAGTATCCGATGACCAGTCAATGGCTGAAGTCAAAGCTAACTTTGAAGCCAACGTTGAGCAGTTAGAAAAAGCCTTAGAAGAGTATCCGGGTGATTACTTTATGAGGGACTTTAGTTTAGTGGATATTATGTATATTCCTGCCCTCAAAAGATTATCAGCTAATTTACCTGTGTTTCGAGGATATCATTTACGAGGAAATGAGAAGTATCCTTTGCTTAATCGTTGGCTGGAAGCGATTAATAACCGTCCAACTTATCGAAGAATAAAAGCAGATGATCGGACTCATAATTTAGTGATGAAAAATATCTTTAAACTTCAACCGATTGACAATGATATTCAATTCATTCAAGATAATAACCAGAGTGATAGTGAACAAGATCGTTTAGAAGCGGTGGCCAAATTAAGTGATAATCATGAAAATGTTTGCCAAGATATCCTTGAAAATTCTGGTATTAAACGCTGGATAACTGAAGAAAATTTAGGTCAAGTTGAAGAATATATTGATTCATATTTGAGATTATTAGCAAACCAATTGCTCCATAATTATTCTCTCCCTTTAGCCGATGAGAAACTAATGAAAAATAATGAAGTAGCAGTAATTGGGGCAGTCTCCCTGTCTTATATTAGAAATCGGGTTTGTGTTCCCCGTGATTTAACAGCCGGTGCAGCGAATCAATTTAGGAATGCTATTGATAAGATATTGAAATCTCTTTATTCATCCTCTTTTTAAAACTAATAAACAGGTGATAATTAAACATTAAAAATTTCTCTTTCCCACCTCCTGCCTTCTGCCTCATCTCAACTGTAACGTTTATTTTTATCCTGATACTTAGTTATGTCTACTGTTAGTTTACTATCAGCCCATTCTTATGATCGCCCGTTATTAAAAGCCTCCTTAGAACAACTTTTAGAACCGTTAGGCGGTATAAAATCCTTTGTCAAACCAGGACAAAGAGTGCTACTCAAACCGAATTTATTAACCGGAAGTCGCCCGACAAAAGACTGTGTTACGCGTCCTGAAATCGTTTATTGTGTCGCCCAAATGGTTCAAGAAGCAGGAGGAAACCCCTTTTTAGGGGATAGTCCCGCCTTTGGTTCGGCCCGTGGCGTTGCTTTGGCCAACGGTTACGGAACTCTGATCAAAGAATTAGGGTTAGACGTGGTAGAATTTCACGGCCAACGTTATAACCACCAGAGTGACAATTTTAACCATTTGCGCCTTTCCAAAGAAGCGATGGATGCAGATGTGGTTATTAACTTACCGAAAGTTAAATCTCATGTTCAATTAACCTTGACGTTGGGGGTTAAAAACTTGTTTGGTTGTGTTCCTGGTAAAATGAAGGCTTGGTGGCACATGGAAGCTGGAAAAGATGCTCACCGTTTTGGGGAAATGTTGGTGGAGACAGCCAAAGCGATCGCGCCTAATTTAACCATTATTGACGGTATTATAGGTCATGAAGGCAACGGACCGAGTAATGGGGAACCGAGAGAATTGGGGATTTTAGGGGCTTCTAGGGATGTTTTTGCCTTAGATTGCGCCCTGATCGAAGTCTTACAAGTGCCTCATTCCTCTATCCCTACTTATGTTGCTCAACAACGGTTAGGGTTAACCAGCAATCTTGCAGACATAGAGTTTCCCTTATCTCATCCCCATCAATTACAAGTCAATGATTGGCGTTTACCTGATCGAATCATGGCCATTGATTTCGGACTTCCTCGGGTCATTCGTTCTACTTTTAAACATTTATATATCCGTTTAGTGAGAGAACCGCGTGACATCCTCCCACGCTAACTGCTAGGCAGTATAGCGTGGGCTTCCCAACTCACGGTGGGATATTTCTGCCCACAGAGGCTTGCCTCTACGCCAGTTATCTAGGCTCATCACCCCCGAACCTCGACTTGACAGACAGTTTCCATGAGGTTGTGCTGTCGCACGTTAATATATTTGTCGGACTGTATCCACACGCAGATTGCTTCGTTCCTCGCAACTGCCGATTCCCTTAAACTCCTCGGACGGTACAGCGTGGGACTTAGCCCGACATTTCAGTTAAAATTTCTTAATGAGACTTTTTTTAGGGCAATTTTAAAGGATTGCCCGATAAATCATAGATCATAATATCCCATTGTCCATCTTGAGCAATTTCAAACGCAATTTGAGTTCCATCAGCATTAATGATAGGATTACGAACCTCTGCTTGTAAATTAGCGGTTAAATTGCGTTTCTGTTCCGTTTGTCGGTCATAAACATAAATATTAGATTTTCCTTGACGACTACTGGCAAACACGAGATAACGGCCATCTTCAGAAATAGAAGGATGAGACGCGATTTCATCTAAAGTATTTAATCCTGGTAGGGGCATTAATTGTCGTTTTTGAGCATCAAATAGGTAAACATCTTGGGACCCATTTCTATCAGAAATAAAGACAATATAGGTAGCCGTAACTTGAGGGTCTAACTCTGAAGCGCGACTATTTAATCCTCGTCCCCCTCCATCAAAAGAAAAATTGAGGTAACGAGGATAACTGGTACACCCAGTTACCATACTACTAACAACAACTATCCAAGTAATAAGACAATGTTTCACGGTTGCACAAATCTTAGTTTATTGGGGGGCTGCGACTGGTGTTCCATCAGGAATATCTAACTCGATGAGTGGGCCACGGTCCAAGACTTCAATATCCCATTGTCCTCGTCGCGCCGTTTCAAAAACGATGTAGCGTCCATCAGCACTAATTTGAGGATGTCTCACCCAATTACGATAACGCTGGGTTAAGAGTTCCGTTCGTCGAGTTGCACGATCATAAAGTGCCACATCTGGCCGTCCTTGCACACTGGAAATATAGACTAAATAACGTCCCGTACGACTTAAGCTCGGACTTTCTAGGATAACATTACTTTGATTTAACCCCGGAAGATTAATAAATTTTTCACCCCGTAAATCATACAGTAAAATTTCACTACTGTTGTTACGGTTAGATACGAAAGCCAACCAGCGGCCATCGCCACTGAGAGCCGGTTGTTGGTCATTGTAGCGACTGTTAAGGGTAGCAGGGGGTTCAGGACGATTTAAGACATCACAAGCCCCTAACAGGCTCATTAAGCTCATTCCTATGGCGATTTGAAAAGATTTAGAGGCGATCACTGTTATGGTATGGGTAGAGGTGAGGAAAAACCCGATCAAAAATATTTCTCTTCTCCCTTTTACAGTACAGCATTATTTTTGTTTATACTTTTTGTATAAACTTTTCTTATGGTTGAACTATCATTAAGGAAGTAGGCTAAATTATCTCTGCTTAATTCCTTTAACGGTTGCGCCACTAATGTGCGTAACCAGCCAAAAGCTAATGAAGTGAATTAAGATGAAAAAACAGGTTGCTGTCAGTGTTCTTGCCCTATCTTTGGGTTTATTTCCCCTCCAACCGATGCAAGCTGCATGGGACACCCCCACGCTATCAGCCATTAGTAATGGTCTAGATGCGTTTTGGGGAGGCATTTTACAACGTTTGGGCATTTCCTATCGCTATCCGGTTGTTTATTCTCACCAAAATGTCGAAATTACCCCTTGTGGTCCGTCTCTGTTAGCCCATTATTGTGCTAGTTCTAATACCATTCACTTAAATATGGTACAAATAGACAAATTAGTGGAACGAGTGGGGGATTCTGCGGGTTTTTTCGCCATAGCCCATGAATACGGTCACTCTGTTCAGAAACATCTCGGTATTCTTGATCAGAATTTACCCATTGTTGTCTTAGAATTACAGGCTGACTGTTTAGCGGGAGCATTTTTTGCTGCTAGCGAAGAGTTAGGAATCTTAGAATCTGGAGATTTAAGAGAAGCGACAATGACTGCCATGATGACAGGAGACTATGACTACGAACATACCAATCATCATGGAACCCCCGAACAAAGAGGTAGGGCATTTTTGAGCGGATTTAATGACCCTAAATCTTGTTTTGAATAGAGATTAAAACTCTTATCAAATTGTGTTTATTTATCAGGTAACTGATATTGAGACACAATTTTTTTTGCATAGTTAGGAACATGATGGTCTAACTTTTCTGGATGATTTCGTTTAACGTATAAATAATTACGAGTAAAATGGGAATCAATGGAAAAACGGGCATATTCTAAGCCTTTGGGACCCACTCTTTCAATGACAACCCCCATTAATTTTGCAGCCCACATGGGGAGGGTTACCCCTTTATCATAGGCAGGAATACTTTGTTGAACGGCTTGTTTTCTATTCCCTTGAGAAATAACGGGTTTGGTCTTGATTTGCTCTTCCACTAAGGTTAACATTTCTTTTCCTTTATCATTCCGAACCATAATCCATTGCCAACCAAATTCTGCCCCCATATAACCCACCACTAAGTCGGCTAAGGAGTTAACATAATCAAAACAACTCATACAAGAGGGAGCAAAAACATCTTTTAATTTGTTAGTTTTTAAGCCAAAAAATGGCACGGTTTCTAGGGAACCATCTTCATGTTTAAAATGTACCCTAAAATCCTGCATAAACTCATAATGAATCACGGTTTCAGGGGAGCGACTGGTGGTTTCTAAGAATTTTTGTAAGCCTTCACGGGTAACGTTATCGACACAAGGGGTCCCTAATACATATAGTTTCTCTAAACCTAATTCTTTTTCCACCGCCCGTAAAGCCTGAATTTGACAGCCAACCCCGATGACTAATAGTCGTTTTAAATTAGATTGTTCGATCTGTTCTAATATAGATAAATTTGGGGATAAGGTGGGTTTATTGACCCTAGCAGCCAAAACTTCCTCAGAAGTTCTAGCGATCACTGGCATGGGTTGAAAGCGATCTTCTTTGGTATTTTGAACACAAACGACCCCTTCAACTAAGCCCTTTTCTAACATTTCACAAGCAATGGTACTAACAATTCCTGTCCATTGTGCGCCTTCAATGGGTTCTTTTTTTTGTGCCGCCATCATTTCTTGATGGACCCCAAAATAGCAATCATCTTCATCCTCTAAATTGCGACTTTTTCCGTGGGTAATGGTTTCTAATTCTGCAATTTGTTGATTGATAAAAGCACAAGCTTCTTTGACATAATGAATATAATAAGTATCACATAACCCACACTCACTACAGAGTTCTTTTGCGGGACGACGACTACCGGGTTTAAGGGCTTTTGCTTTGTTGTGAGGGTAAATAGATGTCATAGATTAAAGTATTTCTTTAAATTACATTGAATCAGTGAACAGTGATCAGTATATCTGATATTAGATTACGTTATTATCATCCGGAAGCTTAAATCTTCGTCTCAAAAATAACTTCTGTTCCTAGAGCCAGAACTTCGTTAAGAAACTTCTGACTTCGTTATATATTGTCTCTAGCCATAGCAATATTTGTTCAGAATGTTAAGTTTATGCGATAATTTGTAACATAGATATTAAGATTTGCTTAAAGTAAAGCAATGACTGAAAGACCTGAAGAGAAGACCCTAGCTGAACTCGCACCAGCGAACCACGAATGTCGCCTCTGTGGCTATGTTTATGAGCCAAACAAAGGCGATGCTAAAGGAAACGTTCCCCCTGGAACCCCTTTTTCCGAACTCCCTGATGGCTGGAAATGCCCCGTCTGTGGCGCAAAAACCAACCAATTCGTCAGTATTGGCGCAACCAATGCCCCCTCCGGGTTCCAAGAGAACCTAAACTACGGCTTTGGTGTCAATAACTTGACTCCCAATCAAAAAAACCTCCTTATCTTTGGAGGACTGGCTTTAGGGTTCCTGTTTTTCCTGAGTTTATACGGGTTAAGTTAACCCTTTTGGCCTTGATACATCTGTAAACAAGGTTAATTAACGTCTTGCACAACCCAATCAAACTTTTATCCGCCTATTTACCTTGTGTTTATGAGAAAACTGAAACAATTTGTAATATTAATAGCCCTTTCCTTATTTTGCATTAGTTGCAGTCAAGTTCCTTCCACTCTCAATAACCCCTGGAAAACCCTTTCCCTAGAAACCGATGTCACCTTTGCAGACATTGCCTTTACCGATGATCCCGATCACGGTTGGTTAGTAGGGACCAAAGCAGCCCTATTTGAAACCACCGATGGCGGAGACACCTGGCAAGAACGTAAACTCGAGCTTGGTGACGAAAAAGTAAGCTTCACAGGGGTTAGTTTCAACGGAGATGAAGGCTGGATCACAGGTAAACCGGCTATTCTCTTACATACGGAAGATGGTGGGGAAAACTGGTCCCGCATTCCCCTTAGCGAAAAGCTTCCCGGCGCACCAGATGGGGTGGTTGCCCTCGCTCCTGAAACCGCCGAAATGGTCACCAACCTAGGGGCTATTTACAAAACCGATAACGGGGGCAAAACTTGGTCTGCATTAGTTGAAGGAGCCGTTGGGGTAGCCCGAAACATTCAGCGATCGCCCGATGGTCGTTACGTGGCTGTGTCTGCACGGGGTAACTTTTATTCTACCTGGGAACCGGGACAAAGCGAATGGACTCCCCACAACCGTAACTCCTCCCGCAGATTACAAGCGATGGGTTACAGTGAAGAAGGAGGTCTCTGGTTAATCGCCAGAGGTGGACAACTTCAATTTACGCCCCCAGAAGACTTAGAAGATTGGCAAGACGTGGTTTATCCTGAGCCGTCTACCAGTTGGGGTTTACTGGACTTAGCCTATCGTACCCCCAAAGAACTTTGGGTGGCTGGTGGTAGTGGCAACTTGTTGGTAAGCTCAGATAATGGGGAAACGTGGAAAAAAGATCGCGTCATTGAAAACGTACCCTCTAACCTCTATAAAATCGTTTTTGTTAATGATGAAAAAGGTTTTATTTTGGGACAAGATGGTATCTTGCTAAAATATGAACCCACATCAGAAGCAGCTTAAAACTGTCTTATTCAAAGAAGTCTATCAGACTGTTTCACAATCGTAGTAGACTAGATTTTGCCATTCGTCATTAATTTCAGAGGAGAAACTTGAAATGTCAGGTGTTACCGGAGAACGTCCATTTACCGATATTGTTACCAGTATCCGTTACTGGGTTATCCATAGTATTACCATCCCCATGTTATTCCTTGCGGGTTGGTTGTTTGTTAGCACAGGGTTAGCTTATGATGCCTTTGGGACTCCTCGTCCTGATGAGTATTTTACTCAAGAGCGTCAAGAATTACCCATTATTGAAGACCGTTTTGAAGCGGCTAACCAAATCAAAGAGTTTAATAAGTAGTTTAGTTTAGAAGAGGTTTAAAACAATGGCAGACAATGTTAATCAACCCACATCTTATCCTATTTTTACCGTAAGATGGCTATCCGTTCACGCTTTGGCCGTTCCTACAGTTTTCTTTGTCGGTGCGATCGCCGCTATGCAGTTTATTCAACGTTAGGAGTTTATTCATGGATAGAAATCAAAACCCCAACCGTCAACCGGTAGAATTGAACCGGACATCCCTTTACTTAGGATTACTTTTAATTGCGGTTCTCGGCATTCTCTTTTCTAGCTATTTCTTTAACTAATTCATTTTTTTCAGCCATTATTTAGGAGGTACAATCATGTTTGCAGAAGGTAGAATTCCCCTTTGGCTTGTGGGTTTAATTGCTGGTATTGGAGCAATTTCCGTGCTTGGTCTTTTCTTCTACGGAGCTTATGCTGGTTTAGGCTCTTCTCTGTAGCAGTCAATTGTGATTATCTTAAGTTAAAAACTTAGAGATGATGTTCTCAATAACCGCCTGTTAATTATAATAGGCGGTCTTTTTTGTTAAAAAATATATTAAGAATCGTAAATTTATGTTACAGTATTAGGTATATATAACATTGATTTCAATAAAATAACCCTTGCTTAAGACATCCCAACCCCTCCTTCGCTTTAAACAGAAAGACCTTGACATTCAAGATTTATGCGGACTTTTGAAGATTTATGGACGTATTGGAGAAAAAACCCTATTTTATAGATTTTATACCAGAATCGATCAAGTCTTTCTCCTATGGGGAATCATCACAGGGGTTATCTTTGTGACAGCCCATTTTTTCCCCATCAGTTGGCATCATCAGGCGATTAGTTGGTCAATATTAACCTTAGTGGGAAGCTTAATTATGGCGCATTTAACCCATTTTTGGGTAAAAGTGGAACAATTACGCTGGATCGTCTATTTCTGGATAGCATTAATGATAGTAGGGTTAAGTATTACAGATTTAGGTATTTTTGGGGGGATTGGTATTATTTTGATCAATCTTTGTCCTCTCTGGTTAGGATTAACTGCTATTGGATATCTTGTGATGGGAATTGGGATGAGTTCCCAAACCTTTATGATTAGTGGATTGATTCATGTGGCAGGAATACAATTGTTGCCTTATTTTGCTCAATGGCAATTTTTGCTGACGGGTTTAATTATGGCCGGTTGTTTATTTTTATTAGCCGAATTACAGTGGGATATGCGACCTCCTATTGAGTCTCAGGTTTTAACCTCCGAAGAACGAGAATTTAATCGTCAACAAAATAGATTACGTCAGTCTCAAGAATTAGGAGGATAATTAAGTAGCAATACTTAATTCGGATTATTTTAAGTTTTATTTAATGATTAAGTTGATCTTTTTTGTCTAGAATTGTATGTAAAGAGTTATTCTCTATCAGATGAAAATGTTTCTTTCTTTAACCAAGAAGAAACAGGGATCAAAAGAAAACCAAAAAAACACTGTTACGATTAAGAGGTTAGGGGGTTCGCTATTAACTCCTATTCGCTTCTTTCTGAAGGAGAACTGCGTCAAGACAAGAAGACTCTTGAATCTGATGATCAACCGGTGTATTAGGTGTGTTTTCCGACGTTCTTATCTGTATCGAGAAGTCTGTAGTTTGCTGGTTTTTGCAGTTTCCCGGCTTAGCGTTGCTCCGATCGTGAAATTAAAGTTTCATATTGAATAGCGTTAGGACAACGACGATTATATAATATATAAGTTTTATCCCTATTGGTTATTAACCATAGGGATATTTCAATTTCCTGTTAAGGACAGGGTTCCGTTGTCCAATCATCAGAAGAGTCACTTCGATAACAAGACTGTTGACGACCGACTTCCTGTAAACGCCATTGACCGATGGATTGATCAAATTCAAACTTGAGTCGATAACGCATTCCCTTGACTGAGTCATCGGGTAAGTTCATTTGGGTTAAAAGAAGGGTTCGGTTAAATCCATCTTGCTCAACAACTTCCGTGGTTTGAGAAAAATCTCCTTCTGCTGCTTCTTGATTACCAAATAAAGCCAATGTCATTACTTCTGGATCCTCTCCGGTTAATTCTCCCTCAACATCTGTTAAATTGATAGGTTGATAGGTATCTTCCTGTAAATTAACGTTTTTCGGACCACATCCTAAGGAGAGTAAGCTTAAACTTAAAATGATGGCTAAAATGGAGAAGTTTTTTCTAGTTTGCATCATTGGTTTTCTGGTTACTAATCTTTCGTTTATCTAACATATTTGGCTCAATATAATAACTGTTTAGGGTACATTAATCAATGATGATGATTTATTCTGCTTCCAATGTAGTCTATTCTTTAAAACAGGAAAAGAAGATCATTAACAATTCTAATATTATTGTTGAAGATTGGAGTTAATTAAGATGAGTTTATTCGTTGGCGATCGCGTTTTAGTTCCCATTGATTTTTCTCAAGATTCGTTTAAGGCACTTGATGAAACGTTAAACTTCATTAAAGACCCCAATAAAATTACAGTTATTCATGTTTTATTACCCTTAGAATCCGTTGATCCTGGGGTTATTTGGTCAACGTTAAACAATGAAACCCGCGAGCATAATGTTAAAAATTCTTTTTATGAACGCTACCCTAAATCATTAGTTAATGACTTAAAATTAGTAATCAAAATAGGAAATCCTAGCTTAGAAATTGTTGATTATGCTCAGAAAAATAACATCGATTTAATTGTTATTGCGTCTCATGGACGTACGGGTTTAAACCGTTTTTTGTTGGGATCAGTGACAGAAAAAGTCGTCCGTCTAGCTCAATGTCCTGTGCTAGTTTGGCGTGATTATCAGTCAGTTTAGAGACATGGTATTGCGTGTCTTTTTATAGTAAATCTCTAAAACATTTAGAGACTGTTAATTAACCAATTTTCAAGATAGTAGGGTGGGCAAATTAGACATTTGTCTGAACTCCCTGTAAAGTAGAAAACTTTGCCCACCTTACAAAACTGGTTTTTAATGTTCCTTTAATAAACAGTCTCTTAGAGACAACCTCTCACTGATACAGTATAAGTTTTTGTCATAGAAACAGGATCACCAACAAATAAATTAACTTGAATAGGTATATTATCCGCTTTAGGAACTCCTTTAATTTCTATTGGTTGACCTGCGGTATAACTTTTCTCTTCATTGTAAATTTCATCCGCAGTATCATCATTATACTTAAGATAAGCTCTGACCTTATAGTCTCCTTCACTTTTAGGGGTAAAAGTAACAATATATTGCTTATATTGTTTCAGAGGAATAATAGAAAAGTCTGTATTCCAGTTATTATTTACACCCACACTAGCAGGACCCGGTAAAGGAATAGGAAAACTGGGTTGAGAAACAGTTTTGGTTACCTCGGTTTCATTGTCTTGTTGTCCACCGACAACCGGAAAAGCGGTACAAGTTTGAGCATAACTTGGTTGAATATTCAACGGCAAAAAATTGACAGATGTTAGTAAACTTATTCCTAATAAACGAGTTGCCTTTTTATTGAAAATATAGTTCATGATTACTATTTTATGAAAATTCTATAAAACAATGGCGATTATAGCATAAAAGTCGAACATTTAGTTAAAAGGATTACAAATCTTTGAAGTTTATTTCCCGTTTACTAAAGGGTAAATCTTGATTAATTGCGTCAATTTCTTCCTGTTCCATTTCGTTAATTTGGGGAATATAATGACGAAGAATTTGGGACATTTTTTGGTCATAAAATCGGTGTAAACTATAATTAGGCGTTGCGGGAAAACCTCGTCTTCTTTTATGTCTTCCGCCGGCACCGGGATCAAACATTTTTATCCCTTCTTTGATTGCCCATTCTATGGGTTGATAATAGCAAGCTTCAAAATGTAGGCAATCGTATTCTTCAAAAGATCCCCAATAACGACCGTATAAGTTATCATCTTTTCTAATACAAAAAGACATTCCTACGGGTTTATGATCATCATAATCTGTATAGGCAGCAGCTAAGACAACCCGATGGGAATAATGAGGATAAAGCTGCTCAAAAAATTTACGAGTTAAATATTTACTCCCCCAATAAAACTTTTCACAAGTATTATTATAAAATCGGTAAATCATGGGATATAAATGATGGGGTATTTCTTCCCCTGTTAATACTTTCATGGTTAAATTTGCTTTATTAACGGCTTTTCTTTCCCGCTTAATATTACGTCTTTGATTCGCATTAAACTGTTTTAAATAGTCATCAAAATTAGTAAAATTGGGATTTAACCAAATATAACTATGGTGCAACCAACTATTAAAACCACAATTTTCTATCATAGGTTTCCAGTCAGGATCAACAAATAAAAAATGACATCCTGACAGTTTATTTTGATCACAAAAATGGTCAATTGCTGCTACCATCATTTGTGTAATTTCTGCTTCATCTTCATTCGGTGCAATGAGAAAACGATAACCCACAGCAGGGGTAAACGGTGTCATTCCTAACAGTTTAGGATAATAGGGAATACCCAAACGATGGGACAAGTCGGCCCATTGATGATCAAAAACAAATTCCCCATAACTATGACCTTTAATATACAAAGGTGCAGCACCAATTAACTGTTTATCTCGCCATATTGTCAGATGACAAGGTTGCCATCCTGTGCGCGGAGTAGCACTTTTAGAAGTTTCGATATTATGGAGCCATTCCCACTCTAAAAAAGGGGTTTTTAAAGGGGTTGCTAATTCATCCCAAACCTGTTTAGGTATTTCGGAAATTTTTTCGATCCAACTGACGGAGTATTGGGGTTTTGCTCGTTTAAACATAGATTAACATTGTCTGGGGAACGTTCTATCTAGGATAATCAATTTTTATGCAAATGACAGCGTAGAATGTAGAATGAGTAAAAAAATAGATTATAAATTCTAAATTCATAACACCTTATAATGTAAGAAAATTTCTTGTTCTTTTTGTTCTAAGTTTAATAATTGTAATTTTTTCGCTTCAGAAGAAAGAAAACCGAATCCTTCCACTGGAGTAGGGGCAGCTTTTCCTCCTAAAATATAAGGACAGATTGTTAACCATAAATCATCGATTAAATTTTGTTCTAAACAACTGGCTACCAGTTCCCCGCCGCCTAAAATTCCTATATGATTGATTCCAATTTCTTTTAAGTGTTCAAATGCTTCAGATAAGTTTATTTTTCCTGTTTCTATAGTAGGAAAAGTCAAGATTTTTTCAAATTTCAAAGTATTATTTTTTGCTCCTTCTTCTGTTGTCATTAACCAATGGGGTACCGGTTGAGAAAAAAAGCGTAAATTATCAGCAATTTTTCCCGAAGCAGAAACTATAATATTAATGGGTTGACTCGGTTTATTATGTTGTTTTCGATGGGCTAATAATTGAGGATTATTAACGGTTAAAGTAGTACCATAAGCTCTTAATGTTTCTGCACCAAATATAACAGCATCCATCATAGAAATTTGTTTTTCTAAATGGTTTTTATCAATATTTGAACCAAACCTCGCTGTATTTCGTTGAAAATCAGCAATTTTTCCATCCGCAGTCATGGCTAAAATAACTGTTGTTTTGGGTCTATTTTTCATTGATAGTTTTTAGATTTGAGTCTAATGATATTTTCTGTGAGTTACGACAGATTGTTATGTTTTGATGATCACCTAAATTGTCGATTATGGGTAATTAAGGTAAAAAAAATAACTGCTTCCTGGTTGTTTTGCCCGATGATATTGCATAAGTTAATCATAATCAAGATGTTATCGCTTCGCTGTGGAACTTCACACTTCTGTTCGATAGAGCCGGAGCTTCGCTGTGGAACTTCTGTTCGCTAGAGCCGGAACTTCGTTAAGGAACTTCTGACTTCATGAAGAGTTGGGTAGAGGAACGAAACCCAACCTACAGACTGTGGAAAAAAGTCCATAACCCAGTTACCATAATCTTAGTGAGATTAAAAGCTTTTTACTGAGTCGCAACACCAAGACGAAAATAACAATGACAACCACACCCATTTCCCCATCCTCAACCCAAACCCAATATCCTGATGACATCGGACGCTTTGGCCAGTATGGAGGGAAATATGTGCCTGAAACCCTGATGCCGGCACTCAGCGAACTGGAAACCGCTTATCATCGTTATAAAGATGATTCGGACTTTCAAGCAGAATTATCGCAATTATTAAAAGATTATGTGGGTCGTCCCAGTCCCCTCTACTTTGCTGAACGGTTAACGGAATATTACGCTCATCCCGATGGGACTGGTCCTCAAATTTATCTAAAACGAGAAGATTTAAACCACACCGGCGCCCACAAAATTAATAACGCCCTCGGTCAAGTGTTATTAGCAAAACGCATGGGCAAAAAGCGTATTATTGCGGAAACTGGAGCCGGTCAACATGGCGTGGCAACAGCTACGGTTTGCGCCCGTTTTGGTCTAGAATGCGTCATTTATATGGGCATTCATGATATGGAACGGCAAAAACTCAATGTCTTCCGCATGAAACTATTAGGGGCCACAGTGCAACCCGTAGAAGCCGGTACGGGAACCCTCAAAGATGCCACGTCAGAAGCCATTAGGGACTGGGTAACTAATGTAGAAACCACCCATTATATTTTAGGTTCGGTAGCCGGTCCTCATCCTTACCCGATGATTGTACGAGATTTTCATCATATTATTGGCCAAGAAACCCGTCGCCAATGCCAAGAAAAATGGAACAGTTTACCCAATATTTTACTGGCCTGTGTGGGGGGTGGTTCTAATGCAATGGGCCTGTTTTATGAGTTTGTTAATGACCCTGTCATTCGTCTCATCGGAGTCGAAGCAGCCGGGGAAAGCATTGTCTCTGGAAAACACGCTGCAACCCTCACAGAAGGTCGTCCAGGGGTGCTACACGGGGCGATGAGTTATTTATTACAAGATGAAGAAGGACAGGTCATAGAAGCCCATTCTATCAGCGCAGGGTTGGATTATCCTGGCGTGGGACCGGAACATAGTTACCTGAAAGATCAAGGCCGGGCTGAATATTACAGTGTCACCGATGCTGAAGCGGTGGCCGCTTTTCAACGGTTATCGGAGTTAGAAGGCATTATTCCCGCCTTAGAAACCTCCCATGCGATCGCCTATTTAGAAACCCTTTGCCCCCAACTTGAAGGCAATCCCCGTATTATTATTAATTGTTCGGGCCGTGGGGATAAGGATGTACAAACCGTGGCTAAGTATTTAGGGAATGAGTAGTTTTTAGGGGGAGCAGGGGGAGACTCGGAGACGGGGAGACTCGGAGACGGGGAGACTCGGAGACTCGGAGACGGGGAGAAATCATTGATGTATATTCCCCCCTCACCCCATCACCCCGTCACCCCGTCATCTTATCCCTTCCCACCCTTCCCACCCTTCCCACCCTTCCCACACTTCCCACACTTCCCACACTTCCCACACTTCCCACCACCACAATAAAACTAATATGAATAATGGTCTTTTTAGATAGTCGCAGAACCAAACAATTAGAAACTTGCCTACAAAAATTAGGGGTATCAGACAGTTTAGCGGTTAATTTGGAACTATTAGACTTAGCTCTAACCCATCCAACAATTTCTAGGGAAAATAACTATCAACAATTGGAGTTTGTGGGGGACTCGGTGGTTAGATTAGTGGCAGCCGAGATATTATTAGAAACCTATCCCGATGAATTAGTAGGGGAATTTGCTGCCATTCGTTCTATATTAGTGAGCGATCGCACCTTAGCGGAGTTTGCTGATAATTATGGCTTAGATCGTTATCTTCTCATGTCTGAGGGGGTGGCTCAGGATAAATTAGGCCGGGTTTCTTGGTTAGCGGATGCGTTTGAAGCCGTGTTAGGGGCATTATATCTTAGTACCAAAAACATGACGTTAGTGCGCCCTTGGTTAGATCCTTTATTACTCAAAAAAGCAGCAGAAATTCGTTCAGATCCAGCCCGTCAAAATTATAAAGATGCTCTACAAGAATGGACTCAGGCTCAATATAAAATTTTACCCGATTATCGTGTCAGCGAACAACAGAAAAATCCGAGCCATTATCAACGGTTTTTTGCCGAAGTTTGGCTCAAAGATCGTAAACTAGGATCAGGCTATGGCCCTTCTAAAAAAATGGCAGAACAAGCAGCGGCCAAGGATGCTTTTTTCTCTGTTGTTCATCAATAAATTTCAAGGTAAAATATGACACAGTTAGACATTAAAACCGAAGCAGTTGCTATCAAGAATGGTGACTTGAATATTGATAGCTATTTAGCGATGCCAACGGAAGAGGGGGTTTTTCCTGCGGTAATTGTTATCCAAGAAATTTTTGGAGTCAATGATCATATTCGGGATGTCACCCGACGCTTTGCACAACAAGGTTATGTTGCCATTGCTCCTGCTATTTATCAACGGCTTGACCCTGGATTTGAAACCGGTTACACTGCTGAAGCCATTGAGATTGGCAGACAGTATAAAAATCAAACGAAAGCGGATGAATTATTGTCCGATATTCAAGCAACAATTAACTATCTTTATACTTTATCTCAAGTGAAAAAAATAGGGGTGGGAACCATTGGTTTTTGTTTTGGAGGTCATGTAGTTTATTTAGTTTCTACGTTACCAGAAATTAAAGCAACGGCTTCATTTTATGGTGCAGGAATTGCTAATTGGAAACCAGGAGAAGAAGGGAAAGCAACAGTCAATTGTACCCCAGAAATTAAAGGCACTTTATATGCTTTTTTCGGGAAAGAAGATGCTAGTATTCCTCAAGAGCAAGTTAACATGATTGAACAAGCTTTAAATAATAATAATATTCCTCATAAAGTGTTTCGCTATGAAGGAGCAGAACACGGCTTTTTCTGTGATCAAAGAGGTAGTTATAATGCAGAAGCTGCTCAAGATGCTTGGCAAAAAGTCTTAGCATTATTTAAAAGTGAATTATAGTGAATGCAACTGCAACTAAGTGATCCAGCGATCGCTGTTTTTTGCGGTATATTTGTTTTGGTGAACCAGGTGCAAGACGCTTTTACCAGTTTTAGGGCTTTTTTAGGAACTTAATCAATGATCATCAGCAACCTCTGGCATCGGACAGGGTTGAGCCTCTTCCATCTCCTCCTTTGTCCACTCTCTAGATTTCTTCATCTGTGACTGCTTGGGACTGGAGATATTTTCTGAGGAGTTCTCTGTTTTCTTGCGCTTACTGGACATGATTGACCTCCCAGTGGATTCCTTGACTTTCTATTAACTATCCTAACTTTTTTTGAGGGATAGGGGAAGCAAAGTGTTCCCCTATAGTCATCTTAGCCTTTCAGAAGCTGGTCAAACAGAGATTTGGCATTGTTATTGAAGTAAGGTGAGAACATTTCTTGTGAATTGCGACTACGTCGATAGCTATTGCAACCATTGACGTAGTTCTTAGTACCAAACTTGAGAATCCAAGGACCGCCAGAAGATCCACCAGTTAAATCGCTACCTACCCCAACTGGTTTGGGTGAGCAGTTAACACTGCCATTGTAAGCATAGGAAGAACAATTTTCGATCAAGCGTCGACCATTAAACGGAGATCCTGCTGGATAACCAAACTGACACCAATGTTGGTAACGACTCCAGTTCCAGGCAAATCCTAACCAACCCACCACTTGAGATATTTTACGATTGTTTCTGGGATAGAGGATAGCACCTCCCATATCTTGGCACAAACCATTGGGAATGCCATTTCTGTACCAAGCAGTACGCACAAACAGTTGTTTGGCTTTCCATTGACCATAAGGGGCAGCCCCATCCTTATAGGCCGGGACAAACACCACATTAGTCGCCCAACCACTAGAGCTATTGTTCCCTGCGTGTAAACAGTGTCCGGCTGTCCAGATCGCATTCCCACCAATGGAAGAGGCGGAACAAACATAGGAACGTCCACCACGTTTGAAGAATAGCTTACCAACGCAGCGATAGGGATAGACACGGTAATCGTCAAAGACCTCAAAACGGGTGAAAGGACCGGGATAGTTATAACCGCCACTGGTAGCCTGGGTGTCGATGTCTGCGTCTTCTAACTCAGGTTCACAACCTTCAACGATCATACCTCCTCCCTCAACGGATACCCCCTGACTTGCAGCCTCCATCTGAGCTTTCAGAGCATCTTCATCGATTTCAATGATGTTACAGGGTTCGGCTTCCTCCATCTCTTCCATTGTCCACAGTTCTTCTCCTTCCGTCTGCAGTTGTAGGGTAGCCACAGGAGAAGAAGAATTTCCTCCCAAGTCTCTTGTATCTTCAGGTACAGGAGAAGAGCCAGGGTTGCCACTGATAGTTTCGGACATAACTTTGCCCTCCAATGATATTAATTTTTTCTTGATTTAATTAGCGTTTTTAGTCTCTGCCTAATACTGTAACATTTCTATCTCAAGCTTGGCATTTTTATGGATTACACTTAATAATTTGTAATTGATTAAGGCAAAACGTTTCATAAGAGTTGATTCTATCCTGACCATTCATTGCAGGAAAAGGACATTATCATTATTCCCACAACCGTCTCCGAGAAGCCCCTTTTAATCTTTGATGAGCATCTTTTAATAACTTAGGAATCTCTAATTTTTCGGGACAACGAGGTAAACAGTCACCACAGTCTGTACAACGGTGTCCCTTATTTCCTGGAAACCAATGTCCCGCATTTTCTAACATTCCATACCGATATTGGCCATAAGCTTTCATATCATAGCCAACCGCTAAATTTCTTAAACGCAAAATCTCAGGAATATTAATAGATTCTGGACAAGGTAGACATTGATAACATTGACTACATTTCTCTGTCTTTAAAACGGCGTTTAAATGCTCTTCTAATTGATGAAATTTCTTGCTTTCTTCGGGGGTTAACGGCTCATTTTGCTCAAAAAGTGATAGAATTGAATCGAATTCTTGAGGATGAGATATACCTGTGCTTAAGGTGGTAATACGGCGATCGCTCAATAAAAAGCGATAAGTCAACGCCAAAGGAGAAAACGGCGCACATAAGTCTTGAAGTAAAGCAGAAGGGGTGTAGAGTAGACCGCCTTTATCCCCAGGAGAAATGATAAAAATTCCCATATCTTTTTGAGCAGCTAAAGCGATCGCGGGTTCGTTACGTTGAAAAAAATAGTAATAATGAAGGTTAACAAATTCAAATAAATCGCTTTCTATGGCTGCTAAAATAAGCTCTAAGCTGCCGTGAGTGGAAAAACCGAGGTGGTGTATCTTTCCCTCGTTTAACGCCCGTTGTAAGGGAAGAAAACAGCCATTAGGGTCTGTAATCCATTGTAGATGTTCCCAGGTGTTGATGCCATGAATAGCAACACAATCAATATAATCTAATTGTAACCGTTGCAAAGCATCATCAATCCATTGACTCATTTCCTCAGCATCCGAGGTGGGAGTGAGTTTAGTGGTAATATAAAGTTTTTCTCGAGAAACTAACGTTTGTTGCTGTAAAAAATTGCCTAAAAATTGTTCACTTTTGCCATATCCTCTAGCCGTTTCGAGATGATTGATACCCAGAGAAATAGCCGTTTCTAAAGTCTCATAAAATATTGACTCTGAGGCAAGACAGCGCATGGTTCCCAGAGAAAATATAGACAAATCTAAATTTGTTTTACCAAAACGGCGATACCGCATCGTCACTCATTTTTAATTGTTAATCTTAAGCTGCTAAATGGTCGGACATATATAAAGTAAACTGTATAAACTGATGTAAACAAAGTTTTAAACTTACTCCTGCCTCCTGCCTCCTGCCCCCTGCCTCATCTCAACTATAACGTTTATTTTTGTCCAGATACTTATTGTTCATCATTTTTTTCAAGTTTTGCCCGTTTAATTAACTCATCAGGACTTAACTTGTCCAAAAAATTACGAAATGCTTGACGTTCTTCTTCATCTGCTTCTCTATCAACGGGAATAGACGCATCAGCAATAACTTCTTCCATCACCCAGATAGGACTATTGGTACGCAAAGCGATAGAAATAGCATCACTAGGACGACAATCAATTTCTTTTTTTGTTTTTCCTTGTTTCAGGCAAAGCACAGCATAAAAAGTATTATCTTGTAGAGAATGAATAATAATTTTCTCCAAAGACAGTCCCCAAGCGTCAAATAAATTAGCGATTAAATCATGGGTCAAAGGACGAGGGGGTTTTTGATTTTCCATTGCCCCAATAATAGATTTTGCTTGATCTTGTCCAATATAAATGGGTAAAGCGCGACGTTCAGAACCATCTTTTAATAATACAATGGGACTGCGGGTTACAGCATCTAAGGCTATTCCTGCCACTTTCATTTCAATCATTGACCTATTCTCTCCAATCTTTTGAAAAAACGATTATGGTTGTTGTGTAAACTGACCATTGAGCTTGTCTTAATTACTTTATCTTTAATCAATTAAATAAGTCGAGCAATGGGCTATACTCACAGTATGCCCTAAAATAGAGATAAGATTCTTGTCTAGAACATAGGGGAGATGTTTTTAAGGAAAGCTTAGTTAATGTTTACTGGTTTAATTCAAGGTCTTGGCGTTATCCGTCCCCTCGAATCCGATCGCTTTACCCTTTCGATTCCCGATAGCTATTCCTCCTCTATTTTATCAGATTTGGCCCTTGGGGATAGTGTAGCCGTTGATGGGGTTTGTTTAACGGTGGAAGAAATGGTCACCGATGGTTTTGTGGCGACTGCTTCCCCGGAAACCTTACAACGGACTACCCTAACCCAAAAAATTGCCACTGCTAGTTATGTTAACTTAGAACCTTCTTTACGAGTCGGGGGTAAACTAGGGGGGCATTTTGTTACGGGC
This sequence comes from Crocosphaera sp., assembly GCA_030065205.1. Classification (GTDB taxonomy): domain Bacteria; phylum Cyanobacteriota; class Cyanobacteriia; order Cyanobacteriales; family Microcystaceae; genus Crocosphaera. The sequence continues at coordinate 65,238 of JASJDN010000001.1, forward strand.
CATGTGGATGGGTTGGGATATTTGCAAGGGGTGATGATGACGGATAAAGCTTGGGAATTGACGTTTGTTCCTCCCCCATCTCGAAGGGAACAATGGGAGAATTATATTCAACCCTATCTTATTCCTAAAGGGAGTGTGGCGGTCAATGGCATTAGTTTGACGGTAGCGGAATGCGATGGGGAGGGAACTTGGTTTAAAGTAGCGGTCATTCCTCATACTTATAGTCAAACTAATCTTTGTTATTTAAAAACAGGAGATTGGGTCAATATTGAGGGGGATATTTTAGGAAAATATGTAGCAAAATTACTAGGAAAACACTTAAACTCTAATCAATCTTCGACTGATATTAATTTAACTTTCTTAACAGAAAATGGTTATCTATAGTGATAATTTTGTTATTGTAAAACTATTTATTTACTGTCTATGACTACTACTCAAACTCTTCCTAAACTGCTTAGTTTTGATGACTATATTAATAATTATCCCGAAGATGGTAAACGATATCAATTAATTGAAGGAAAATTAGTTGAAATGATGCGTCCTATTGGAAAACATGAAGAAATTGGCGGATTTATTGCTTTTGAGTTAGGCTTAGAAATTAGAAGGTTACAGTTGCCTTATTTTATCCCTAATACGGCTGCCATTAAAGCTAAAAAACCAAACACTGGTTATATTCCTGATCTGGTTGTCTTGGATAGAGAAAATTTAGCGAATGATCCTTATTGGGAAAAAGCATCCTCGATTTCTTTGGGAAATTCGGCTAAATTAGTTATAGAAATTGTTAGCTCTAATTGGCGTGATGATTATTTGAAAAAGTTCGATGATTATGAAGCTTTGGGAATAGAAGAATATTGGATTATCGATTATTTAGCTAAAGGTTCTGCCCGATATATTGGCACACCAAAAGAACCTACTGTTTCGATTTATCAGTTAATTGATGGAGAATATAACTCTAGTTTATTTAAAGGAGAAGATTGTCTCATTTCTAGGGTTTTTCCTGAATTAGTCTTAACAGCTAATCAAGTGTTTCAAACAAACAGTTAAATATCTTCTGGATTAATCCCTAATTCTCTTAGTTTTGCTGCTAGTTTTTCAGCTTTTTTACGCTCATTTTCTGCCCGTTGTCGTTCTTGGATATAACTTGAAAAAGGTTGTCCATCAGGATAATAAATAATTAATTCAGGTTCTGCTAGTTGAAAACGAATCCCTAAACGGGGGCTAACCCAATTATCAATTTTTTCAATAAATTCTAATTTTTCACCCTTTTTTATTAATCCACTAAAATCATTTTTATCGGGATTATAAATATAATATTCTTCTACGCCATGATGTTCATAAAATAATAATTTTCGATTCATTTCTGTTTGGGTATTACCTGGAGAAAGTATCTCAAAAACCACTTGAGGAGCAATATTATCCTCTTTCCATTGTTGATAGGAACCCCTATCTCCTTTAGGACGACCAAACACCACCATAACATCAGGAGCTTGTCTTTTTTTATTATTACCCTCAAGGGGATACCAAAGCAAATCCCCTGCTACAAATACTTGCTCATTTTCGGTAAATAACCAGTCTAAATTCGCTTTAATGGTAGTAATCCAACGAAACTGTACTGTATTATCGGCCATAGGATTACCATCGCTGTCAGGATAAATAATTTCTGGTTTATTGGTGTTTTCTACTGGTGCAACCATAGAACGAAAAATAACTTTTACAAATCCTTGTCTAAACTGTAACACAGAGCCAGCGATCGCCTCTATGTCATAATTACACTACAAAAATAATACAAGCTACTCTCTTTGTGTTACAATACTACAAAAAAAGGCGGGAAGTTCCTTGTTTATCCCTTGCCCAATCAGGCCGAAAAATGAGGATTATCGTTGGTTAAAACGCTGAAAGGTGTTAGGGGGTTCAAATCCCCCTCCCGCCGTCTTTTTAAACCTTTAAATACAAAAATTTACACAATTACCTTGACACTTTTTTGTATTATGTAGTATAAAAGTAATATGCAATTATGACGGAGTAGTTCAGTTGGTAGAACACTATCTTTATTCACTCCTTGCCTTCAAGGCCGAAGAATGAAGGTTATCGATTTAACACCGAAGTTGACAGGGGTTCGAGTCCCCTCTCCGTCACCACTTGGCGAAGTAGCTCAAATGGATAGAGTTTTACATCCTTGTTTACCCCTTGCCTTTTAGGCCGAAAAACGAGGGTTATCGACTGCTACTCGAAGGATGCGGGTTCGAGTCCCGCCTTCGCCGTGTCTTTTTTTGCCTAAATAGGCCGAGGAGATGACCATGAATTATCAATTTTTTACTCATAAACAGAAAGGTACGCCCCAAACTCAACCTATTTCGGGGCGAGAAGCAGAAATGCTCCAAGGACGTTCTGGTGGCTGGATGTTTGATGCCGGGTTATGGACATTATTACGGCGTTGTCTCCTCATTGGTACGGCAAAAAGCACCTATTATGCTGGAAAACGGGAACTAACGGACGATTTTATCGATATTTTAAACCAAGGGGTGGCCACTGATCCCAGTCGGGTGGCCTCTGAAATACTCTACGCCAGTGATGGACGGGCGATCAATAATAGTGCGCCGTTGTTAGGGTTAGTTTTACTGTCTATGGGCAAGACTCCTGAATCAAAACAGGCGTTTCGGGATATTTTTCCCCAAGTTGTCCGTACTGGTAGCCATTTTTATGAATGGTTAAGTTATACCAAATCGTTGCGAGGGTTTGGCAAACTCATCCAAGAAGTGGGGACACAATGGTTATCACGGGAGGATGTGAAAGGGTTAGCCTATCAACTGTTAAAGTACCAACAACGGTATGGTTTTTCTCACCGCGATGCTTTACGTTTGTTTCATGTTAAACCCCCCACAGATGAGCATCAACAGTTATTTAACTGGGTGGTGAAAGGATGGGATGAGTTACCTGATGACATCCCATCTGAAGCGTTAACGCAGATATGGTGGTACGAATGGTTGAAACATCATCCTGATCAAACCCATCAGGCGATCGCAAATGGTCGTTTAACCCACGAAATGGTAGCCCCCGTGGGAAAAATGGACAAACAAGCCTGGCAACTGCTGTTTAACGAGATGCCTATCGGTGCGATGTTGCGTAACTTGGGATCGTTGACGGAGTTGGGGGTATTACGGGCCGATGAACCCAAAAATCTGGATCGGCTTGAAAAGGTTCTTAATGATGTTAACCGTCTCAGAAAAGGGCGTATTCATCCCATTGATGTCCTAAAAGCCCTGAAAACCTACCAGTCTGGGGGAAAAGTAGGGCGTAGTAAGAAAAACTGGACTCCAGTTCCTCGTATTGTGGAAATATTGGACAAAGCAGTAGCGTTATCTTTTGATACGGTACAACCTACCGGTAAGGTGTTTCTTCATGCGGTGGATATTTCTAGTTCCATGTCTTACGGTGTAGTGGACTCCGTCGGGCTAAGTTGTTGTGAAATTGCAACAGCCATGGCCTTAGTCACAGCTAAAGCTGAGAAAAACTACATGATTCGGGGATTTTCAACGAAATTTATCGATTTAGGTATTTCTCGAAAAGATAGTTTTCGCTCTGCTTTGAAAAAAGCCAAAAACAAAAACTTCGGGGGTACGGATGCCTCTGTGGCCTATGATTGGGCGATCAAAAACAAGTTCAAAGCAGATGTGATCTGTTTTTGGACTGATAGCGAAAGTTGGGCGGGTTACAATCATCCTTGTGAAGCATTTGCACAATATCGTAAAAAAGTCAACCCCAAGGTTAAGGCAGTTTACATCACGTTAGCCCCTTATCGTATCAGTTTAGTTGACCCGAAAGATCCCTTATCTTGGGATTTAGGAGGGTTTGATCCAGGGACACCCCGTTTAATCCAAATGTTAGCAGAAGACCAACTGTGACCGAGGCTTCTGCCACGTTAACGGCAGGAGGCAGGAGGGTTTGTCTTCATCCCTTCACCATTAGGACATAATAATATTATGTCCCTACAAATGGCTCTTGTAGGGGTTTAACACTGTTAAACCCTTTCTCACAACTGAAACCTGATTACTATACCTCAAAAGCTATCAATGTTAAACGAGTAGGGTTAGACGAGTTCTCTACTATAAAACGCCATAAAGGTAAAATAGTAATAGTTGATTCTAATACTCATCTTGCCTCTAAGAAGGAATAGTATGCAGAGGTCTGGAATGGTTTCCCCTAACACAAGCGATCGCCCTTTGATTTATAGTGGTTTAACATCTGAGCAAGTCCGATTCAATCGTCATCATTATGGTAGCAATATTTTAACCCCTCCCCAACAAAATCCTTGGTGGTTACTTTATTTAGATAAGTTTAGTGATCCAGTGATTCGCATTTTAATGATTGCTGCGATCATTGCTTTAGTTGTTGGTATGATTGAAGGGGAATATGCGGAAGCGTTGGGTATTTTAATGGCTATTTTTTTGGCGACAACCCTTGCTTTTGTTAATGAATATCGGGCGAATAAAGCGTTTGATTTACTTAATGATATTTATGATAAAACCCCTGTTAAAGTGATTCGTGATCATAAATTCACTCAAATTTCTCGTCAAGATTTAGTGGTAGGAGATTTGGTTTATATTGAACAAGGAAATGAAGTGCCGGCTGATGGTGAATTACTAGAAGCAGTCAGTTTGTTGGTGGATCAAGCTAAAATTACTGGAGAATCTAAGGCGGTTAAAAAAATGCCAAAATTGCCTCTTAAATCCCATAATGCTCCTCAAAAAACTTATCCATCTTTTCAGGTTTATCGTAGCACAATGGTGGCTCAAGGTCATGGGGTTTTTCGGGTAACGGCTGTGGGCGATCGCAGTGAAATTGGACAACTGGCTCAAGCGGTTAGTTCTATTGAAGAGGGAGAATTAACGCCTTTAAATCTTCAGTTAGAAAAGTTAAGTCAATTAATTGGTGTTATTGGTTTATTAATGGCGATCTTGACTTTTTTAGCTCTGTTATTCCAAGGATTTATTACTGAGCAAATTGTTCTCAATCTTCCTCAAACTTGTTTTTTATTTTTACTTATTTTTAGCAGTTTAATTATCTTGATACCTCTTTGGTTGTCTATAGTAGAAGAAGGGATTAATTCTTTGAATTTAGCTGTTGAGTTTCCTAAAATTTTTAATTCATGGCTAATTAGTTTAGGAAATGGATTACTCTTTTTTTTAGTCGGTCTTTTGTATTTTTATTTTCAGGGATGGATGGATAGATTTGATGCTATTTTTTTACCTCCATCGGTGGGAATTCTTCTCTTAAATTATTTTATGGTTTCTGTAACAATCATTGTGGTTGCTGTTCCTGAAGGGTTAGCGATGAGTGTCACGTTGTCCCTTGCTTATAGTATGGGGAAAATGGCAGCTACTAATAACTTAGTTAGACGAATGCACGCTTGCGAAACTATTGGGGCTGCCACGGTGATTTGTTCTGATAAAACAGGAACTTTAACCCAAAATAAAATGCAGGTTGAAATTGCTAATTTTCCTTGTTTAAATTGTTCAGAAAATGTCCAAAAAGAAGTTTATCAAAATCTAATTTATGAAGGGATTTCTGCTAATAGTACCGCAGACTTAGAAATAACATCTCAAGGGGATTTTTCTCCCATTGGAAATGTTACAGAAACGGCTTTATTATTATGGTTAACTCGTCAAGATGTTGACTATCTTCCCTATCGTCATCATTTTGAAATACTTGCTCAATTGCCTTTTTCCCCTGAAAAAAAATATATGGCTACTGCTGGTCAATCTAGTGTTATTTCAGGGAATATTCTCTATTTAAAAGGCGCACCAGAAATTATTTTATCTCACTGTTCTCAGCAATTAACATCGGAAGGTATTAAAAATTTAGAAAATAAAAATCAATGGTTACAAATTTTACAGAAATATCAAGAAAGAGGAATGCGAATTTTGGCACTAGCTTATAATTGTTTAGAAAGTCAAGTGAAAAAAGAAGATATTAAACAGTTAAGTAATGAACTAATTTGGTTAGGATTTTTTGCTATTACTGATCCGTTGCGTCCCGATGTGACAGAAGCAATTAAAAGTTGTTTTAATGCAGGAATTGAAATAAAAATTGTTACAGGAGATAGTCAAAAAACGGCTGAAGAAATTGCAAAAAAAATCAACTTATACCCCTCAAAAAATCAAAGTCACACAGTCAATTATCATTTAACCGGTCAAGAATTTAACCAGCTTAATGATTCTGAAGCCAAAGCAGTTATAAAAACCTTAAAAGTCCTATCAAGGGCTACACCATTAGATAAACTAAGATTAGTGAAACTATTACAAGAAAATGGGGAAGTTGTGGCAGTTACAGGGGATGGAACCAATGACGCTGCTGCTTTAAAACAGGCCCAAGTTGGATTATCAATGGGAAGCGGAACCGCTATTGCCAAAGAAGCTAGTGATATTATTTTACTCGATGATTCTTTTAATAGTATTGTTACGGCTGTGATGTGGGGACGATCATTATATGAGAATATTCAACGATTTTTGATCTTTCAATTAACCATTAATATTGTTGCTTTAGGAATTGCTTTTTTTGGTTTATTTATTGGTGTTTCTTTGCCCTTAACTGTGACACAAATGTTATGGATCAATTTAATTATGGATACGTTTGCTGCTTTAGCATTAGCGACAGATCCACCCCGAGAAACGGTGATGAATAAACCGCCTCGTCATCCTCAAGATTTTATTATTTCTCCTCAGATGTTGAAAATTATTACTGGTACAGGCTTAATCTTTCTCCTATTTTTAATGGGATTTTTGGCTTATTTAGAGAGGGATGGAACAGTAAATAAGTATGAACTTTCTATCTTTTTTGCTGTTTTTGTTTTCTTACAATTTTGGAACTTATTTAATACTCGTTCCTTTGGTTTACAACAATGGTTTTGGCAAGGATTAGAAAAAAATAAAGCTTTTTTAGCCATTGCTACTGTGATCTTTTTAGGACAAATTTTTATTGTTCAATGGGGAGGGAAAATATTTAGAACGGTTCCCCTTTCTTGGAGAGATTGGTTATGGATTATTTTAGGAACTTCCATCGTCCTATGGATAGGAGAGTTATGGCGGTTTATACTGAGAAAAAAAACAGACAACCCACTCTAAAATTAAGAAAAAGAATGAATGTTGTCTGTTCTATATTGACTCTTTCTGAAAGAATGAACTATGAATTAGGATTAGAGTCCCCACCATAAGGTTGTACACCGATAGACGGAGGAACATTGTCATGATCAGGGCTAAAAGCTTCGGCGATCGCTTCAGCTAATTTGCCAAAAAAACCAGGTTGTTGTTTTAATTCATCTAACACTTCATCAACGTGTTCAGAGGCAAATTCAAATCCTTCTTCTTTTGCTAATGAGGTTAATTCATCTTGGTTTTTGACCGCTTGTAATTTATTTTTGAGGTCTTGATTTTTAGCAGCCTCACCTAAAAATTGAATAACTTTCTCTTTGGCCATAATCATTCCTTAAATAATTAACAAATCGAAGCAAACTCATACATTACCTTGAGTTTCCACTTTTATTATAACTTTAAGTCGAATCCCTTAAAGTATTAATATTTGTTGTCAAACCAATTAATTAATTTCTATGCCACCAGAAATCACAAGGGCATAATCTTGAGAGCCTTTAGGAACATCAGATCCAATGACAGTAATTGTCCATTCTCCGACTTCTGGGGACTCTACCACAATGCCTTCCACATTATTGATGGTATCAGGGCGGCCTGTTTCCTCAAAATCATTGCCAAGATAAATTTGACCTGTAGGACTGCTTAACTTTAAATTCAGATTATTGATCAGTCTATCTCCTGGATAGTCAGTGTAAACCAAAGTGACTTTGAGCGGTACTGTTGAGTTTTCCAGCTTTAGCGGATACTGACGAGATTCATCGGTTGTTAATCCTTGATTTTGATCTTGATCTTCATCAATAAACTGGACGTTTGTAGGAGAAGGAGGATTAAGAACTTGAGATAGATTAACTCTACCCCATCCTTGTTCATTATCAGGCCATTGGCTAGAAGAAGGATGTTTATAGCGATAATTAATCAGTTGGGCAGAGTGAATTAAAATACCTTTGACAAGTGCTGCACTGGGATTGTTAATATTTTTTTGTTCTCGCAAATATTGCCGTACTAAAGCTGCACATCCTGCTACTAATGGGGTTGCCATGGAAGTTCCTCCCATGTACATATAATGGCGTTTTGCCGGGGTAAATGCGCCCCAAGCAAAGTTATTATTGGCAATTTGAGAGGAACGGGTTGATAAAATAAAGGTTCCAGGGGCAATGACATCGGGTTTACGTCGACCATCTTCACAGGGGCCTCGACTACTAAAAGCAGCAATATCATCAACAGAGTCTGCCATTGCATCTGATTTGATGGGATCATAGGAAAATTCATCGGGCCACCACTGACCATAAGTATCAGGAAATTGAGTATCCCGTTGATTTTCTGAAGCACCAACCGTTAAACAGTTTTTGGCAGTGCCAGGAGAACCCACACTTTGTTGATCAATTCCTGTTCCTGATGAAGTCTGTAATCCATCATTTCCTGCGGCAACCAGAACCAAAAAATCTCGATGATCCCAGACAAATTGATCTAATTGTTCAGCTTGTCTATCATATTCTCCAAAGTTGCTACTGCCCCAAGAATTAGAATGAATTCGCGCCCCATTGTCATAAGCTTCTTGGAATAGGTCTGATAAATCTTCAGGAATACCGTATAAACCCGATTTAGGGGGCATTTGCCCAAAGGTTTCCAGATAAAATAAAGTCCCGTCAAGTGTCCATTGAGGGACTTGTTCGAGGGCCTGAAAGATTAAGTTGGCTTCGGTAGCCATACCCGCAGGAATATGAGGTAGTTCCAGTTCTTGCGCCATTTGTCCGTTACCCAGTGCGCTACCGGCTACATGGGTTCCATGTCCCGAATGTTGGTCAATGGGGGGATATTGGTGACCAAAATTAGAAATAAAGGCTTCGGGTAAGCTGGTAATAGGATAACTCGTTAAGAAGTTAATGCGTCCTTGAAAGTCAGGATGAATCGTATCTTTGTCTCCTGTATCAAGTCCTGTATCAGCAATAGCAATAGTTTCCCCTTTACCTGTTAAGGATAAATCATTGGGCTGAGGATGAGGGTTAGAGGGAATGACGTTTTTTCCTATGACGTAGCGTGCTTGTTCGTTAAACAGGCGAGGAATTGTTTTTTCTTCTAAGGATTGTAACCCAGTTAATCGAGTAATGGTTTGAAAAGAGTCTAAGGCATTGGGATCTTTACTTACGTCCACTACTAAGGTTTTTTTACCTGGACGGTTGGTAATACGAATTCCTTTATTTTCTAATTCTTGCGCTCCTTGATTACGGTCATTTTCTGTGAAAAAATCAGCAATTAAAATGCCTGGAATGGTATTTTTTTGATGACGATTACTTGATTGGGATCTCGCTGCTTTTATTCTCGCTTGAGCGATCGCTTTTTTGAGGTCTGCTTCTGTGGCGTTGGCAGGGGTTTGATGGAGGTTTTGTAACTGTTGAGCATTAACTCGAATATTGGGAATGTAAGGTTTGATGTCTTCAACCCCTTCTACATTATCTTTAATTTGTTGAATGATATCCTGATTAGGAACAGAGACGACAATTTCTCTACGACCAACGGGACGTAAAATAGTAGCACCGAGATCCTCGATTTGACGTTTCCAGTCATCAAGAATGGGCATATTGAAGTAAATAACTTGATCTCTCTGATCTCGCATAGTTTCCTCTGAGTTCAAGACTTGGTTTTTGGACGATATATTTAAGGTTTCAACAGGAAAACTTTTTTTGATTTGGTTAATCGTTTCTTCTGTAGTCGCAATGATAACAAAAGATGAGTAGATTTTAATGATTTCTAATTCGGGTGGCAATTTTTCTAGATCATTTTCAGAGCAAAATACTCGATATCGTGTTAGTTCTATGCCCTGTTCCTTTAAGCGTTTTTCTATGTTTTGTAGAGCTTTTCTGAATAACTTCTGAGTGTCCTCAGAATTCATAACCGGTTCCTTATCTATTTGTTTGTTTTGTATTCGTTTGAGTAAGTACAAATCATCTAATTCACCTTGTGCAAACATCCACATTAAGGTTTGATAAAATTCTTGTTGATCAGTTGCTTTTATTAAAGTCAATCTTCTTGACATTTGTAGTGAAATTTTCTTGAGTTGATTCCATCCTTTGCCAATACCAAGAAGTTCTAGCTCACTACTCATATGAGAAGTTTTTCTTGCCGCTTCTCCGATTAATTCTATAAAAATATCAATTACTTCCTGATTAGATTCCAAAATTTTTAATAAATTTTGTTTTACTGTTTTCTTTTGACCAAGATCAGAAGAATGTATTAAAAGTTCCTCAAGTCTTTCTAGAGCATTCTGTATTTCAGAACTATTAGTCATTTAACTGTACTCCTTCCCAATAAATAACATAATTTAGAACATTCCCTTTAATTTCAGGTAAGTGGCAGCATTTCTTTTACCTCGTCAACAAGCTCATAAGGTAAAATATTGATCTTTTGAAAAAACTTCTTTTGAGGATTGTTTTGAATTTCTTGTTCTACTTCTTGATCATCGATTTTATCAAAATTACTCAAAATAATAATCGGCAAACTTTTATTATTGTCTCTGATTTTCTTATAAAAAATAATTCCTGTTCTCAATCCTCCATTAATACCATGTTCTCCAGATAGTTTCCCACTTCGCATCATAATATCAAGAATTAGTAATTCTATTTCTCCTTGACGTTTATCAAAGTAGTCTAAAGCTTCATTAATGTCTTCAGCTAATTCAACTTGATAGTTCGATAACTTTAATTCCTCAATATAAACCTCCATTCTTCTTGGTTCATCATCTACAATTAAAATCATTTTATATCTCCTTTATTAATAATGGATTACTATTTCGGTGGTTGTTTTGGTAAAATAAGATGAAACTCTGTTGGATCACGATTATACTTCAATATTAAATCTCCTCCTAATTGTTTCATAATATTTTTTGAAATGGACAAGCCCAGTCCAGAACCTAATACATCCATTTCTTGTGCTTGACGACTACGAAATCCTTGGTCAAATATCCTATCACGATCTTCTTCATTTATTCCGATTCCCCAATCTTGGAATTTAATAATGAAGTTTCCTTGATGCTCTTCCGCTTTTAAAAAAATCATAAATTGATTGGGATCTTTCTTGAGAGAGTTGGGCAAATCTTTAGAGTATTTTATTGCATTTATAAGAAGATTATAAACTACTTGATTTAGCTTGGCTTTATCTGTATCAATTTTAATTCTGTCAACATCTTCATAATCATATCTTATATTTTTGGGAGAAAGTTTAAAATTCCTAAGATTAAAACTCAATTGATTAATAGTTTTAATAATAATATCTCTAAAAACATTAGTTTTTGTGAATCGTAACTTACGAGAATTAGGTGTTCCTAGTAAATATTCTAGTTCTCCTACTTGATTAGCCAAACTTTCCGAATCAGCTAATATATCACTTAATTTGATAATAATATAATCTTTATCCTTTTTTTTTATTTTGCTTATTTGATTATTAATCTTATGACGTAAAAGAAAATCAACATTACTCCTTATACCACCAATAGGAGATTTTAATTCGTGCATGATTTTATCAATCATTCCTGTTTTCAGTCTTTCCAGAAAATTCACAGAATAGTCGATCAAGCTTTTAATAATTTGGATGTCTTCTTCGTAAATATATTTGCGGTATCTTTTTTCATAACCAACTTCAATTGTTCCTATTACTAGATTACTTGATCGTTCAATCATAGGAAGAAAAGCTCTAATGAGATAACGATGTTTATATTTATGGTAAATTCGGTGATCAAATCGGTAATCAAATCTATCAATTACTTCAATTTTCCTCCTTTTAATAATATCTGATTGAATATCATTCTCTTGTAGTGAATGACAAACTTCTTTTTTAAATTCTTTCTGAACATCTTTTGACATAAAGTCTCCAGCAACATATTCACTTTTAATATCTGTTTGTTCAGAATTAATCAGAGAGATATTAACCCATGTAAACTTTAAAATATCAGTAATAGCATTAATTATAATTTTAATGATTTTCTCATAATTTTCTGCATCAAAAATTCTTTTTTCAATTTTTCTGAGTTCCTTTATTTTTTGTTCAGATTCTATTCTTTCTAAGCGAATAGCAGCAAAACGAGCTAATAACCAGAGACGTTCTTTATCATTTTCAGAAAAAGCGTTTATCTTATCACTTTCTAGATTAATTACCCCAAAACATTTAGACCCTAGTTTAATTTCTTGACCAATTCTAATAGGAATGTCATTAATCACAATAGGAAGGTCTAATTCTGAACGAGTATCTGGGTTATGTTCGATATAAATACTTTGTAGGGAATTAGAAACATTTTTAACATCATTAACAAGAATGGGTCTTTCATCTTTGATTGCTATACCTGTAATACCAATTTTTTGATTTTTAAGAGAAGATTTGCAATTTTCTTGTTCTAAATTATACTGTTGATTAGCTGTTTTTAGCTGACCAGTTTTATGGTCTAATTTACTAATCCAAACATATTTAAAATCGACTAATTCTGATGCTCCTTGTTCTAAAAGTTGCCAGACATCATTAGCTTTATACTTTTGAGTCATTCTGAGCATAATATGGATTAATTTTTGTAATTTTTGTCTATCTTCATATTCTAATTTATAAATAGCAGATAAAGTACAAGTTCCCAGAATTTTAAAGACTTCTCTTTTGGCTTTAGTTAAAGTAAATTGTTTATTTTCTTCTTTAATTAATAAATCCAGCAAACCAACTAATCTTTCTTCACTTCTTAAAGCAATTGTCACGATAGAATTCCATTCTTTTTCAATTTCTTTCTTGGATATTAACCTAAAATTATTATTCTTAATATCTTTAATATAAAATACTTTATTTTTGACTGTAGACTGATTTGAGTTAAATTTACGCTGAATAGTCGGATGATTTAAAGCAAGTTCAATTTTTTTATATTCGTTATCTATTCCTTGAGAAGCATAAGCGACTTGAAACTTTTGATCTTTTTCATTTAATAGCCATAAAATACAACTATCAGCTTTTAATAGTTCACAAATTTTGTCAGGTAATTTCAACAGAAACTCATGGGGAGATAGATAAGCTAAATCATCTGATAGCTGACTTAACTTGGTTAGTAAAGATTGATTATTAGTGAACTTATTCATTAGCTTAATACTTAAATACTATTGATACAGAATAATCTAAAACTTACTTAAAGCAAAGAATAAATCGTTATATTTTTTCATAGAAACTCCTATAATTACGATTATAGCTCAAAATTCCTGGTGAAACTTTAATCCCTGGAGTCTAGATTAACTACCAAAAAATCATACCGTACAGTCTAGTCTAAGGGAAAAGGGTAAAGGCTAAAATAAGATTCATTCTAACTTCTAACGCTTTACCCTGAAGGGTCAATAAATATTCAATAACTAACTATTTTTTGCTTCTAAGTTAGCGATACGACTCTGTAATTCTTGGTTCTCTTGTTTCAGTTTTTCAAGTTCATCTCTTAAGGTTTGCATTCCTTTATCCGATCCTAATTTTTTCTGGACTTTTTTGATAGCTTCTTCGGCTTTTCTTTTCACTCGTCCATCTGGGGTTCTATCGGCTAAACTCTGTAAAATAGTAATGGCTTTTGGGGTTTCCATTTGTCCTAATGCTGTGGTAATAGCAACTTGAGTTAAGAAGAAACTTTCTTGAGAAATAGCATCTAAAATATTAAGTATTTCCTCTAATTTATTGGGAGTTTGACCTGTAGAAATACCACCTAATGCACGAATCGCTGCTAACCGTAAAGCTTGCGGTGTTCCTAATTTTGTATAATTAACAATAACATCTACAGCATCGCCATTTGTTTTTAGTTTACTTAACCCACTAATTGCTCCTGATCTTACCACTTCATTCCAACCTGAACGGGTTTCTAAGACGTTTTTTAATAAGTCAATCACTTCGGGGGTTTTCTCTTTTAAATTACCCGATAATATTGACCCTAAACTACTAGCGATCGCAGATTCACAATAGTAGCTTTTATCTTCACTTTCTAGACAGGTTTTTAAGGTATCATAACAGTCATTATTTTTTATCTTTCCTAAGCTTTCAATAATCGCCCGACGGACTTTAGCGTGATCATTGGATAACCCTTTCTTCAAAGCTTCTCCTGCTTGATCTAGACTAATTTTTCCTAACTGTTTGGCTGCTTCTAATCTCACCCCCCAAAAGGGATCATTTGTCAAGGCTTCTTCTAAACTTTTAATGGCTTCTAAGTTACCTTTTTTGCCAATAGCAATGGCTGCATAAATGCGAGAAACGGGATCAAGATCGTGGCTGAGTTGGGCTTTTAATTCTCCAATAGGATAGTCTAATTCGACAGTTTTCAAGAAATAGTTATTCACATCAAAACTGATAAAATCAGGTTTACTTTCTAAGGGAAAATAAAAGCTTTGCTGCTTTTCATGAATCCGCAACGTAAAGGTTTTTATAGCTGAATTTTTATAGCCAAAACCAATAGGGATTTTTAGATCAAAGCTATCTTTATTCTTGCCATTTTCTTCCTTAACTTGGGTTTGCGTAACGGTTAATTTAGCTAGATTATTATCATTATCCCAACTGTAACTCACTTTATAATCAGGATGTCCGCCTCGGAAGACGTATTGATCAAAAAGGAATAATAAATTGTAACCAGTCACAGTTTCTATTGCCCTTAATAAGTCAATGGTTTCCACCGTTTTATGGGCATTATCATTGACAAAAGTATGAATGGCTTTATCAAACAATTCTTCTCCTAAAATGCCTCGAATCATATGATAAACACAAGCTCCCTTTTCATATAAATGGCGATCATATAATTCGATAGCTTCTCGATAAATATTAGTAACAATAGGTCGACGATAACGGGAAGAATCTTCATCTAAATAACTTCTTGCTTCGTTTAACAAATAATAAGCAGCTTCATCTTTTCCGTATTCGTGTTCTGTCCATAAAACCTCAGAATAGGAAGCCATTCCTTCCTTAATCCAAGCGTGAGACCAATGTTTAATTACCACTAAATCACCAAACCATTGATGGGCTAATTCATGGGCGACTAAACTTTCGGTAAAAGGTCTATCTTTTAAGGCTTTTTCATCCAGTAAACAACGATCAGTTAAGAGTGTCGTGGAGGTATTTTCCATCCCTCCAAAGATGAAGTCATTCACACAAACTTGTGCATATTTAGGGAAAGGATAATCATAGCCAAATTTTGAGGAGAAATATTCGATCATTTGGGGTGTTTTCCCCATACTGATTTTACCTTTTTCTTCTTTTCCTTTTTCTACATAGTAATTAACTGGAATACCTTTCCATTCATCTTTGATTTCACTAAACTCTCCCACAGCTAAGGTCATTAAATAAGTTGGATGAACCTGTTTTTGTGACCAATGATAAATGGTTTCGTCTCCTACAGTTTCTTGGTGAATTAATTCCCCGTTAGAGATAGCTATAAAATTGTTAGGAACTTTAACTTTAATTTCTGAGGTAGCTAACTGTCCCGGATAGTCAAAACAGGGAAACCAAAATCTTGAATCTTCATCTTCCCCCTGGGTCCAAACTTGGATTGGTTTGTCAGGATAATGTTCATCGGGGGTAATAAAATAGAGTCCCCTTTGAGGGTTTTCTACATGATAATTTATGCTAATTTTAATAGCATCTTCTTGGGTGGGTTGTAGCAGATGAATGGTTAATTTTTCTTGGTTATAATCAAAGGGTTGACTAACTTCATTAATGAACACAGAATCGATGTTTAAATCAACCGCATCGAGTATTAATTGATTGATTCCAGAACGTACAGGAGTTAAGGTAATATGACAAGTTCCTCTAAAGCTTTGATGAGGAATATCTAGGGTTAAATCAAGAAAAATATGATTGACTTGTCCGTAGCGATCGGGGTTATAATGGGGTTTAGCTCCAGGTAATTCAAACTTACGGTTATTGTCTTCGCTATCAAAATTTTTTAGACTCATAAGATTTGTAAAAATAAGGGCTTTACGGGTGCTATTAATCTAGACTTGTTCAACATTATATAATAATTGAAAATTGCTGTCATATTTGTCAACAAACGATAAGCTGTGAAGTTTCTTTAACTTAAACATCAAAAAGTTTACAAAGAGTTAGTAGAGGGAAACCGTCACTTATCCCGTTAAATCGCCATTTCAGGAGTAAAGTTAAATTAAAATCTTAAGAAAATATAAAGAAATACTGAAATCAAGACACATAACTTTACAATAGACTCATAAGATAAAAGCCGTCAGCCACCTATATATAAGGCTGGCATATAACTAAGTCACCCCAAGAATTAATTTTCTTGGGGATAATTTTTGTGCTGCAAGGTTAAATTATTGGGCTAACCATGTACCTTCTCTGATGAGCAACTAAAACGATGCTATAATAGACATCACATTAGACATCACTTACATAATGAAAGAGTCAACTGTTCGCACCACTTTAACCCTACCCTCCGCACTGTTAGAAGCCACAGACCAAGCAGTGAATGCAGGAAAAGCAAAGAGTCGCAATCAATTCGTAGCCAAAGCAATAGAGCATGAATTGGCAGCGTTACGGCGAGCCGAAATCGACACGCTTCTTGCAGAGATGGCTCAAGATAAAGATTATCAATCAGAGGTTTTAAAAATGGAGGCTGAATTTGCCTCCGCCAGTTGGGAAGCGTTACAGTTAGAAGAGCCATCATGAAACGAGGGGAAATTTATGATGCTCGTTTAGAGCCAGTAGAAGGCTCTGAGCAAGGGGGGACTCGTCCCGTGATTATTGTCAGTCGTGACGCAATCAATGCTTATAGTCCCGTGGTTTTAGCTGTTCCCTGCACGACACATCAATCTCATAAACGAATCTATCCAGCCCAAGTCTTAATCAAAGCTAGTGATGGAGGCTTAACTTCAAATTCGATTGCAATGGCTGACCAAGTTAGAGTGTTATCAAAAACTCGTTTATTAAAGTTACGAGGTACTCTCGATAATGAGACAATTACTCAATTAAATCAAGCTCTAGTAATTGCTTTAGATTTACTTTAACAAGACTAAATTCGGGTTAAATATTACAACAGCGATATGAATATTTGATGATGATACTTAGTATCGTTTAGCAATCAATAAAAAAATTGATGCTTATTCTTTTCTGAATTCTCAATTCGTCTCGAGTATTTACATTTATGATATTAACTATTTCCATTCTGGATGGGGTTCTATGGGTAAACAAGTACCAAATTTATTAATTTGATTAATCATTTGATAAAGTCTTCCTGAATTAAGACGATTGAAGTGTAAAGTTAAACGGGGAAGTTTTGCCGTTTCATCATCGCTTTCTTGGGGTAATGCTTGACTTTTTTCAATTTTTCCTTTGACTAAAATATCGTTATATTCTTCATTCAATTGTTCCACTTGTTCATCGGTTAATTCAGAATTGAGTCTTAACACTAATAAATTGTCAATGTAGCGACTGGAATGATAGACACAATAAAATTCACGAATCACATTACAAGCAGTGGCTAAACTATCCGTAATGGTATAAAGACTGGAATCTTCTGCACTAATTAAACCCCGTGATAATAAATTATTATAATTATATTCATTCCAGGTTTTCCAATAGTCTCCCCCAGGTTCATCAATTAACACTAAAGGACAAGGACCATATTTTCCCGTTTGACATAAGGTTAAAGTTTCAAATGCTTCGTCTTGGGTTCCAAACCCTCCAGGAAACAACGCCACTGCGTCGCTTTCTTTTAAGAAGAAGAGTTTACGAGTAAAGAAGTATTTAAACTTAATTAATTTCTCATCGCCAGCAATAAAAGGGTTGCTCCCTTGTTCAAACGGTAAATCAATATTTAAGCCAAAAGAATGCTCTCTCCCCGCCCCTTCGTTCCCTGCTTCCATAATACCTCCTCCTGCCCCAGTAAGGACCATAAAGCCAAACTGAGTGATATAACGGGCAAATTCCACCGCGAGGCGATATTCTGAACTTTGGGGAGATAGACGGGCTGAGCCAAAAATGGTAACCTTACGAATGTGACGATAGGGATAAAAGACTTGAAAGCCCTTTTCTAAGTCTTCTAAGGCATTAGTTAGGATTTTCCAGTCTAAGCAATCAACCTCATCCCCTGCAATGCGTAATAAGACTCCTAATGCCCGTTCTATCAATTTACCATGTTCATGTTCGGCTAAGTTGGTGATGAGTTTTTCTATATCTGAGGAGAGAGAAGATTGATGGTTATGGGTAGATAAGGTCATAATTAGAACGATAAAGTCAGAATAAGAAGATTATGGATACATTAAGAGTCTGGAAAGTTTTGATTATTTCATGACACTGTATTGGTGTTTACTCCTATTCTACCGAAGTTATGGTCTAATGTTAAATCGTTAGACGTTAATAGTTCATCATTCTTATCAGTTATAATGGCATCCCCTATTGGTCATAGTTTAGCCGGTTGTTTAGGCTTTTTATTGATTTGTAAAAATGCTAAATTCTCGAAATATTATTCATCAAAACGATTAATCATAATCGCCGTTATTCTTGCTAATTTGCCTGATATTGATTTTTTGTTAGGCTATTTTTTCTTTCAAAATTTTAATGCAATTCATCGTCAATTTACTCATAGTTTTTTTGTGGGGTTTATTGTTGGTCTTATTATCTTTTGTTGTTTGAGATTTTATAAAAAAATACCATTATCTTTTTTGGGTTGGTTATGGGGACTTTATTGGAGTCATATTCTATTAGATATGTTAGCTTATGATCGCTATCTTCCGGCTGGTGTACAATGTTTTTTTCCGTTTCGTTCTGAGTATTTCGCGTTTCCTATCTCAATTTTAGGAGGACTTACTTTTACAGGAGGAATTATACAATTAAATAATTTTTTGACTGTCTTACAAGAAATGATTGTTATCCCTTTATTGTTTTTTGCAGTTTTGTTCATCATTGAAAATTTTAAAAGATATGAAAAAAATCACAATTAAACTAACTAACTATCAAGATGAATTAGAAGCCATTCAAAACATTCGAGTGGATGTATTTCAAAAAGAACAAGGAGTTGATCCCGCTTTAGAATTTGATGGCAATGATCATAATTGTATCCAGTTTTTGGCTTATTTAGACGGGGAACCCGTAGGAACCACAAGAATTAGATATATTGATGAAAGTACAGCAAAAATTGAACGGTTAGCTGTTTTATCTAAAGCAAGAGGTCAAGGAATTGGTACCGCATTACTGAAAACGGCGATCGCTTTTATTCAAGGACAAAAAAATTACCAAAAAATCATCATTCATGCTCAAGTTTATATTCAAGCATTATACGAAAAATTAGGCTTTCAACCGATAGGCGATCGCTTCATAGAAGGAGACATTCTTCATATTAAAATGGTTAAATTGATAGAGAACAGGGAATAGGGAGAAATAGAGTACACAAATATAATTAATTATTTAATATAATTTAAGATAGTAAAATTTTTATAAATAAACGTTTAATCAATGTCTAAACAAGCTATCGTTGTAGGGGCAGGAATCGGTGGATTAACCGCAGGGGCATTACTGGCTCGTCGAGGCTACACTGTCACTGTGTATGAACAAGCTTACGTTCCTGGGGGGTGTGCCTCCACCTTTAAGCGTCGGGGGTTTACCTTTGATGTGGGAGCAACCCAAGTGGCAGGGTTAGAACCCGGTGGCATTCATCATCGGATTTTTGCAGAATTAGAGATAGACTTACCCCCTGTAACTCCTTGTGATCCAGCTTGTGCCGTGTTTTTACCTGGGGAAAGCCAACCCATTAATGTCTGGCGTGATCCCGAAAAATGGCAACAGGAAAGGCAAAAACAGTTCCCCGGAAGCGAACCCTTCTGGCAATTATTAGCTAAACTGTTTCAAGCCAGTTGGAAATTTCAAAGCCGAGATCCCGTGTTACCCCCTCGCAACCTGTGGGATGTATGGCAACTTACCACCGCGCTACGGTTAGATACCTTGATCACCGTCCCCTTTACCTTCATGACGGTGGGAGATACCTTACGCTTGTATGGATTATACAACGATCGCCGATTAAAAACCTTTCTCGATTTACAACTCAAATTATATTCCCAAGTGGATGCTGACGAAACCGCTTTACTGTATGCAGCAACGGCGTTAGGGGTATCTCAAGACCCCCAAGGATTGTATCATTTACAAGGAAGTATGCAAGTATTAAGCGATCGCTTGGTGCAAGGGTTAGAAAAATATGGAGGAAAACTCCTCACAGGCCACAGGGTTGAAACCATAGAAACCCTTGACGACAATAAAATACAAGTTATTATTCATGAACGTAAAACAGGGGAAACCTTCACAAAAATAGCCGATCACGTAGTAGCGAATGTTCCTGTCCAAAATTTAGTTAAGATGATTGATAGCCCCAGTAAACCGAGGTTAAATCTATATCAGCAACGAGTGGATAAACTTCCCGAAGCATCAGGGGCCTTTGTTATTTATTTAGGGGTCACAGATCAAGCGATTCCTGAAAATTGTCCTCCTCATCTACAATTTTTCTATGAGTATGATGGAGTGATTGGAGAAAATAATTCCTTGTTTGTTTCTGTTAGTAAACCGGGGGATGGTCGGGCCCCAGAGGGACAAAGAACGATTATTGCTTCTAGTTTTACCGATACGCAGATATGGGACAAAATTAGTGAAGCAAAATATCAACAATTAAAACAACAATATAGCCAAGAAGCGATCGCCCGTTTAAGCAACTATTTTCAACTTAATTCTAAGACGATTATTCATCAAGAAGCAGCCACCCCTCGCACCTTTGCTGACTATACTGCTAGGGATAAGGGTATTGTGGGAGGTATTGGTCAACGGGTGTCCACCTTTGGTCCGTTTGGTATTGCCACCCGTACCCCCATCAAAAACCTCTGGTTAGTGGGTGACTCTACCCACCCCGGAGAAGGAACCGCAGGGGTTAGTTATTCGGCCTTAACTGCTGTGAGACAGATCGAAAATGGGGGTTAGGCGTTCGGGTTTGGCGATTAATAGCAGTTTTCATCAATATTCTGGTTCAGTTGAGTGTGGGAGGGGTGGGGAGTGTGGGGAGAGTTTCTATTTTGATTGTTAATCTTTAACTAAATTGATTATCTGAGCTTGATAAAATCAAAACAATCAACTAACACAGAGGTAACTTGCAAATTATTGCTGTGATTAATCCTAAGAGGTAATGCTATGAAACTAAATTCTAGTCTTATTTTGATATCTTTAACCACCACTGGACTGAGTTTATTCGTCCCAGTCAAAGCTAACGCCCAACTACAGAACATTGGTCCCAATCTTTCCGTCCCTTCTCAAAACTGCATTCCCGGTGCAGTGGACTGTGGTGCTACAACCCACCGTGAAAATATGCGCCACAACCGTCAACTTTATTTTCAGACCCCGGAAAAGATTTTGCAACATTTTCATCGGGAACGCACCGAAAGAGCTTGTTTAGAGCGCACCATTACCACTCCTCCCCCACCCATTAACCCCAACTGCGATCAGTATCTTCAACGTATTGAAACCATGAATCAACAAGATCCTCTCATCGATCAACGTTTATTGCAACAACAAGAAATTGATCGCTTATATCCCAACGTACCTAGATGAAGCGTAAAGGTATAATATATTTTTAATAATCGTTGTGTGTGGGAATGGAATGCTTAAGCCACTAAAAGATAAACGTCCGCTTGTGATTGCTTCTAGTGTATTGATACTTGGTGCGATTAGCACGGTTGTCTTGACTCCGAAAGTCGTAGAATGGCTTGAAGATAGACAACAGGCTAAAATTGAAACCGCCCTCCAAGAAGATATTAACAAACCTTCTGTTGTCTTCACGTTAGCTGAAGTTCCCCCCCAACAACGACGAGAACAACTCCAAGCCTTGGCCGCTTCGGAAACCCTATCCCTCGAAAGAAGTCGGTCCCGTTATTTATTGGCCAGTGATCTCCTCAAAGAATACGAAGGGGGGCCGGCCCTACGACAACTAGAAGGGTTAGAAAAGGAATATCCCACCCTAGTCCCCTATATTCTCCTCAAACGGGGTCGAGGCTACGAATTAACCAATGAAACCTCCTTGGCCCAGAAAACCTGGCAAGAATTGATAGAAACCTATCCTGACTCTTTAGCTTCAGCAGAAGCCTTGTATCAACTAGGAAAATATGATGCGGGTTATTGGGAGCAAGCGATCGAACAATTTCCTCAACATCCCAATATTCAAAAGGTGATTCGGGAACGGTTAAAAGAAAACCCAAACCAACCAAAATTATTATTATTATTGGCGAACTATGCAGCCTATGACCCCCAAACCAATGCTATCCGCGATCGCTTGGTAAACGAATATGCTGGCCAACTCAACCCCGAAGACTGGCAAACCATCGCCGACGGTTACTGGAGCGTTAATGACTATTACAAGGGGGCTATGGCTTATCAAAAAGCCCCCAAAACCCCCCAAAATTACTATCGCATCGCTAGGGGACAACAAGTACAACCCCCAGGAAATAACAAAGAAACGGTGATCGCTGCGTATAGTCGTTTAATATCTGGTTTCCCCAAAGCCGAAGAAACCGCCTTGGCCTTAAAACGATTGGCGCAATTATCGCCGCCAGAAACCGCCATCACCTATTTGAACGAAATTATCAAAAAATTCCCCGAACAGGCTCCAGAGGCTCTTCTAGATAAGGCTGCATTGCTCGATAAGTTGAATAGGAGGGCAGAAGCAGGTAAAGTTCGTGAAACCCTGTTATCCCAATACCCTAACTCCGATGCAACCGCCGACTATCGCTGGCAAGTGGCCCAAGCAGCAGCCGAAAAGGGGGACGCGCTCAAAGCTTGGACTTGGGCCCAACCCATTACGACCAACAATGCCGATAGTTCCGTTGCCCCGAAAGCAGCCTTTTGGGTGGGAAAATGGGCCCAAAAGTTAGGTCGTATTGAAGATTCTCAATCCGCTTTTGAACACGTGGTGGCTCGTCATCCTGAATCTTACTATGCTTGGCGAGCAGCCGTCCAGTTGGGCTGGAATGTGGGGAATTTTAACAATGTGCGCCAAATGTTACCCCAGGTGAATAAACCGACAACTCGGCCTCTACCGCCGGCGGGGTCAGAAATGTTTAAGGAGTTGTATCGTTTGGGGGAAGATAACGATGCCATCACTCTCTTTCAAGCAGAAATCGGCGATCGCCAAGAATTAACGGTTAATGAAGGCTTTACCGACGCTTTATTAAAGTTAGTTCAAGGAAAAAATCTTCAAGGCATTAATCAAGTTTGGTACCTTCAGAAAAAAGATGATCCCAAACAGGAAAAAGAATGGCAACAACTCAGACAAACGGAGAAATATTGGCAAGCTTTATTCCCGTTTCCTTACTATAATACCATCATTGACTGGTCACAACGTCGTCAATTAAATCCCCTTTTAGTGACCTCTTTAATGCGCCAAGAATCCCGTTTTGAAAAGGAAATTAAGTCCCCAGTGGGGGCAACCGGATTGATGCAGGTGATGCCAGCAACGGGGGAATGGGTGGCCAATAAAATTAATTTACAAGACTATTCTTTAACTGATCCTGACGATAGCATTAATCTAGGAACTTGGTACTTAAATTATACCCATTCTAAATACAGTAATAACTCGTTATTAGCGATCGCTAGTTACAACGCAGGACCGGGTAATGTGTCTCAATGGGTGAAAAGATATCGAGTCAGTGATCCTGATGTTTTTGTCGAAAAAATACCCTTCCGAGAAACGAAAGGGTATGTCGAATCAGTATTTGGTAATTATTGGAATTATCTACGGATTTATAATCCAGAAATTGCTCAATTACTACAAAGATATGCTCAGAAATAAGAGAAAATGATCTGAGTTTAAGAGACAAAAATTACTGAAGCTTTACTCTTGATAATCACTGTTAATGGTGACATCAAGAGTATTTTCATCAATTTCGATATAGAGAATATTAGGACGACAACACACCTGACAGTCTTCTATATAAGATTGATAATTGCCTGAACTCAGATCAATAAACGTTGTATTACATTCTCCACAAAACGCACAAGTGTAGTCTGCTGTTGTCTGCATTGTTATCTTGATTAAACTTTGTATGGCTCAATGGAGATGAGAGCTTCTTTGAGAGCTGCAGTGCGATCGCTCATAATATTATCAGGAGAAACAATATCCATCACCCCTAACTTTCTTAAACGGCTTTCTGCTTGTCCACGTACTCCCACTAAAAAGACGTGACGACCTTTTTCTACCGCCTCTTGAATCGCATTTTCTAAGGCTAAAGAAGAAGTTACTCCTAGAATGGGAACGTCTGATAAGTCTAACACCAATGCTTGATAATCGTTGATGAGATTATGTTCACGGGAGATAGCTTTAGCCACCCCAAAAATCATCGGACCACTGAGATAGAAGAGAAGGACTTTACCATTAGCTTCTTCTAATAATTTTTTTTCTTCAGGTTCGAGGTCAATTTCTTCATCATCAAACGTCACTGCTTTGACTGTATCGGCACGATGATTAGACAAACGTTCAATGGTGAGAATATTAGCCACAAAAACACCCACTCCAACCGCTACAATTAAATCCACAAAGACAGTTAAAGCAATCACCCCGTACATGATAAGAGCAGCTTTAACAGAAATTTTGTGAGCGCGTTTGAGGAAACTCCAGTCCACAATATCGATACCAACTTTTAAAGCAATACCAGCTAATACGGCTAAGGGAATACCTTGCAAATACTGACTTAACCCTAACACCACCACTAGCAAAACTAAGGCGCGAGTTAAGCCTGAAACAGCCGTTCTACCTCCAGTTTGAATGTTAACTACAGTTCCCATGGTGGCACCGGCACCGGCGATACCACCGAATAAACCAGAGGCCAAGTTACCGAGTCCTTGACCAATTAATTCTTTGTTAGAATCGTGTTCGGTACGGGTTAAACTGTCTGCTACCAAGGATGTCAGTAAAGCATCGATACAACCCAACATAGCCAAGACTAAACCGTCAACTAACATGGTTTGTATTTGAGCCGGTGTAAAGGTCGGTATTTGTAAACTGGGTAAACCGACAGATATTTCCCCAATACGACGAATGTCAGCATTACCAAACAATAAGATAGAAATTAAAGACCCCAAAATTAAAGCGAGTAACTGGGGTGGCATATATTTCTTCAACTTACGAGGATAGAAGAAAAGAATGGCCACCGTTATGGCCGCCAACAGGGTTTCTAAAGGGTTAATACCACTGATAAGATTGGGGATATTTTGTACCGTCCCCACCACTCCCCCTTTAGGACTGGCTTGACCCAGAAAGGGTGCAATTTGTAGGATAATTAGAATAACGCCAATTCCTGACATAAAGCCAGATATAACGGTATAGGGCATTAGGGTAACGTATTTCCCTAGTTTGAATACCCCGAAAAGAATTTGAAAAACACCCGCCAACATAACCACGGTAAAGGCCATAGCTAAACCCTTATCAGGATTGGCCGCCGTTAAACTGGCAATCACCGCAGTCATCACCACCGTCATTGGACCGGTAGGTTCAGAAATTAGGGTAGGGGTTCCTCCAAACAAGGCCGCAAAAAAGCCGACCAAGATGGCTCCCCATAAACCGGCAGAGGCTCCTGCGCCGGAGGCAACCCCGAAGGTTAATGCCATTGGTAAGGCGATAACTGCGGCCGTAATTCCACCGAAGATATCACCTTTGACATTTCTAAAGTGAATCGTATTTGTAATTGACATTTTGAACAAGTAATACTCTTGCTTGCGATGCCACGATTTTACTATAGTTTAATCTTATTGTCGTTGAAAAATAGATAAATTTATGCTAAGCGGTAAAAAGCCCCAAGGTGTTTTTTTGTTCTACTTGACAATTGCACCGATGCAATGAAGATTCATAAATTTAGTACAAATGTAGGGAACACTAGGATTTTAACGTTTTTAGGGATTGGTTGTGAGGCAAGAAAAAATTGTGTTAAGTTCTAAGATATTCTATCAAAGCTAATCATTTACCTCTTTATATGAATTTTCCCTTGTTTCTCATTGTCATTTTTATCTTATCTATATTAAGCATCATCATTTATTTATTAACCCCTCGCAGTTATGAATCGGCTGAAACCGTGGCTAATTCTTACGATGAATGGACAGAAGATGGGATTCTAGAATTTTATTGGGGAGAACATATTCATTTAGGTCATTATGGTTCACCACCCAAACGCAAAGATTTCCTAGAGGCTAAAGCTGATTTTGTCCACGAAATGGTTAAATGGGGTGGTTTAGACAAATTACCTCAAGAAACCACGGTTTTAGACGTGGGTTGCGGCATAGGAGGCAGTAGCCGTATTTTGGCTAAGGATTACGGGTTTAAGGTGACAGGGGTAACCATCAGTCCTCAACAGGTAAAACGGGCCCAAGAATTAACCCCTGAAGGGGTTTCCGCTCAATTTCAGGTAGATGATGCCTTGTCCCTTTCTTTCCCAGATAACAGTTTTGATGTGGTTTGGTCTATTGAAGCCGGTCCCCACATGGAAGATAAACAGAAGTATGCTCAAGAAATGATGCGAGTCTTAAAACCTGGGGGAATTTTAGTGGTGGCGGATTGGAATCAACGGGATGATCGTCAAAATCCCCTTAATTTTTGGGAAAAACCTTTAATGCGCCAACTTTTAGACCAATGGTCTCATCCTGCTTTTTCCAGTATTGAAGGGTTTTCCGAACATATTGCAGCAACCGGATGGGTACAAGGGGAAGTAATTACCGCAGATTGGACTCAAGAAACCCTTCCTTCCTGGTTAGACTCTATTTGGCAGGGTATTATTCGACCCCAAGGGATGATTAAGTTCGGTTTATCCGGTATCATTAAATCCCTGAGAGAAGTTCCCACATTACTATTAATGCGTATTGCTTTTGGCACAGGATTATGTCGCTTTGGGATGTTTCGTGCGCGTAAATGTGACTCAGTTTCTCAACTGACAGAAAGTTCAGCAATGAACAGTCTAGTTGGCTAATTGATTGTTTTTGACCACTCGCTTTTGATTTTTGCCTTTGTCCGAAGGGCGCGATAATCTATAGTTTTTTTTCCATAGAAACCTGGAAAAAAACGTTACCATAGAATCTAAGTAGTATGATCTCGGTAAAGTCTATGAGTATGGCTTCAACTGAACAAGTTAAAAAATATCTTGCCCATTGGTTTCAACTGGGTAAAGGTGTCATTTGTCCCAAACGACAAGAAAGGATTCATCCCCAAGTTATTTTCAAAGAACATCATTATTCAACAGAATTTGAACAGTGTTGGCAAAAAATTCTTCATACCGATGCTGACTGTTATTTAGAGGGGACTGAACAAACCATCCAACAATTATTAAGTCCTGCTTGGGAAATTATGGACTGTCCCCGTTGTGAGTTACCCATCCCCATGACGGTTGCTGGTGTAGCATCTCCTGTGTGTACCTGTTTTGATTTATCTGGTTGGCCCAATAATGAATTACCCTCCCCGAGAGTCCCTGCCAATAGTACCACCCATTTACATCGTCTCAAACAAAGATTACAAGATAAAGACGAAAATAACTAAACTAATAACTGTTCGGCTGTTTGAGCTAACTCTGTAGTCACACGGCCAGAATAGGGTTTAATTTAATTAACTAATTTTTTGTTCTTAGTTTGATACAAACCTCCTAGACGATCGATGATGGACTGTGGGCTTCGCAATGTTAGAATATATTATGGGCTTTTTCCGTAAACCGCTCTTTGAAGTGTTGACCCCTATGAATTTTGCTTAATGTGGTCGGTGAATCGTCTTAAGACCCCATTGATAAAACGATAACCATCATCATCAGAATAGCGTTTGGCCAGTTCTACGGCTTCGTTGATAGCCACTTTTTCAGGAACCTCAAGAAACAAGATTTCTGCCACAGCAAGACGCAAAATATCTTGATCGATTTTGGCCAAACGTCTCAACTGCCAATCTTTTAACACCGCCTCTAATTTTTCGTCAATCTCTTTTTTCCGTCGGTGAACGGTTCCAATCAAATTAACGGCATAGTCTCGCACTTCATATTGACTGGCTAATTGAATGATCTCAGGAAATTCTACAGCATTGGCTAAACGATTAATGGCTCCTTGTGTTAGGGTAAGAGCATCCTTAATCATGGTTTTAGCACTCTCTAGCGTTGTAGCACGGGTTTCATACTCAAACAATTGATTATGTCCCCGTTTAACCTCTGCTGAAGCGGTTTCTAAGGTATCTTGTACCTCACTGGTAAGGGTACGAATGGCGGCTAAAGTCAGCTCATTAAGCTCAACTTGGTCTAGTTTTTCAGCTTTTCCTTTAATTTGACTCAGACTCAATAAAGCTAATTCACGGGAAATACGACGGGGTTGCTGACGAGGGGGCATAAGCGGTTAAATAACTAAAATCTTTAGATTGGAAACGTGGAAAGGGATTGCTTGTTGTTATAGCCTACACCCTATACCCACTATCTTCCCTAAACTATAATCTTGTTTTCACCTGTTAGCTATCTTCTTCAACCATTAAGGAATGATTTTGGGGTTGTGTCACAGACGTATCAAGATTGATGGCAGGATTATTCTTAGATTGAGGTAACTGAGGAACAGGGTTCGGAACATTTGGACTCACAATACCCCCAGAAATTAACACTTTGAAGGCATCTTCGATAGAAATGGGCAAGTTAATCACATCATCAGCCTCAATAATGGCGTACCATCCTGATGTGGGGTTAGGGGTGGTCGGAATAAACACACTTAACATGGGTTTTTCTAGGTGGGTTTGTAGCGAAGGGCTTAAGGTTCCGGTCACAAACCCGAGACTCCAGACACCCCGACGGGGATATTCCACCATTACCACCCGCCGAAATTTACTTTTGGAGTCTTTGAAAAGGGTTTCTAAGATTTGTTGTAAGGTTTTATAAACAGCCCCAGCTAAGGGAATGGATTGTAAAATCCGTTCTCCTACATCTAATAACCATCGACCCGCAATGTTACGGGCCATTAAACCAATCACTAAAATAAACAGCAGAGGCACAGCGAAGCCGACACTGAGATTGAGAATATAACTTAAAATCGGGTCAAGACCGTCAAAAGGATTAAGTTGTTTGGGAATTTGAGTTAAAAGATTAATGACCCAAGTGGCAATGGTGATGGTTAACCAGATAGTGGTTGCTAAGGGGATGACCACCAGTAGGCCCGCAATTAAATCATTTTTTAAATCTTGTTTAAAACGTTGCAGCACAGAGTACCAACTCTCCACTTATATAATACTGTTGATTACAATGATGACAATTTAGCTAGATTATGCAATCTAGTAATCATTTTAACAGAAAGTGACGGGGTGATGAGGTGACGGGGAGTGTGGGAGGTGTGGGAAGTGTGGGAGGTGTGGGAGGTGTGGGGAGTCATAAGGTGATGGGGTGACGGGGTGAATATATATCAATGATTTCTCCCAGTCCCCCAGTCTCCCCCTGCTCCCCCTGCTCCCCCTGCTCCCCCTGCTCCCCCTGCTCCCCCTGCTCCCCCTGCTCCCCCTGCTCCCCCTGCTCCCCCTGCCTTAATCAACTTTGGCTCCCTGAGTATCAATAGAAAGCGATCGCACGTCTGCTACAATTTCTAATTGACTCCAAGCATTTTTCATAGCTGTTTCAACGGATTGAATCTTATTAGCACTGGTTAAAGCCAATAAGGTCGGTCCAGCCCCACTGATAACCATACCATACGCCCCTGCTTTGAGAGCGCATTCTTGCATAAATTCGTAGCCTTCGATGAGTCCTTGACGATAGGGTTGATGGAGTTTATCAGCCATCGCTTTACTTAACCATTGTCCATTACCGGTTTCTAAAGCTCTAATCAATAATCCCATACGAGCGATATTGTAGATAGCATCCTCTCGCGGTAGGGTTTTTGGTAAAACGGCTCTGGCTTCTTCTGTGGATAATTCAAAGTTAGGAATAGCTACGATGGGAATAATGTCAGAATGCCAAGGAAGTTGACAGATTTCCCAGTTTTTAGCTTCGCCAACGGATAATTGACAGTTTCCTAATAAGGCAGGAACCACATTATCGGGATGACCTTCTAAAGCAATGGCCAATTCTATAATTTCTGCTGTCGATAGCGGTTCACCGGCTAAAACGTTAGCCCCCATTAGCCCACCAATAATGGCGGTTGCAGAGCTTCCTAACCCTCTGGCAAGGGGAACCCCTAATTTGATATCAAGGGCTATTTTCGGGGGGGTTTTGTTGAGATGGTGGTATAACTGAGTAAAGGCTTGATACAGTAGATTATTGCGATCGCGGCTAACTCGATGGGCTTCTGTCCCTGTTACTGTAATACTCAGATCAGTCTCGGCTTCGGGTTGTTCCGTAAACTGAAATTGATTATAGAGGCTCAAGGCTGCACCAATACAGTCAAACCCTGGCCCGATATTGGCCGTTGTTGCAGGAACGGTAACGGTAACAGTAGACATAAGAATCATGGGTTAATGTTCTCGATTTATTGTATCGATCTCAAGCCCATAAATTAATTAAGAAATCTAGTAATTTGTTCTATAGTAAAAATAACTAATTAAAACAAAAGATCATGAAAAAACAAAAAGATTGTCATCATTGTGAAGGAAAAGGATACATTGAGATCCGAGATTGTAGTGCAGAAATCCAAAGAGAAGAAACTTGTGTATTTTGTGAAGGAACGGGGCAAGTTATTGAAGAAAAAGAGGTTAAAAATTAATTCAATTCTAAGTTTTCGGATACCAAGATTCGTCAAGAATTTCCTCTAAAGTAAACGGACATTGGGTTGGATATTCAGACTCATCTCTTTTAATAACTTTACGTCCATCAGCCCGTTTGCCTTCTTTAATGGCTAAATCTCTAGCATCGGGATAGGCATTTTCTATCGCAGTTGGTAAATATTTTTTGATAGGTTTATACTTTTGTTGGGCTTTAAGAATGCGTTTTCTGTGTTCATCAATGGAATTATACCAACTATTATTCATCCAATCAGGGGCATCTTTTTGTACAGCCAATTTTAAAAGATGGGCAATCAAAATAATTAGATTACTCTCAACTGTTTCTTTGGGATCTCCCATTTCTAAATTTTCTATTAAATGCTCAAAATCAATTTTTTCCCAATTACGGGTTTTTAATGCTTCAATTTGGGATTGTGTCCATTGAGCATAATCTGTTTCATATAATGACTGTTTTGTTGAAATTGTTGGTTTCATATAGGAATCTGGAATGATCTCATTATTTTTTCTAGGTTATCATAATTGAATTTCTGCGATCGTTTGATGCGATAGATTATGGTGGTGGGCAAGGATTAATCATCCCTTGATTAATCCTAAAAATATTCCCTCTTGCCCACCCTACTAACTTTAGAAATATTTTTCATTGCCCACATTGACAAAATTTCAGAATAAATTGAGAGATTAATCTAAATTTTCTTTAATCATAATTTCTAACTCTTCCAATGCTTGAAAACTACCCACTTGCCACGATCGCTCAACCGCATCAGGGATGATCTGAGTTAGGTTAAAATTGGGGAAAGTCGGACTTGTTTTTGACTGGATATATTGGTCATTGTGAAGTAGATAAATCTTGAGTTTGCCACTCTCATAAACCCATAATTCGGGTACTTTAATCCCTTCATAAGCGTCAAGAGTTGTTTTAGACGTAACATCACATTCGATGGCTAAGTCAGGGGGAGGATCATCCGTTTGTAACCTGCGACGATTAATCATCCGTTGATAATTTTTGATATAAAAACAAGTATCTGGTTCAACCCCTGCGATTCCTTCTTTTTTAAAGGTTGTTGAACCAAAGGGTTCATATTTTCTCTGGGTTATTTTTAATAAGAGTTTGACAATATCTGAAATTAATTCCTTTGATCTTTCATGTTCAGGAAGGGGAACCATGATTGCCAAAACCCCTTGACTATAACTTAATCTAGCACTACGATTTTCTCCTAATTCCTGTAACATTATTTCAAATGCTTGCCAGCTTATATGGGTAATGGTCACTTGACTACCGGGTTCTAGGCTAATGCAATTAATGGGTGTTACAAAAGGGATGGTAGCGGTCATAATTTAAAACCAAGATCGAACTTGTTTCAATCATAATGATTTTGGTTGCATCTTAGTTAAGGGTTCTCCCAGTAAACTTAAATTGAGAACATGACCCCCTGTCACTAAATAAGTGGTATCAACAATGGTTCCCAGTTGACGGGTTAAATGTCCTAAGCGATCGCGGAATAGTCGTCCCAAAGCATAAGCTGGAACCACTCCCCAACCGGTTTCCTCTGCTACAAAAATAAGGTCTACTGACGCTTGTTTGGTACTTTCTAAAAAGCGAGTAATAATAGCATCCCAAGTTTCTTCATCTTGATCTAACTCATTGGCAACCCAAGTTCCCAACGAATCAATTAACAAACAATAGGGGGGTTTTGCTTGTTCAATGGTTCCACAGAGATTATAGGGAACGGATAAGGTTTGCCAATGAGAGGGACGACGCAGACGATGTTTTTCGATACGCTGTTGCCATTGAAGATCATCCGAGTTTTCCAAGGCGGTTGCTACATAGATAACCGGTTGATGAACATTTTCTGCCAAGGTTTCGGCCCATTCGCTTTTTCCTGAACGACTAGGCCCTATCACCAGAATATGTTGAGGCATTAATTTCCATTAGCGCGACGTTGATGATCTTGGATAAAAGACTCAACTAAACTGACATCTTCTTTAGAACCAATGACTAAAGGACTTCTAGCATGAAGTTTATCGGGAACAATATCTAAGATACGTTTCATGCCATTACTGGCTTTTCCACCTGCTTGTTCTACTAAAAAGGCTAAGGGCGCACTTTCGTATAATAATCGTAATTTTCCTTCGGGTTTCTTGACGGTTCCAGGGTATAAAAATACACCCCCTTGCATCAAAATACGGTGAATATCTCCCACTAATGCCCCACTATAACGGGCCGTATATCCTTCATGACGATGAACGTAACGAGTATAGTCTCTAATAGCATCATCCCACTGCCAGAAGTTCCCTTCGTTGGTACTATAGACAGGCCCGTGATCAGGGATTTTTATATTTTCTTGTGCCAGGATAAACTCCCCTAAACTGGGGTCAAGCAAGAAGGAATGAACCCCATGACCGATGGAATAGACCAACATGGTAGACGGTCCATAAACAATGTAACCAGCAGCTATTTGTTCCTGTCCATCTTTTAATAAATCATTACCTTCTCCGTCTAAATCATCTTCTTTTTGTTGACGAATAGCAAAGATCGATCCTACATTGAGGTTAATATCTACATTAGATGAACCATCAATGGGGTCGTAAAGTAAGGTATAGCGACCAATGGGACAATTTTCAGGAATATAATAGGGTTTGTCCATCTCTTCAGAGGCCAAACGACACACTAAGCCACTTTGTTTAAACACAGAGATAAACACATCATTGGCATAGACATCCATCTTTTTGACGGACTCTCCTTGGATATTGGTTTCCCCTGTAAATCCTAAAACGTCTGCCATTAAACCGGCGCGACTCAGACGACGGGCTACCAGTTTCCCTGCTAAGGCAATCCGATTCATAATCGCACTGAGATCCTGTGCTTCGGGAGAAAAACTTTGAAGTTGTTGTAAAACGTGGCGTGAAAGGGTGGTACAGTCGCGATCAAGGCTATGTTCTGGAATGGCAGGAGTTTGTAAACTGGTCATAATAAAAGTCAAATAATTTACACTATCAATGGGCGCAGTTACTGAGGCTGTTACTAATTTTAATCAACAACAGGGAAATTCTCTGATAACTTTAGATCAATTTCAGGTTAGCTGATTAAATTGTGGGGAATGTTTAGGTTAATTTTTCTCTGGTTGAAAGCCGCTTATTTTCAAGTTATTATTTGAAGGTATAATACTATGGTTGAAAGAATATTATGAAATTTGATCACTTCTCTTTGTTAACTGATTTCGCTCTTGTCATAAGCTTTTCTCTATTTGCCATCATACTGATAATATTTATGGCTCGAAAAAGAAAAGAACATAAAATCAAACAAGCTCATGAAAAATTCATAAAAAGTTATCAATTCAGTTCTGGGTTTCAAAAAAAATTTGCTAAAACAAGAGCCTATTTATCTCCTGAACAACAAGAATTAGTTTTTTCTGCCCTTAAAGATTACTTTTTGATTTGCTATCAAGCTGGCAAAACGATGGTATCTATGCCTTCCCAAATTGTTGACGAAGCTTGGCATGAATTTATATTATTTACAAAAGAATATGAAGCCTTTTGTTCAGAAGCATTTGGTTACTTTCTCCATCATACTCCTGCTGAAGCTATGGGAGCAGGAACTCAAGGACAACAAGGTATTCGCTTAGCTTGGAAACTAGCGTGTCAAAAAGAAAATATTAATACTTATCAACCAAAACGCCTACCGTTACTATTCGCTATCGATGCTTTATTAGAAATTGAAAACGGATTTTACTATACCCTAGACTGTTCCGAAAATAAAACTCATAAAACAAAGAGTAAAGCAACTAGCGTCAATTCTTACTGTGTCACAGATATTAATGATGGCCTGGGATGTGGTGGTAATTCAGAGAGTTATGAAAGTTTTGTTGGTACGGATAGTCATCATAGTCATCCTAGCACCATAGATCATAATTCTTGTGGGAGTGGCCATAGCTGTGGTAGCAATTTTGGTGGTAATTCAGAGAGCTATGAAAGTTCTGCTGGTACCGATAGTCATTCTAGCACCATAGATCATAGTTCTTGTGGGAGTGGCCATAGCTGTGGTAGTAGTTGCGGTAGTAGTTGCGGTAGTGGTTGTGGTGGTGATTAACCAATGCTTCTCAGAGTCCCCCATTGAAAACTGCTATCGTCCCCCCAGATCAGAAAGAGAACCGACGACTTTCCGTGTTTCGTCTCGGTTCTCTTGTCTGGTTCGCTCCTCACACTACAAATAACTATATAGGAAGGTTTGTGTTTTGTCATGTTACTTAAGATTTATTTTGGATTTATTACATTGTTTTACAATCTGTTACGAGGAGGTTGTTCTCTGTGGGATAACCATAACCCTTGGAGCAAATGTTGTGTAATAGCGACTAAAACAAGTCTTGCTTGAGACAATTGACGGTTTTGGCCACTTATATCCCCAAAGATACGACAATGACGCTCAAATGTTAGAAAACAATCACTTAAAGTGAATGCTAATTTTATTGTATTGACGTTAGACTCATTGACTAAACGATCAACGGTGATGATGATTTGAGAAATTAGCGATCGCTCAAATTGATTTAATTCTAAGTTAGACCCAGTAATTTCTTGCAAGGTCAATAATGACCATTTGTAAGGCTTAAATTGCTCATTTTTAAGCTTTATTAGTCCTTCTTGTTCTCCTAACCGAAGTAAACTACAACAACGTGCATGAGTATATTCGAGACACCATAAATTGTCATGATTTCGTGACTTTGGGGTGAACTTTTTACGAGGATAGGAAAATCTTTGCCAAGATTGTAACCAAATGGGTAAACTGCGATCGCAGAGGGTAACGTCTAACCATCCCGAATCAAGGAGTTTGAGGGTAAAGGATAAGCATAAGTCTTCTTGTGTGTTGGGTTGTTGTAGAGTGTTAAAAATAGCTGTTGCTAGAGTGAGGGGAGATAGGGAAGAATAGGAGGATAGTTGAAATGCGATCGCACAACGATAAGTGATAGAATCAATTTGCGGTAATCTATAGAGAGAAATAGAAGAGTTGTTGTTAAGAAAATTAGTAATATTTGGTATATCTGACTGTAACAGTTGAGTGAAGACAAACTGCTGTAACTGTTGCTGAATAGAAATTTCGATAAATTTAATAGTTAAAGGATAAAAATTCTTAATTATTCTCGTTTTTGTCATCTTTAGTCTAATTCGTTAGAATGAGAGTATATTAACAATGATGGCTTAAGCGTTTGGCTTTTATGCAAAGAAGAGAGAGTCACTATTTTAATAATAAATCAGAGCAAAATTTTTCTTCTGAATCATTATTAAACACCTCAAAAAAACCTCCTTTTAATAATTGGCAAGAATTATATAATTGGGGACGCTGTCATTGTCGTCAACGAACTTTTCAGAAAGATCAAATCATTCCCACTCGGCCAGGTTTATTATACATTGTTAATAAAGGGGCGGTACGTTTGATGGGTTTAGCTTCTTTCAATGAAGAAAATAAACTGACAGAAGATGAACCCATAGAAGAAATTTTTTTAGGTATTTTAGGAACCAATAAACCCTTTGAAATTGTAGAACATTCTTATAGTATTATTAGAGTTGAAGCTCATATTGAGCAAACCTCTGTTATTTGGGTATATTGGCATGAGTTAGTTGACTCTTTGAGTATTTATATTAAAGTTTTAGAATTGTTTCGGCGGCAACATCAAATTCAACTGGTATGGATGAGTATTCTAGGGCAAAAACGAACGATTGATCGCTTAATGGGGTTTTTCATGTTGTTAGCAACCGAAGAAGGAGAGAGAACAGAAAACGGTTATGCTTTACCTTATATTTTAACCCATGCTCAAATTGCCAGTGCCATTGGAACCACTAGAGTTAATGTGACCCGATTAATGGGACAACTGCGACAACAAGGGATGATTGAAGTTGATAATAATAATCGAATTTATTGGAAAACCAACACTTAATGCTCAGATTGCTGACAGTTTATAGAAATGTACAGTAACTAATTATTTGTCGCCTTAACAAAATAGTGTCGTCGAAAATATTATAAGTCGGACACAATTAAAGTTAACAGTTTTGGGTTTCAATTCAATGATTGTCTAGCTTGAGTGAGAACTTTGCCGACAGATTGAGCAAAAACTACGGTGAATAATAGCCCCAAAATAAAATCTGGCTAAAAAGAACCAGTTAAAAAACTAAGCCAGCAGTCAGCAACACTGAAGTATTGGCAATAATGTCGTTACGGGAACACAGCCAAACTGGGTTTAACGATTGCTGGCACAATACGTCGACAAGCCATTTTCCCACCATGAATATTTCTGGCAACAGGGCCAATCTGTAAAGCAGCTAAACCTCCCATAATAAAAAAGTTAGACTTGGGGAGACGTAAATATTCGTCTAGTACCGGTAAACCGTTAACTATTTCTGTCGGATAAGCCTCAAGTACCTCTTGCAACAAAGGATGTTCTATAGCACTAAATTTTGTACCAGTAGCCAACCAAATACGGTTAAATTGATGTTGGCTTCCGTTGTCACAATAAACCTGCCAGAGATTATTTTGCCATTGTGCAGTCCTAACTTGAGAGCATTCATTGATTATCATTGTACCTTCAGACACTGCCTTTCTTAATTGCAGCATCATTTCAGGAGTCATTGAACCACCATTACGGGCCTGCTGAATTTGCTGGTAACGAACAGACCAATCAGTTTCGCCGTGAAAGTCTTTGAGATATTTGGGTCCCAACCAACCCGGATCAGCATCAAAGATTTTTTCCTGTAACTGTTTTCTGGTCATTAACATAACAGTCGCCCCTAGTTTGATAGCACCTTTGGCTAAATGTCCGCTACTTAAACCACCACCAACAATTAAAATCCTTTCTCCTGTTACGTTAAGTTGGTTTAAATTTACCTGTTGAGAATGACACAATCTCTCTGAAGGGTAATCTGAGGTGATCTTCTCTACCCAATCGGGAAACTGTATTTTGCCACTTCCCGTAGCCAATACCACTCTCCGGGCGATAATCGTTTCTCCCGTATCTAAAACCAATTGAAATCGGGAACCTAAAGCACGTTTAATCGGTAAAATCTGAATAACTCTAGCTGGATAAACCTTATCAGTTAACTTCCAGCGACGAATAACTTCACTACAGAAATCGTTAAATAGTTTTGTCCCTGGTCTATCATAAGGGGGGAATAACTCGTTATGTCTATGTTCGGCAAACGTTCTTAATTGATGGGGATTGGGATCAGGGTGATGAACCGCCGGCGATCGCAAAGCAGGAATTTGTTGTGCTGCAAATTGTTGCTGCCATTGACTCAGCCAAGTTTGACTGGGATCGAAAACTAAAAATTTATGATCATACTTCGCGCTTTTTTGTAAGAGGTGGGTGGTTAACGTTAGAGCCTGAACCCCTGCCCCAATAATCGCTAGGTCTATATAATCAGGTAGTGCCACTGTGGATTAATAACAAGAATGATAATCATTCTCATTGTATAATAATGATTATCATTTTAATAAACTTTATGAGTTCGACTAATCAATATCCCTCCGTACTCCATCGTCTTCGTTCCCAAGCATCTTTACAACGCTTTTTCCTTACTGCTGTGACTGGTTTGATGGCGATCGCTTGTAGTACAGAACCGACTCCCCCAACAAGTTCTGATTCTACATCCTCAACAAGTTATACTCCCAAGATTGTCACTACTTTCTTACCGGTTCATTTGTTTACTAAAGCTGTCGTAGGAGATACGGGACAAGTCGATATTTTGATTTCCCCTGGTGCGGAAGTTCACGACTATCAAGCTACCCCAGATGATGCCAAACTGTTAGCACAAGCAGATGTTTTAGTAGAAAATGGTTTGGGGATGGAAGCGTTTTTATCAGGTTTAGTTGCCAATGCCGGTAATTCTGAACTTCAGCAAATTGATGCTAGTGAAGGAATAGAAGTAATAGAAGAGGAACATGAAGAGGGAAAACATGGACATGATGAACACAAACATGAAGAGGAAAAACACGGACATCATCATCATGGAGGGAAAGATCCTCATGTCTGGTTAGATCCTGTTTTAGCACAACAACAGGTGGCTAATATTAGAGATAAGTTAATCGAAAAATACCCCGATAATGCAGATAGCTATCGTAGCAATGCCGAAGCTTATATTCAACAACTACAACAACTAAATAATGAATTTAAAGAAAAATTAGCCTCGGTTCAAGGTTGCAATTTCATTACGTTTCACGATGCTTTCGCTTATTTAGCGCAACGGTACGGACTGCAACAAGAAGCAATCGTTCACATTCCTGAAGATAGCATTACTCCCCAAGATATCCAACGGGTACAACAACTAGCTCAGGAACATTCTGTTAAAGCTTTATTGACTGAACCAGGAATTGAAGACAAACGTATTGAGCAAATCTCCAGTGACTTAAATCTATCTCTTGAAGCGATCAACCCTCTTGAGTCAGGAGAAACAGATCCACAATATTATTTTCAAGTAATGCGGAGTAATTTGGAGGCTTTGTCAAGAGCGTGCCAATGATCAGTTATCAGTTATCAGTTATCAGTTGTGAGAAAGGGTTTAACCGTGTTAAACCCCTACAGAAGTGATTTGTAGGGACATAATATTATTATGTCCTGAGCAGTTCTCATATATCATTCCTGATTGCTATATCAGTTATTAGTTTTTTGTTCTTGCTATTTTCCTGTGCTTAAATCAAATTAGTGAATTGAATGTATCAAAACCTATCTATTACCCAACCCATCATTAAAGTGAAAGATTTATCGGTAATGCGTGGGGAATATCTAGCAGTCGATAATGTTTCGTTTGAATTATTGCCAGGGACTCATACGGCCATTATTGGTCCCAATGGTGCAGGAAAAAGTACCTTGATTAAATCTATTTTAGGGTTGGTTGAAGCGCAGTCAGGTGAAATTAGTTTGTTTGATGGGAATGGTAAACGGTCAAAGCGATTAAAACAGGAAATTGGTTATATTCCCCAAAAGTTTCCCTTTGAGCGCACTTTCCCCTTAATCGTATCAGAATTAGTGGGTTTGGGCTTAAATAGCCAACATTGGTGGTGCGATCGTAAACGGAAACAAGAGATTATCCACCAAGCGTTAGAACAAGTTCATCTAACCAAACAAGCAAACCAAAAAATCGGCACTCTTAGCGGAGGAGAATTAAAGCGAGTTTTATTAGCTTATTGTTTAGTGGTTCCCCGTCGTCTTTTAATTCTCGATGAAGCGTTAGCAGGGGTAGATGCTACGGGAGAAATGGAATTTGCTGCTTTACTCCATACTCTCAAACAAGAACAAAACTGGACAATTTTGGAAGTTTCCCACGATTTAGATTTAGTTAGTCGCTATTGTGACTCGGTAATTTGTTTAAACCGTCGCTTACTTTATCAAGGTTCCCCTCAAACCACTCTCACCCCCGAAAATCTCTTGCACGTATACGGTGCTTTAGTTAGTCCTACTTGTCATCATCATGAACCTAGTAAATTTCCTGAATCTTTTTAGTTTACCCTTTATGCAACGGGCGATACTGGGTGGTGTACTGCTTGGTATTTTAGGGGGCATTTTGGGCAGCTTTTTAATCCTGCGTCGTCTCTCTTTATTTGGGGATACAGTGGGACATTCAGCCATGCTAGGAGTGGTTTTAGCTGCTTTATTAGAACTTCCTGCCACTTGGACGTTAATGGGTTTTACCGTTGCTTTTGGTTTGGGTGTCATTTATTTAATTGACAGAACCGATCTCGGTAGCGATACTGTATTGTGTATTTCCCTATCGGGTTCCATCGCTTTAGGCACAATTGGGTTTAGTTATTTAAAAGGATATCGGGGTAATTTGTTGTCGATTTTGTTTGGGGATATTTTAGCTATTAGTAATACCGATTTGATTTTATTATTATTGCTTTTAGCCGTAACTGTAGCCTGGATCATTCTTAGTTTACCAGAACAAATATTACTTACTCTCAATAGTGATTTAGCTTTAGTAAAAGGCGTACCTGTTCGTAGCCATCGTTATTTTTTTATCGTGCTTTTAGCCATTACGATTGCCTTAACTATTCGTGCCGTTGGTATTTTATTGGTTAATGGTTTTTTAGTGATTCCTGCTGCAACTGCCAGATTAATGTGTCAGCAGTTTGTCCCTTTTTTAGTCACTGCTGCTGCTATAGGTGCCACCAGTGGAGTAATGGGAATGGTCATTTCTGGGGCGATCGATCTACCGAGTGGTCCTAGTATTGTTTTGGTTCAGTTATTTGGGTTTTTAATAGTAGCTTTATGGTGTCGGCAAAGTTAGAAATTCTTCAGTTTCTTTTCCTACTATTTCTCTCAGATGCTGTTTATTATGAAAAAGGAGACAAAACATCACTTAGGTTGTCAAAGTATGAAAAAGAAGCAAATTCAGCTTATGGTTCTCTTTATGCTTTCCATGATCCTCTTGGCTTCCTTTCAGACCCTATCCTTTGCTCAAATACCAAGTAAAAGTACAAGTAGTAATTTTTTCGATAATGCCTTTTGGCAAAATGTAGCGGTTGCAGTTTTATCTGCTGTTTTAGCATTTTTAGGAGGTTATGCTCTATCAGGTATAAGTCGACGTAGTGGAAGTGGCAGAAGACTATCTTATAGCTCTAATATTGAAACAGGACTAATAAACGTTGAAAAAAATATCAAAGAAAAAGTTACAGTTTTATATGAGAATCAGCCAATTGCGAATTTGTGTAATATACGGTTTGATATAGAAAATACTGGAAACTCAGTCATAAAATCTCAAGAAATTAGATTTGAGTTTACTCCCGACACCAGAATCTTGGAGTTTTACTTCGACCCTCAGCCTCAGCCTGAGATGCAAGTAGAGAAACTTACTGATTCAGGACTCAGAGATTTTGAGAGAAAGTGTAGAATCGGACACATAGAGAAAGGTCAGGAGATAGGAATTCGTTTTATTGTTACTAATGATTCGGAAGTTAAGCTAACACCTTATCCATATAATGAAGATGGAAATGTCGAATTTAATTCAAGAGCTACAACAAAAGAACTAGGCCAACGAGAGCAAGTCGCAAGGTTTCTCAGCTTATTAATCATGTACTTTGTAATTCCTCCAGTCTTCTCATTATTCTCTTTATCACCCTTTAATGAAACTATAGCAGGCTTATTGACACTCCCACGCATTCCGCTACGCTTCATACGGGGATTCTTGGTTCACTGACTCAAGTTGTCTCGACAGGTATTACTACCAACCAAGATAGAGCTTAAATCTCCCCAAGCGT
>JASJDN010000136.1 GCA_030065205.1 Crocosphaera sp.
GATGATTCCGTTGAAGAAAGTTCTCTCATTATTGACGAAGAAATAGATAATGAGATTGTTACCAATCATAATCATAACTTGACAGAAGAGTTATTAGATATTATTGATGATTCTGTTGAGAAAAACTCTCTTCTTATTTCCGAAGAACAAGATAATGAGATTGTTACCAATCATAATCATAACTTGACAGAAGAGTTATTAGATATTGTTAATGATTCTGTTAAGAAAAACTCTCTTCTTATTGATAAAGAATTAGATAAAAAAAAGATATCAACACACAAGAATAAATCATCTTTTGCTAATAAATTAATAGAAAATATTGAAAATAATTCATCAACACCAAGTTCTCCCATTGAAAAGATTTTACAATCAATTTGTACAGTAAATGAGGAAATTTTTGCTGAGAAAGAGCCAGTTATTTCTTCTGAAAACAATAAACAAGTTTCTCAACCTAAAAATCAACCCAAACAACCCCTTCCTAGTATTAGAGTAACCGTTAAACAACTGGATCGTCTCAGTCATACGATTGGGGAATTACTGATCAGTGAAAACCAACAAAACTTACAATCAGAACAGATTCATCGGCTAACTCGAAATACCTTAAAACAGTTTTTTGATGCTCAACAACAGCTTAACAAAATTCATGACTGGTCTGATAAAAATCTACTCCTTCCTAATAGTAAACGAAGTCAGCAGAAAAAGAAAAAAAATGACAGAGAACCCTTTATACTCTCAACTTCCTTAACTGAAATAGAATCAGAATTTGATGTTTTGGAAATGGATGTTTATAGTGATCTTCATCTCCTACTTCAACACTTAACAGAACAAATGATGCAGCTAGGAGAACAGATTGAAAGTTTAGAAGGATTAGCCCAAAGTTTTCGCTTTAGTCGAGGCAAACGTCAACAATTATTATCTCAAGCACAAGATGATTTACTGGAAGCTAGAATGGTACCTTTAGCAACAGTATTTAATCGATTTCCTAGACTCATGCAACAGATGATTGCTGCTCATCAAAAACCAGCTAAACTAACGCTTATCGGCTCAGAAGTATTGATTGATAAGGTATTTGTAGAAAAACTTTATGAACCTCTACTCCATCTCATTCGTAATGCTTACGATCATGGATTAGAATCAGCAGAAACCCGTCTCCAACAAGGTAAACCCAAAACAGGACAAATAACCGTTGAAGCGTATCATCAAGGTAATCGTATCACCATAGAAATTAAGGATGATGGACAAGGATTAAACTGGGAACGAATTCGCCAATCAGCTATTGAAAAACAGTTATTAACCCCAGAAAAAGCAGCTAGTTTGTCAGAAGATCAATTAACAGACTTATTATTTGAACCAGGGTTTTCTACGACAGAAAAAATTAGTCAATTGTCTGGCCGAGGAATTGGTTTAGATGTGGTTCGTTCTCAGTTTCAAGCTTGGCAAGGATCAGTTTCTATTAAATCAAAAAAGGGTCAAGGAACCACCTTTATCCTACAATTACCCCTAAGTTTTACCACTGCTCGTTTATTAATTTGTGAGTCAAATGGGATAACTTATGCGTTATTAGCAGAAACCATCGACCAAGTTTTATTACCCTCTCCTGAACAGATTCAACATCAACAGCAAATGTTCTACTGTTGGACTCAAGAATCAAAACAAGAACTCATTCCCATTTATCCCTTAGCTGACTTAGTTAATTATCAGTATTCTACTGTATATCAAAGTAATACCTCAGACAGTCTTTTTCCTCTCAAGGCTAAAAACTCAATCAAACCTTTACTGATGTTAAACCATAACCAGCAACGTCTGTGTTTAGAAGTGGAGCAGATTTTGGTTGAACAAGAACTGGTAATTAAATCGTTAGGTGACACCTTAACTTTGCCTCCTTATATTCAGGGTTATAGTGTCTTAGGAAATGGTGGTTTAACTCTGGTAATTGAACCGACTGCATTAGTTTCTCAACCTCAAAAAACCAATTTAACGGCCAATCCTTTATTAAAAAAATTGGCTCCCAAATCGCAAAATGAGCCATCCTTAGAGAAGGATTTAAGTATCAATCTAGAACAACTAAATTCTTCACTCAACTCGGTTTCAGTATTGGTAGTTGATGATTCTGTGGTACAAAGACAAACTTTACTACAAACACTACAAAAAGCAGGTTATCAGGTGTTGCAAGCAGCAAATGGTCAAGAAGCACTCGCGAAGTTAAATCAACATCCACAGATAAAGTTGATCATTTGTGATATAGAAATGCCTTATATGAATGGTTTTGAGTTTTTGAGTCACTGGAAACAAGATCCGAACTTTTCTCAAATTCCTGTGATTATGGTGACAACTCGCAGTGGCAAAAAACATCGTCAGTTAGCTTTAGCTTTAGGAGCAAAAGGTTACTTGACTAAACCCTGTTCTCACCCAGAACTTTTAGAAACCATTGGGGAATTGATTACCCAAAAGCAAACTTTAGTAACAATTAATGAATGATTATGCTTAATACTACTTTTGAATTGCAACAATTATCACATACTACGACTCAACCAGATACTTTACGAGTCCTCGTTTTTAGTGTTTCAGCAACGTCTGTATCAGATGAGGAAGACTATCTTTTTGCGCTTCCCGTTGAGGGTGTTTTTAAGATTATCCCCTGTCCTCCTATTAATTGGGCCATGGATACAGGTCTTGGTATAACTGATGTAGGTTCAGACAATATAACAACTCTGGATTTACGTCAGCAATTTTCCTCTCGAGACTCCCAGAAGCTTGAAAATGGGAATATTTCAACAGTTTCTAGTGGCTATAATTTCTTGATTT
Source organism: Crocosphaera sp. (assembly GCA_030065205.1). Classification (GTDB taxonomy): domain Bacteria; phylum Cyanobacteriota; class Cyanobacteriia; order Cyanobacteriales; family Microcystaceae; genus Crocosphaera. The sequence continues at coordinate 2,806 of JASJDN010000136.1, forward strand.
TACTCAAAACTCACACTGAAGAACGATATGGTATTCCTGTTATTGGATTCCCTATTCTCAGTGATATTCCCTTAGCAACGATTCGTCCTGTATCCTTATCTTATCGTCAGGTGGCTAAAATGGATTGTGCTAGTCATATGGCCATACTACCTCAAGCAGAAAACAAAAAGTCTATCAAGATATTTCTTCTTGGTATGAGTAACATCATAGAAGAGCGATTACCTAAAATCATAGATAATGGATAATTAATCACTCATAATTAATAATTAATTGCCTGAAAACCCCTTTTTAACAAGAAAGAACCGTATTTATTGTGATATCATCACTTATCTTGACTGTATGATAGAATATTGAATCAGGATGTTAGCTTTCAATCTCCCCAGAAAATACAATGTGCAATTACGGTTATTCGAGAAACAATAGTAATATTTCTGGGAATAAGTTTCTTGATTATCATTCCTCTCTGAAAGAAGGTAAGATAAGATTAGAAGTTTCTGTTAACAGCTTAATAGATGAGATAAATTTCCATAATGTTGAGCTAATTATATCTTTATTGAAAAAAGTTAGTGAAGATAATTCTTTACAATTAGACTACATTGATCAATCTAATTATAATCTTATTGTTAATGGGTCTGAGCAAGGAGTAAGAAAACTAGATAATTTATTAACATCTGGAGATTTACAGGAATTACTAAAAAATATAAAATCTGAATATTTTTCTCAAGTGATTGTTGAAAGTATACGCTTTATAGAAGATGTGGAAGTTATCAAAAAATGTCAGTTAATTCAAAAAGTCAGAGTGCAAGCAACTGATAAAAATAAATTAATCAAAGATTATTTAAGTGACGTTGATCTCAGTGGTGCTAATTTACAAGGGGTTAATTTAAGTTGGGCAAATCTTAGTAAAATTAATTTACAAGGGGCTAATCTTATAGATGCTAACTTAAATGGTGTTAACCTAAACAAATCTAACTTAAATGAAACTTATCTCATTCAGGTTTCTTTAGTTGGGGTTGATCTCATTGAAGCTAATTTAATGGGATCTGATTTAACAAAATCTGTTCTCATAGGGACTAATTTAAGCCGTGCTAATCTGAGTGGTGTTAATCTTAGTAAAGCTAATTTAAGTGGTTGTGATCTCAGTTACACTAATTTAAGTTGGGCGAACCTGAATCATGCCAATTTGAGTAACTGTAATTTTAATCAAGCTATCCTCCAAAGAAGTCATCTCAATAAAGCTAATCTAACTAATGTTAATTTTAATGATGCTGATGTTATGAATGCAAAATTTGGCGATAATCAAGGAATTAGTGATGAGCAAAAAAATAATTTGATTAAACGCGGAGCATTGTTCCATAAGTGAACTACCCCAACTAAATCAAAGATTATAGTTGGGAACCTTACTTCCGCCGTTTTCCTCTTGCCTTTTGTTTGCTACGATAGGAACGGGCAATACTTTGATTGGATGGTTGAGTTGGGATTTGATCGAGATAAATGGGAACAGTAAAATGAAATTGACTCCCGTGATCTTTCCCTTGGGACTCAGCCCAAATTTTTCCACCCCAACCCCGAACAATTTGACGACAAATAGCTAACCCTAAACCCGTTCCCCCCGTACTGCGACGTAACGCCCCTTCTTCTTGGTAAAATCGATCAAAAACGGTTTCTAAGCGTTTTGGTTCGATCCCTCGTCCTGTATCTGCCACCGTGACTTCTATATGGTTTCTGCTATGAGAACTGACCTCAATAGTAATCTTGCCCTCTTCGCTGGTAAATTTGCAAGCGTTATCTAACAATTTCGCCAGCACTTCCACTAACCATTCTCCATCCGCTTTCACCAGGGGTAACTCTTCCTTAACCAGATTTTCAATATCGGGGAGTTGTGTATCTTTATGACGGGCCCGCACATTACTCAAAGATAATTCCACACATTCGTGTAAATTGAGGGCTTCAATATTCCATTCAACCCGTCCACTTTCCAACTGGGATAAGGTTAAGAAATCTTGTACCAGTTTCCGCATTCGTTCCGCATCTTGCAAGGCCGTATTGAGCATTACTTGACGTAACTCAGGGGACATATCTGGTTCTGAAGCCAAACTTTCTAAACACACCTGAATGGTGGATAAAGGCGTTCTTAATTCGTGGCCGGTGATAGCCACTAAATTAGAACGAGTGCGATCGAGGGCTTCTAATTGTTCATTGAGATCCTGAAGATTAGCATAAGCTTCTGCTTGGATGAGAGCAACCCCAATTTGAGTGGCGATCGCATTGACCAAGGCCACGTCTTCTTCTTTCCAGGTAATGGGTTTGGGTCCACAATGGTGTAACTCTAACATTCCCAACAGTCGGCCCCGATAAAAAATGGGGACTAACATCCAGGACAAAATGGAACACCGATTAACTAAGATTTGTAAAGATTGTTCCGATGACGTTGTTTCTTCTTTCCCCTTGATCACCCGTGGGTCATTGATCGCGTTATCAATGGTTAACGCGTCTCGTAACTCAACGACTTCCTGAAATAAAGGATTGTGTCGTAAGGGCCAAGTTTGCCCTTTAATCGAATGAATACCTTCATTAAGAAATTCGTGTTCAATGGTAGCGGTGGGATCGGTTTCCTTGCAACGATAAACCAAACAACGACACACCCCTAACCCTTCCCCTAGCTTTTGGACCGCAATTTGGAGAATTTCATCCGGATCAAGGGATAAGCGAATAGCGGTGGTCACCGAATTAATTAACCTTTCTTTATGTTCTTTGTCTGCGAGAGAACGATTCGCTTTAATCAGTTTATATTGACCGGCTTGAAGATAGGTCACTAAGCGTTGTACAAAGGGATCGGGGTTATTATTGGTGACATCCCAAGTGGTGTTATCAATGTCTTTTTGTTGTGGGGTGTCCCCTTTGAATTGATTGGGAAGTTTGTATTGGTCACGGGCTTTTTGAATTTTTTCTTCTAGTTCTGGGCGATAATCAAGGATAGTCTTTAAAAGGATATTCGCCGCCTGTTCCGTAACCTGGCGATCAAACGTCCAGATCCCTTCAAAACGACGATTATTATCCATAGCTGTCGTTATTGCTTTAGTTTGAGCCGTAATTTTTTCTTGACAAATTAAACAACTACTGTAGCTTTTCCCTAGAACAATTAAATGCCATTCTTGTGTCAGGGTATCCTCACAATCAAAAGCGACGGCTTCATAGTCTCCAGACCGATGTTTAAAGTCGGTTTCAGGGGCAGCCAAGACATAAACTTGATTGCTTTTTTGAGCAATCCGTCGATATCTTTGGGCTTCTTGACGATAAAATCGTTCTCGTTGAAAACTAGCAATGACTAATGGTTCTTCCGATCCTGCCAATACCTGATCTTCCATAGCATGAGATAGGGCAGTTAAAGAAGCCTTAAAGTACATTTGAGGCCGCCATTGAGGAAAAATTTGTAGTAGTTGTGTTAAAACCGATTTTGATCTGCTCATCAATGATTGTGTCCGAGGTATCCTAGCAAAATCGAGGTTCCCTTGCCATTCTATCTTAAAAAGGCAGGAGGCAGAAGGCAGGAGGCAGAAGGCAGGAGGGAAGAGTTGATATCCATCTCCTTGTCTCCCACACTCCCCATCCCCCCGTCTCCCCCACTCCCCACACTCCCCCCCCCTTCTAATTTCTTAACAATTCTTAACCAAGAGAGGGTGAAGTCAAGATTATATCTGGGAAATTTAACAATTTGGGAACTATTTGAAAAATCATGCTTATAATCGGTACAGGATTCATTATGATCTGAACATACTTCTTAGTTAACGTTTACATTTAGTTATCATTTTGTTGCAATGCCTCGAATACTCGTAATTGAAGATGATGATGCCATTAGAGACCTTATCGCCACCAACCTAGAGATGGCGGGTTATGACGTCAAGCAAGCCCCAGACGGCATTACCGGAAAGGCTTTAGCGGTTCAACTACAGCCTGATCTCATCATGCTGGACCTAATGTTACCCAAGGTTGATGGGTTTACGGTTTGCCAAAGACTCCGACGGGATGACCGAACTTCCGATATTCCCGTGTTGATGTTATCTGCTTTGGGCCAAACCCAAGACAAAGTCGAAGGGTTTAACGCCGGGGCTGATGATTATTTAACCAAACCCTTTGAATTAGCAGAAATGCTGGCTAGGGTACGGGCGTTGTTGCGACGAACCGATCGCATTCCTCAAGCAGCTAAACACTCAGAAATCTTGAATTATGGTCCATTAACCTTAATTCCTGAGCGTTTTGAAGCCATCTGGTTTGAGGACACAGTCAAGTTAACTCACCTTGAATTTGAGTTACTGCACTGCTTACTACAACGTCATGGCCAAACCGTGTCTCCTAGCGAAATTCTCAAGGAAGTGTGGGGTTATGATCCGGATGATGATATTGAAACCATTCGTGTTCATATTCGTCATTTACGGACAAAACTAGAACCTGATCCCAGACATCCTTGTTACATCAAAACCGTTTATGGGGCTGGTTACTGTTTAGAGTTACCTAATTCTGAACAATTGCCCTTGTCTACTGATGCTGCAGTGGTGTAAATGGTTCCGAAACATAGGGATTTGTTGGTGACAAAATCCCTGAATCAAGTGGAAGTGGGGGGAACATCTTAAACATCAAGTCACTAAAAAACAGTCAACGATGGATTAAGATGGTAAATTCAACGATGAAACCATTGAAGGAATTCTAAATTTTCCCTTTATGTCACCCCCCATTCAACTTCTCTCTCCTGAGATTATCAATTTAATCGCAGCCGGAGAAGTTATTGACTCGTTAGCGGCTGTGGTTCGTGAATTGGTTGAAAATGCCATCGATGCAGAAGCAACTCGGTTGACGATTTCTGTATTTCCCGAACTTTGGCAGGTTACGGTAGCCGATAATGGGAAAGGAATATCTTTAGATAATTTACGTCACTGCGCTAAAGCTCATCATACCAGCAAAATTTGTGACTTAGATGATCTTTGGAAAATTAGCAGTTTAGGGTTTAGGGGAGAAGCCTTATTTAGTATTACTCAAGTCGGCCAGTTAAGGATTAAAAGTCGTGACGCTACGGATAATACAATCGGATGGTGTCTGGAATATAATCAACAGGGGGACGTTATCAAAGAAGAAACCTCTCCTATGGCACCAGGAACCATTGTGACGGCTTCTAATCTGTTTGGGACTATGCCTGTCCGTCGTCAAGGTTTACCCGCCTTCTCGCAGCAATTAAAGGCGATACAGGGCATCATTGAAAATATGTCCCTCTGTTATCCTCACATCACTTGGCAAGTTTATCATAATCATAAATCGTGGCTAACCATTAGTTCAGGGAAAAACCCACAGCAGATTTTACCCCAGTTATTGAAGTCGGTTCATTTTAATGATTTACAGTTTCTTTGTGAGCTAATCGAAACCCCTGACCAACAACCCGCTAAAATAGAGATGGTTTTAGGGTTACCCGATCGCACTTCACGAGGCCGTTTAGATTGGTTAAAAATAGGGGTTAATGGTCGTGTCGTGCGATCGCCTCAATTAGAACAAACGGTACTGGCCGGATTAAGTCGAACGTTACCGAAAGGCCGTTTCCCGATTGGCTTTCTCCATTTAACCATACCCCCTTCAGAAATTGATTGGAATCGTCATCCGGCTAAAAGAGAAATTTATTTACAATCTCTGGAATTTTGGCAAGACAAAGTTACAGAAATTATTGAAAAAGCGTTGAAATTATCCCCTTTGACTATCACCACAGCAGGGGACAACCAACGAGTTAAAAAGTTGCTAAAAGCTTCCGAAAACAAAGGAGTTTATAACGTTACCTCTTCTAGTTCCACTGAGTTAGAATTAATTCAATTACGAGCAGTGGGACAAGTTAATAACACCTACATTGTTGCCGAACATTCTCAGGGTTTATGGTTAGTAGAACAACATATTGCCCACGAACGAATATTGTATGAAAAGTTACAAGATGAATGGCAATTGATTCCTGTGCAACAAGGGATTATTTTAACTCAATTATTGACAAAACAAATAGAACAATTACAAAGAATTGGCTTAGAAATTGAATCTTTTGGAGAAAATACTTGGGTGGTTCGTACCGTTCCTAAATTATTAGAAAAGCGGGAAGATTGTGTAGACGCTTTGCTCGAATTAAGTTTAGGGGGAGACTTAGAAAGCGCACAGGTAGCCGTAGCTTGTCGCAGTGCTATTCGCAATGGGATGACATTAGAATTAGCTCAAATGCAAGACCTTTTAGATAGTTGGAAAAAAACCCGTCATCCTCGCACTTGTCCCCACGGTAGACCCATTTATTTATCCTTAGAAGAATCATCATTATCCCGTTTTTTTCGTCGTCATTGGGTGATTGGAAAAAGTCATGGAATCTAAGTTTGATTATTAAATTAGTTACAGTTTTAATATGCGTCGAGACTCAATTTTCTACAAACTCTTTCAAACCTATCCCGCTTTATTGTTTGAACTGGTAACCAATCCTCCAGAAAATGCTTCAGAATATAAATTTGATTCCGTTGCTATTAAAGAACCCAGGTTTGAGATCGATGGGGTGTTTTTGCCACCAGAAAATGAAAGTACAGGGGTCGTATATTTTTGTGAAGTACAGTTTCAAAAAGACGAAAGATTGTACGAGAGAGTCTTTGCTGAGTCATTCCTATACTTTTATCGCAATCGTGATAGATTTAGCAATTGGAAAGCAGTTATTATCTATCCCAACCGTAATACTGAACAAAATGATACTATTTCCTATGATATCTTACTGAATAGTGAGCAAGTTAATCGAATTTATCTAGATGAATTAGGACATATTCGAGAATTACCGTTAGAATTAGCAGTGATGCTATTAACTACAGTAGATGAGGAACAAGCACCCCAAGAAGCTAGATATTTATTGCAAAGAACTCAACAAGAAAGACCTAAACAATTAAAGCAAGGCATAATAGAGTTAATTACAACCATAATTGCTTATAAATTTGAGACGCTAACTAGATATGAGGTAGAAGAAATGCTAGGAATTACTTTTGAGGAAACCCGATTTTATCAGGATATCGAGCAAACAGGACGAGAAAAAGGAAGGAAAGAGGGAGAAAAATCGCTCATTTTTCGTCAACTAACCAAACGAATAGGAGAATTATCCCCAGAAGTTTGTCAAAGGGTTGAAAATTTATCCTTGGAAGAATTAGAAAACCTCGGTGAAGCACTGCTTGATTTTAGCAGTATAGCCGATTTAGAAAATTGGTTAAAAGACAATTAACCTCAACATGGTTTAGGACAGTTAAGATTCTTAAACCATGCTGAGAGTCTTAGATTCTTAGACTTAATAGCTAGTTTAATAGATTCGTTTTAAAAGCGATCGCAGCACAACCGGAGGTAAGAAACTGGTAACAGCGCAAACAAAAATCATGGCAGAAAAGATTTCAGAAGACACAGCCCATTCTCCCAAATGTAGACCATGTTGTATTACCACCATCATCACCTCAGCGCGAGGAGTCATGCTAACACCAATCAATATGGCCCCTTGCCATCCTGTCACCATCAGAGAGGGTAAACCTGCCCCAATCATTTTCCCGATAATAGCAGCTATTAGCAATACCGTTCCCCAGGCAAAACCGGTTTCTAACGTAGTGACATCCAGGGCTAAGCCAATACTAATAAAAAAGAATGGAACAAATAACTCATAAAGCATATCAAAAGACGCATCAATTTTGACCGCTTCAGGATCGCGACTAAACACCAAACCTGCAAAAAACGCTCCAATGGCTTCTGAAAAACCCAATAATGCTGCGATCGCTGCAATCAAAAAACCAAACCCCACAATGGTTAAGGTAAAATCGGCAGGGGGATCAAATTTACGAAAAAAAGCAGTAATAGGGGCTTCTAAATATCGGGAGAAAAAGAAACAAAATCCCGCAAAAAATAAAGCTTTAAATAAAAACAATAACAGAGTTTTAACTATCAGAAATTCCCAATTAGTTTCAATGCCATTATGAATAACAGGAACAATATTAAATAGTAAAGCCATAAAAAAAATAGCTGAAATATCATCCATTTCAGCTACATCTAACATTAATTCGCCGTTATCAGAATTTAAAGCCTGAGCTTCTTGCCAAATAGTAACGGAAATTCCCACACTGGTAGCAGTTAAAGCGGTGGCAATAAATAAACTAGAAATGGTGTCTAATTGAAGAACAAAAAAAGACACCCAAAAACCCAGAATTCCACTAATCACTATATCTCCTAGCCAAACAAAACTTGCTCGACGCAACTGTTGAATAAGTTTTCCCAAATCACTTTCTAACCCAACTCGAAACAGTAAGCAAATTAAGCCAATATCGGCCAAAAATTTAATGATTTCTAAGCCAACTCCTGTTAATAAATTAGCTTGATTTTCTAAAATTCTTAACCCTAAACCTAAGCAAAGATAACCAACTAAGACAGGAATCCCGATCTTTTTTAGTCCAAATTTACTAAGGATTGAGACAATAATGATGATCCCAATCAATAAAATAATCAAAGGAATATTTGCTTCTAAATCACCCATAGTTTTTTTACATAAAAAAAGTTTATAATTTTAGGAATCGTACAAAAAGATACTCACGATGAAAGTGAAAGACGTTATCATTGATAACTACTGCTTAAACAACGAGACGTTGCTATTTTGCTAAACTTCAGTTACATCTATCGTTATTGTAGTGAAAAGGTGGGTTAAATGAAAATTATCTTTGTTTATAATGCCAATAGTGGTTTAATGAATACTGTCTTAGATATCGGACATAAAATTATTAGTCCCGATACTTATGAATGTAATCTTTGTAACATTACCTATGGTATCTTGAAGGAAAATAAAGAATGGAAAGCATTTCGAGAATCATCAACGGATGAGTTAGAATTTTTACATAAAGATGAATTTGAACAAAAATATCAACAAGTTAGAGATTATCCGATTGTTTTAGTGAGTAACAAGAATAATGAATTATACGAACTTATTAATAAGGAGGAATTGAATAAAATGAAAAGTGCTAAAGAATTGATGCACAAACTTCAAGAAAGTATCAAATAAATTAAGATACTTTTTGAGATAAGTAGAGATGTTTTACAAAATGTCTCTATTTTTCAATTTTTATATTATCATTGATATTAAATTATCAGGGATAATCTATGGTGACAAAAATTGGTGTTAGAGAAGCAATAAAAACCTTTAATGATTTACAAAATAAATTGAATTCAACTCAAACAGAAGAAGATAACTTTTTCCGAGAATGGTATGAGAAATTACCAGAAATAACAGAAGCAGAACAAAGTACGATTACTCGAATCAAACAACGTTATGATTATCATCGTTCCTCATCTTTGTTACTAAAAGGAACCATTAATCTACTCGTTGTTTTCCCTCTTTTAGAAGTAGCAGGATTTTTAGATCCACCCTTTAGAATTAAATCCCCTGAATCAGTAGAATTAATCATTGAAGATCCCGATCAAACAATTATCAGAGGGTTAATCGATGTTTTAGTTGTTAAAGATTCTTTATGGGTGTTAGTCATAGAATCAAAACGGACTAGCATTCCTGTTGCTGCTGCAATTCCTCAAATTTTAGCTTATATGATGGCTAACTCTCAATCACAACAATCAATATACGGTATGGTAACCAATGGAGATAGTTTTCTTTTTATCAAATTAAATCAAAATGGAAAACCTACATACGATCTGTCTAGAGAATTTTCTCTCTTACCTCGAAAACACGAATTATCCCAAGTGATGCAAATTTTAAAGAAATTGGGGCAAATATAAGTTATGTTACGAAAATGAAAAAGTGTTATATTATCAATCGTTACTCTAAAAAAAATAATTAATCAATTAATAAAATGACCCCATCACCTTTAAGCTGGACAGAACTAGAAAACCTAACCAACTGGACTATAGATAATACTAATGGATCAACCAATTCTCAAGCTATTTTACGGCTTTTTGGTCATCAAGAAAGTGATATTAGAGTCACCCTTTACCGAGATAACCACGCTTGGTGTCCCTACTGTCAAAAAGTTTGGTTATGGTTAGAAGAAAAACAAATTCCCTACCGTATTAAAAAAGTTACCATGTTTTGCTACGGCGAAAAAGAACGATGGTATAAAAAAATTGTACCATCCGGAATGTTGCCGGCGGTGGAATTAGATGGACGTTTAATTACCGAAAGTGATGATATTTTATTGGCCTTAGAAGCAGCGTTTGGCCCGTTAACCCATAGCATGAGAGAAGCAACAGTTATCCCTTTGCGACAGTTAGAAAGGTTACTGTTTCGGGCCTGGTGTACTTGGTTATGTTATCCCACTCGATCTGGCAAACAAGAACAACAAAACCGCCAACAATTTGTTAAGGTGGTGGCCATGGTAGAAAAAGCGTTAGGAGACACCCCAAGTCCCTATTTTTTAGAGGAGTTTGGCACAGTAGATGTCATTTTTACCCCCTATGTAGAGCGCATGAACGCCAGTTTATACTACTATAAGGGTTATTCCCTGCGAGAAGAAAATGAACGCTTTGGTCAGTGGTTTGACGCAATGGAAACCCGTCCCACTTATCGAGGAACTCAAAGCGACTTTCATACCCACGTCCACGACTTACCCCCGCAAATGGGTGGATGTTATAGTAACGCAGACCAACAAACGAAAATTAATCAAGATCGGGTGGATAATGGTCCCTGGTTTGGTTTGCCGGATGTAATGTATCCCGAACCCGAAACCTCCCGTCAAGAAGCGTTGCAACAGGTGATTAAACATCGTCATAATATTATTCGGGTTAACCCTGGAGAGGATCAAGTATTCGATGAAGCGTTACGATGTGCATTAACTACGATGATGACTGGGGAACCTTGTCAACCTCCCCGGGGATCGGATGTAGCATTACGCTATTTACGGGATAGAATTAACGTACCACGGGATATGTCCATCTATGCAGGAAAACGGTTACGAGACGCATTAGAAACCACTGCGAGTTTAGTGGGCGATCGCCAAGGAATACCCATTCCTGTTAAACACCGACGAGATCAAGATCCCGCTAATTTTATTTAACCGATTCCTGGCGAGAAATCCCCGATTGAGGTACGAAAATCGAGGGATGAAAGCCAGGGCAGCACTTACTGGGGAGACTTTTGATTCTGAATATACTTCTTGATAACTTCCAGTGGTGGGCCACCAG
>JASJDN010000025.1 GCA_030065205.1 Crocosphaera sp.
CATATCCTGATTTAGCTAAAGCCATTGAATATGCTTTGAGTCAAATCTCTGGAGATGATATTCGCAACTGGTTTATTCATTGTTGTTACTGTACCTCACTAGACTGAGAAACGCTATAGACTGATAGTGATGATGGTATTTCCGTAATCACCCATAAATTATAAATTCAATTAATATCAGCAAATAGATTTAATTACAGACTTAGATTTGATGGGTCTGTTACAATGCTTAATAAATAGAAAACATTTGTCGTATTTTAGCAAGTTAACCAAACGTTAAGGTAATCTTAATGTGCCTAGATAAAACTATCTAGATAAATGAAGTGTCTTTTTGATCCCTCTCTATAACCTATGTATATTGCCTAATATACAAGTCTTCATACGTAAATAAAAAAAATCTTTTCTCAAAAATTCACGCATATATTCGGTGACTTTTACCAAAGAAACCATTTATTCTAATAACATAGAGAAAACACAAGGAGCCAAACAAAATGAAATTCAACCCTACCTTCGCTGCTGTATTAACCGTTGCTTTACTTTCTAATATTAATGTTAATATTAACGTTTCTGCTTTCGCTGCCCCTGTTAACGCTGAAACCATTAAAGAAAATAGAATTGAAAATATAGAAAATAATAATAAGTCTGATAAAAAAGCTAAGCCCTCTCAAGAAGGTTCTCAAGGAAGTAAGTGTGCACTTTGGGGATGTAAATAAATCAAAAGTTTCATTATAATTGGGTCAAGGAAATGTTTTATCCGACTCGTCCTAATGAAAACCCCTTCTATAATTGCGTCATATTATGCTTGTGTTGTCGGTATTGGCATTATCATCAGCCAAACCTCAACTATACCGAAAGTTTTAGCCCAAATTACTGTAGATGATACAGTCGGTACACAAATTACCCCATCTGGTGAAACTATTACAATTACAGATGGAAAAGAAATAGGCGGTAATCTTTTTCACAGTTTTAAAGAGTTTTCAGTTCCTGATGGCACTATCGTCAATTTTCAGAATTCCCTAACTATTCAAAATATTATCAATCGTGTCACAGGTGCTTCAATTTCTAATATTGAAGGGACTATTACAGCCAATGGCACAGCCAATTTTATTTTAATTAATCCCAATGGCATTACTTTTGGGCCTAACGCTCAAATTAATGTTAACGGGTCATTCTTGGCAACCACTGCTGAGAGTATCACTTTTGCCGATGGGGTGCGCTTTAGTGCTACCAATACACAACCTAACCCCCTATTAACGGTGAATGTCCCCACGGGGTTACAATTTGGCTCAAATCCAGGCACGATTACTAATCGGGCAAATAATCTCAATTCAAACCCAGGAAATACTTTTGCTTTGGTGGGTGGGGATATTGATTTTCCAGGGGGTAATCTCACCGTTGCACAGGGAAGAGTAGAACTGGGAAGTGTTGGTAAAAATGCTCAGGTTAAACTAGAAATTATAGATTTAGGATTTGAATTGAATTATCAAGAAGTCGGAAATTTTCGCGACATCTCTTTATCTCAAGGAAGCTCTACTATAGGAAATAACTCGGCGATTCAAGTACAGGGTAGAAATATAAGGCTCAGTGAACAAGCTCGAATCAGAACTGATACTGTTAATTCTGAACCTGCTGGAAATTTAGTCGTTAATGCTTCGGAGTCTTTGCAAATAACTGATAGTAGTAGTCAAAACGGGCGATTTAGACCTTTTGGAACCACTGGTTTATTTGCGATAGTTAGTGAGAATGCAAGCGGTTCAGGTGGAAATATTGTGGTTAATACGAAACATCTACTTGTACAAGATGGAGGTAATATTACTGCTGATGTTTTACTAGGGATAGGTCAAGGAGGTACGGTAGAAATCAATGCTTCAGAGTCGGTTCAATTAGTTCGTACAGGTTTTATTAATCCTAGTCTTATTTCAACCACGACTATTGATCAAGGAGATGGTGGACAAGTTAATATCAATACTAAAAAATTAGTTCTTGAAGATGGCGCACAAATAGAGGCTGTAACCGCTTCTATATCCAATGGGGTTCCTGCTACAGGGAGAGGGGGAACCATCAATATTAACGCCACTGAGTTAATACAAGTTAGTGGTACTGGAAGAGTAGAAAATCGTGAGGCTGTTCTCCCTAGTCGTATTACAGCCGAGACAGGGTTTGAGGACTTGGGTTTGTCAGGGTTGAGAGAAGGTGGAAACGTTAATATCAACACCAATCAACTAAGCATTACCAATGAGGGAATTATTTCGGCGGCCAGTTTAGGGGAAGGGGATGCCGGAAACGTTAACATTACTGCTAATTCTATTTTTTTGGATAATCGTGGGGTGATTACAGCATCGTCTGAAGGAACGGGAAATGCTGGAAACTTAACCATTAATACCGATCAATTAACGGTCAATGAACGCTCAGAAGTCGCTGTGAGAAGCATCGGAACCGGTCAAGGTGGAAATTTAACGATTAATGCACATTCTATTTCTCTAGATGATAAGAGTCAGTTGACGGCCACCAGTGAAGCATTAGACCCGGAAACCGCCCTAGAATTAGGGTTTGATCCAGAAATTTTAGCGTTAGATAATGCCTTAGCCAATGCCGGTAGCTTAAGCATTACCACCGATAATCTCACCGTTAACAATGATTCAGAAGTCACCGTTAGTAGTTTTGGGTTAGGCAATGCGGGGAATATTACTGTACAAGCGCAAAATATCTTGTTAGATAATAGTAGTCGTTTATCCGCCGAAACCGCATCGGGGGAAGGGGGAAATATTAGTCTCAATGTGAATCAATTTTTGAGTTTACGTCTAGGTAGTACCATTTCTACTACTGCAGGAACCACGGGAGGACTAGGAAATGGGGGAAACATCGATATTAATGCTCTATTTATTATTGCCGTTCCCACCGAAAACAGCGATATTATTGCCAATGCGTTCTTAGGCCGTGGGGGAAATATCAGCATTGATGCAGCCGGGGTTTTTGGCATCGCAGAACGACCAAGATTAACCCCTCTCAGTGATATCACCGCCAGTTCTCAGTTTGGCCAAGTGGGCAATGTTGGGATTAACCGTCCTGATGTTGACCCCCAAAGAAGTTTAGTGAGATTACCCGATGAGGTGGTAGATACCAGTAACTTAATTGTGGATGCTTGTCGTCCAGGTGGGGCCTTAACCAGAGGGGAATTTACCATTAGGGGACGGGGGGGTTTACCCTCTAACCCCAATGAAGGGGTAGACAACCCTACAGGGTTAACAGAATTAGGTTATCCTAATACTGATTCATTCAATTCTCAGCCTTCGCCGGAAGATCCTTCTTCTTCTCGTTCGGAGGTATCTCCTAATCAAAATCAAAACGAGACACACACACCTACCATTGTGGAAGCACAAGGATGGATAGTTAATGCTGATGGTAATGTCGTGCTAACAGCACAAGCAACCACCGTGACTCCTCACAGTCCTGGTTTAAACCCTGCTACTTGTTATGATTTGTCAAGCCGTAACTCGTCTCCCTAATCTCTTTTATTGTTCTTTTTGTCTTGTTTCCTTGAGTGGTGTGTTTGCTGCTGAGTTAATGGCGCAATCGTTTGATAATGGCCCAATTCCTCCTACTTCTGTCCCTGAGTTACCGCAACCGGTTCGGTTACCAGAAACTCCTTTAACCCCTCCCAAGGTTACCCCTCCTCCCACAGAGGAAGTGTCCCCTAATATTCCAGGAACCATTACGGTTCAACAGTTTCGTTTTGAAGGAAATACGGCCTTTGACTCGGAAGAATTAAGGGAGGTGATCCAAGAATTTGTCGATCGCCCGTTGAGTTTTGCTGAGTTATTACAGGTGCGATCAGCCATCACGCAACATTATGTGGATCGCGGTTATGTTACCTCTGGGTCCTATATTCCCCCCCAAACCATCGAAAATAATACGGTTACTATCAAAGTTGTTGAGGGACAATTAGAAGCTATTCAAGTGACGGTGGAGGGTAAACTCAATCCTAATTATGTCCGCGATCGCTTGGCATTGGGAGGACAAACTCCGTTAAATATTCCTCGTTTAGTAGAAACCCTGCAACTACTACAATTAAACCCAATTATCGAGAGTATTTCAGCAGAATTAACCCCCAGTCCCCGTCCCGGTAATAACATTTTAGTGGTTAAAGTTGTCTCGGCCCGTTCCTTTTATCCCACTGCTATTTTTGATAATGGCCGTAACCCACAGGTGGGAGAAATTCGTCGGGGGTTTAATATTGCTGAAAAGAATTTATTGGGGTTGGGAGATAAAGCAGAATTCAGTTATTTTAATACGGATGCTAGTGACGATGTAGAGGTTACTTATCAAGTTCCCATTAATGTTTATAATGGCACGGTTGAGGTGGGATATCGAAGTTTAACCGGGGAAATTATTGAAGAACCGTTAGAGATTTTAGAGATTAATTCTGACTATCAAAAGTATTCCCTTCGCCTTCGACAACCCATTATCCAAACTCCCTCCCAAGAATTTTCTTTAGGGTTAGATATTGACCATCAAAAGAGCAGAACTGTCTATTTAGATGGTCTTGCTTTTCCTTCTAGGGGGTCTGATACTAATGGAAGAACCCACATTTCTACCATTAGATTTTCTCAAGAATGGGTAGGCAGAACAGAAACTCAAGTCTTATCAGCTAGATCAGAATTGGACTGGGGAATTGAAGCATTTGGAACCACTAGACCTTTTGATTTGGAAGTCAATCCTGATACACCTTATAGTAACTATTTTTTATGGCGAGGGCAAGCACAATGGGTGAAATTATTAGCCCCTGATACTTTATTTGTATTAAGAAGTGATCTACAGCTTGCGGATCGTCCTATCGTTTCTTTAGAACAGTTTTCTTTAGGTGGAATCGGAAATGTTAAAGGATATCGTCAAAATTCTTTATTAACCGATAATGGTATTTTTGCAGGAATGGAGTTACGTTTTCCTGTTTATCGGCTTCCTAAAAATAGATTTGTCGTTCAATTAATTCCTTTTTTAAACTATGGTCAAGGATGGAATAGTGGTGATGTTCCTGATCCCCCTATTAATGAATTAGCTTCTGTTGGTATTGGGTTACAAGTGCAGTATGGTGATTTTTTTAATGCAAGAATTGACTGGGCCAACCCATTAGGAAAAGACTTATTTCAAGATGGGAACTCTTTACAGGATGATGGGGTCTTTTTCACGATTACCATTAGTCCATAACTAGCTGTTAAGTCAGCTTTTTGTCTCCCACAGTCACCAAATTTGTCAAACTATTGTAAGATATCTAAAAGTTTTCTGTGTGGAGTTCCTATGGAGTCTAATTTTCTCTCGGCTGTTTTTCTTCCCCTTGCTTTATTTATCATTATGATGGGTATGGGTTTAGGTCTAAAAGTTGCTGATTTTAAACGTATTTTAATTGAACCTAAAGGGGTATTATTTGGTTTAATTGCTCAATTAATTATTTTACCTATGGTCGGGTTTTTATTAGCTGGAATCTTCTCTTTAAGTCCAGAGTTAGCAGTTGGTGTGGTTATTTTATCAGCTTGTCCAGGAGGTGCAACTTCTAATATAATTAGTTATTTAGTAAGAGGCAATGTCGCTTTATCGATTACTTTAACTGCTATCGGTAGTCTGATTACTATTGTTACGATTCCCCTGATAATTAATCTGGGAATGCAGACATTTATGACCACAGAAACAGCGTTACAGTTACCTTTTTTGCCAACGATTATTAAAATTGCTGTTATTATTCTTCTTCCTATTTCTTTAGGGATGTTAATCAACTACTATCAACCAAAATTAGCAGCAAAAATTGAGAAATTTGTTAAATGGTTTTCTCTATTTTTCCTAGGATTAATTATTTTTGGTATTTTATATCAAGAACGGGCTAATTTTCTGTCCTCTTTCCTACAAGTTGGCGGAGTAACTTTAAGTTTGAATTTAGTTACCATGTTTCTTGGATACACTTTAGCTACTCTGGCAAAACTTGATGAAAAAAGTACCAAAACTATCACCGTTGAAGTGGGTATTCAAAATGGAACCTTAGCCATTACTATTGCTAGTGTGTTGTTAAACTCACCTACTATGGCTATTCCTGCTGGTATCTATAGTTTGCTGATGTTTGTCACTAGCGCAGGGTTTGCTGTATTAGTTCGTAATCGAAAGGTTGTTTCAATACAATAATAAACTATAATCTGTTAGGGTGGGAAATACCCACCTTATAATTTCTTTACTGTGGAATTTTTTGTAATTGTGTTTGTAAAGATTGATCAGAGTTAATAACTAAACCTCTTACATTTTTGATAAATAAACTGGCAATTTTATCGTTTTCTGGGGGGAATAAAAGCCAACGACTCCCTACAGGTAAATGATCAAAGCTTGCAAGGTTCTCTGTGATCCAAATTAAGGGTAATTTAGGTAAAATCTGTTTTTGATCTTCTTCTTCTTTGTTAACAGCTGCTAAGGTTTCTAATACCATTCGGTTACCATGAATAACCCCTGTTTTAGCTGTCCATAATTTAACATTTAATTGGGCGCGACTCGCATAAAAATATAAGGAAGCGGCCGCAATAACCGCTTGTTCAAAATTCTCATCTATCCATGATGATCCACTATCCAGACAAATTATAATATCTTCCCCGCCAGTAATCACTTCTAACTCCCTTACCTGAAACTCGTCATATTTGGCACTGGTACGCCAATGAATCATCCGCATGGGATCACCATAACGATAAGGCCGTAACGCCTTGGTAACCCCTTCATTTGCCCCTTGAAACCGACGATCGCTTTGCCGGTTGTCGCTTTCTTCTTGCCCGATGGTATCAATGAGAGGACAATGGTTTAAAGGTAAAATCTGAGGGTAAACCACCGCTTTTGCTGGTACTTCCTGACTACGACGACACCAAAACAGTCCTAGGGGTGAACCACTGCGTAACTCCACTTCATGCCAATGATAGACCCCTCTTTGTTGGGTTTTCAGGTAATAAGTCCAGTGTTGTTCTCCTTTGGGTGCAATGGCTTCAATCGCTGTGCTTTTTGAGTCATCGAGAATGATAGGCACTAGATCCCACAGTTGTAGGAGAGTTTTGGGAGATTTTGAGCGATTTTCAATAATAAGTTCTACGGTGAGATCATCCCCTGCACTGACAGGGTTAAGGGGACGACGACGCACTTGTATTTGAGACAGCGATCGCACCGAAAG
Organism: Crocosphaera sp.; assembly: GCA_030065205.1. Classification (GTDB taxonomy): domain Bacteria; phylum Cyanobacteriota; class Cyanobacteriia; order Cyanobacteriales; family Microcystaceae; genus Crocosphaera. The sequence continues at coordinate 7,186 of JASJDN010000025.1, forward strand.
AACAGCCCCTAATATCAATAATGCCAGAATTGTCCCGCTTAACACATATAACCATCCGGCCATAGTGTTAGTCGCTGCGCCAAAGAAACATAGGGCTAATATGGCTAATAACCAGCCACTAAAGGCGGGGGTTGTCCAATGGGTTTCTAACCAGTCGGTGAGGGGAAATTTACCTTTTCTCGCCATAATATCAGTGGGTAAAGTGTGGCGTTTGTTCTTCTGTTGATCATAGCAAGGGTTGGACGAATAAAAAGTTAAGTTTATTATTATTAAGTTTAGTTAAATTAGGATGGATGAGGTGATGGGTATCACTGTCATTGATGATAACAATTACTATAATTTATGATATCAACTTATCAAACAATGTGAAAAATGACGACTACTATTGATACTCGTGTAAAAAGTGTTTATAAACTAGCAAAAGCCTATCCTGATAACGAACAATTACAAGAAGCGGTTGGGATTGTTAAAACGTTAAGGCGTTCTCAAGGTCAATTAGCATATTGGAGTGAACAGCATCAAATAGATAAGAAAAAATTAAAAGCAGAGATTATTACCCTATCAAAAGAAAATCAAGAATTAGAAGTACAAATAAAATTAAAATCTGAGAATATTGAGATTTTAAAATCTGAATTACAACAGATTAATGAACAAATGACACAATTGACTCAAGATAAACAAAGAATGATAGCACATAGGGATAAGGTCCTTGCTGACTTAAAACAGATTAAAACAGAGGTAGAACTTGCTACAATTAATGTACAAAAAACAAATAATTTATTTGAAAAATTTAGTATTATTTGGACATTAATTCAATCCTTATTTTTTAGTAATAATCCTCAAGATTATGGAAAAATAGATAACACTTTACCTGATTTTGATGATAAACCTTGGATGGGAACAAGTCCTGCTGATATTGGCAAAGATTTGTCAAGCAACTCATAAATATTTAAGTTAACAACCATGTCACGATTTAGTAAATTAATCGAAGAGTTAGAAGATTTACAGCAACAGGATATTAAAAATTCTGCCAAAGTCTTTTCAATTACAGCAACATTATCAACTCAATTACAAGAATTATTAACCTCTGTAGAAAATTCTAATAAAGCCCTTCCTAAAAGGAAAATAACACAAGAAGACTTAATTAAGCGTTATGGAAACTATAACAATGCTTATGCTGCTTATCAAAAAGCTTATGGGGTAAAATGTAAGAAAGGCTGGAAATATTTTCTAAAAGCAATTGAAGGATTATCTCCACCAGTTTCTTTAGAAGAAAGAGTTAATAAATTAGAAGAAACTGTTAAAATTTTAGTAAAAATCCTGATAGAAAATGAAACAAAAATATAAGTTAATCGTTTAGTAATGCAGTTTGTAGGGGCTTAATAATATTAAGCCCTATCATAACTGATGCAGTTAAAATAACAATTTGAAATTAAATTAATTATCGGTTAATAATTTATCGCAAAATAAAGGTAAAATGTGTCACAATGAAAAGTCCAGGTTTTAACTTCCTAGATAACTATGGCCGCAGGAAACCCCGACTGGATACGTTTAGATAAAGCCCTTTCGGTTGAAGCAGAAAAAGGATTTACCAATTTACAGGGTAATCAATATCAGTTTCATGAATTTTTATGCCTGAATTTCGGTCAAAGTCCCCCTAATGGGACTCCTACAAGCGATCGCAGAAAGTGGCAAAATTTTGCTACTCAATATGCCAATTATCCTAACTTAACTGTAGCACAAAGAAAGACTTTAATTAGTCAAACCCGTCAATTTGTACACGCCCTCAGAAAGACATTAGAAACTCCTAACGAACCCCCCAAACCCAAATCACCTAAAACAACGGCTATTACTGATAAAAAACCTTCTTTACGCCCTGTTACTTTGGAGCAATCTCTAAGTGATATAGCAGAGGTAGGTTATAGAAGAGGAGAATTATTAAAAAGATTAGGATTGTATACTGTAAAAGACTTATTATTTTATTATCCCCGTGATCATATTGATTATGCCCGTCAAGTCACTATTTCTGAATTAGTTGCAGGGGAAACGGTTACCATAGTCGGAACGGTTAAACGCTGTAATTGTTTTACCAGTCCCAAGAATAAAAAATTGAGCATTTTTGAGTTGATTTTAAGAGATCATACTGGACAAATTAAACTTAATCGCTTCTTTGCTGGTGCTAGATTTACGAATAGAGGCTGGCAAGAAAGACAAAAACGAATCTATCCGTTAGGTTCCATTGTAGCAGCATCAGGGTTAGTGAAACAAAACCGTTACGGCATTACATTAGATAACCCAGAAATTGAAGTTTTAGATAGCACAAGTTCGAGTATTGAATCGATTAAAATTGGTAGATTGTTACCCGTATATCCCTTGACCGAAGGGGTTGGGGCTGACTTAATTCGTAAAGCCATTATTTCCAGTTTAGAAGCAATTAAACAGATACGAGATCCTTTACCTAGAGTTTTAAGAGAACAATATGGATTAATGGGTTTAAAAGATGCCATTACTAACATTCATTTTCCTGAAACTCCTGAATTATTAGCCCATGCAAGACGGCGTTTAGTATTTGATGAGTTCTTTTATTTACAATTAGGATTTTTACAACGTCGTCAAGAACAAAAACAGATTCATAACAGTGCAGTTTTTACCCCTAAAGGTAAACTAATTGAACAATTTGATGATATCTTACCTTTCAGATTAACCAATGCACAAAAACGGGTTATCAATGAAATATTAGAAGATTTAAACTCAGTAACCCCCATGAATCGCTTAGTCCAAGGAGATGTAGGTGCTGGTAAAACAATAGTAGCCGTCTTTGCCATTTTATCCGCCTTACAATCCAATTATCAAGCTGCATTAATGGCTCCAACAGAAGTATTAGCAGAACAACATTATCGTAAATTAATTCCCTGGTTTAATCAACTCTATTTACCCGTCGAACTGTTAACAGGTTCTACAAAAAAAGCAAAAAGAGAAGAAATTCATCGTCAATTACAAACAGGAGAATTACCCCTTTTAGTAGGAACTCATGCCTTAATTCAAGATCCGGTAAACTTCCAAAAATTAGGCTTAGTTGTCATCGATGAACAACATCGGTTTGGAGTACAACAACGGGCAAAACTATTAGCAAAAGGCAAATCTCCTCACGTTTTAACCATGACTGCAACCCCCATTCCCCGTACCCTCGCCTTAACGTTACACGGGGATTTAGATGTGAGTCAAATTGATGAATTACCCCCTGGAAGACAAGCTATTCAAACCACCGCATTAACGGGAAAAGAACGCACCCAAGCTTATGATTTAATTCGTCGAGAAGTCGCCCAGGGACGACAGGTTTATATTATTTTTCCTATGATTGAAGAATCAGAAAAATTGGACGTAAAAGCAGCAGTAGAAGAACATCAAAAACTCTCGGAAAAAGTGTTCCCAGACTTTAATATTGGACTGTTACATGGACGCATGAGTTCATCAGAAAAAGATCAAGTTTTGACGGCTTTTCGAGACAATGAATATCAGATTATTGTCTCAACAACGGTTATCGAAGTCGGGGTAGATGTTCCTAATGCAACCGTCATGTTAATCGAAAATGCTGAACGGTTTGGACTATCACAGTTGCATCAATTAAGAGGTAGAGTCGGAAGGGGTTCTCATAAGTCTTATTGTCTGTTGATGAGTAGTAGTAAAACCCTCGATGCTAAACAAAGATTAAGCGTGTTGGAACAGTCTCAAGATGGCTTTTTTATCTCAGAAATGGATTTAAGATTTAGGGGGCCAGGAACCGTTTTAGGAACCCGTCAATCCGGTTTACCTGACTTTGCTTTGGCCAGTTTAGTAGAAGACCAAGAAGTGTTAGAATTAGCAAGAGTCGCAGCAGAAAAAATCATTGCAGCCGATAAAAGTTTAGGGGGTTTACCTTCACTGAAAAAAGAATTAGAAAGTCGTTATAAAAAGTTAATGGGAGGAGAAATTTTGACATAATAATTTCTATGATCTCTATTATATAGCGTTTCTCGGACTCATGAGGTACACTTAACTCCTGCATCCTGCCTGTTACAAGCTTCTAGCTTGTACTACAATTTTCACAATTTATTTATAATGATCATCTAATGGGTATCTAGTCATTAATTCCTCAAAAGTATAAGGTCATTTTTGAGGAATGTCTAGCTTATATTCTCGCAAAACAACTCGTCTAGCTCTTTCATACTGTTTAGAAATATCCAGTTGATTTAAAAGAGTTTTAGTTAATCTATCTTCAATTTCATCTTGAAAATTATCAACTTCTTTGAGCCAATGATTACGAGGATAAATTTCTTGAGAATAATCAAGTTTTAGTCTGTGTTCTATCAGCCGTTTTAAAAAGCTATTCACAGCGTTAAGTTTCTCATTTCCCAAGTCCTCTATCTCCTCTTTCAGATTTTCCCAATCAAGTGCTTTAATATTATGTTCTTGTAAAGCTCTTGCTTGCACTTGAGTCCACTCAAAAAAATCCGTTTCGTAAAGGTTGGTCATTTCAGTTATCAGTGATTCGTTATCAATTATTGCTATGACTTCCACCCGATAGAATAAGTGCAAATGTATTGATTAAAATTATTAATTAGGAAACTGTTGATAAACTCAGATTATCGGGGTTTCCAGGTTTACCGTGTATACTTACTATCCCCCCAGTTTACCTTACGAATTTATCATAACACATTTTTGCTCATTTTTTTTGGGGGTATACTATACCCATTTTTGTACACCAAAAAGGCACACACCTAAAGAAAACATTAAGATTTTTAGTGCTGATCGCTAAATGTCATCAAATTTTGATAAAAGGGAAATAATATAGCACTACGCATTTTTGTGTTTGACGTTGACAAACCCGAAAACTCTTTGCTGGCCTAATGATTGACTTTCGCGTAGCGGTATAGTTTAGTTAATTTACCAACAATTTTCTGCTGTTAGAGTAATTTATGGATTATTCTGACTTTCCACATATTCTTTAAACATTCGAGGGTAAAGAATTAAAAAATAAACCCACCAAATGATAATTAAAATTGAAACAATAGAAGTAATCCAAAGAATATGAAGAATAAACCAACTACTAAAACTTAAGATAATTCCCGTTAATAAAATAGACCAAGGTTGACACCATTTTGGTTTATAGTCCCAAATATTAGATGATTCTAGATTAGAAAATTCTGTCATAGTAATAATCGTTTCTTTCCTTAAAATTATCTAGCCTATAATAATCTTTTGTAGCCTACCATTGTCGTTAAAATAATTACATTTCTATGGCACCCAACGTTTTTAAAGCATATTTTTGTGCTGAGTTTAAACCAGTTACTCCTGTAATATTCATGTTCTCATAAGGTCGAGGCGATCGCCAACTTGATAAACACTCTCCTGTGAGATAATTCCAGCGTTTTATCGTTCCATCCTTACTGCTACTGGCTAAAATAGGCTCATGAGGGTGAAACGTCACGCACATGACAGCCTTACCATGTCCTTGCAGAATTTTCTCGCAACTGTATTCAGTTGAGGAGAGTTTCCATAAGCGAATACTGGTATCATAACTACCACTCGCTAACCACTGACTATCGGGACTAAACGCAACGGATGAAATCCAGTTACGATGATCTCTAATCATCATAATCGGTTTTGTGTTTTCTGCTTCTAAATCCCAGATACAAATGGTATTATCATTACTACCACTAGCCATTAATTTACCATTGGGACTAATCGCGATCGTCCAAACTTCATGTTGACGAGTGTTATAAATTTTAACCAGTGGATCAGCTTGTTGGAGATTATCAATATCCCAGAATTTGATAGTACCATCATCACTTCCACTAATTAATAAGGGTTTGGTAGGATGAAAATATACCGATTGTATCCAATCTGTATGACCGGTAAAAGTTTGCAATCGTTTATAAGTATAAGCATCCCATAATTTAACGGTTTTATCATCACTTCCTGTTGCAATCAATTTTCCATCGGGACTGTAAGCAACCGTTCTAATCCAATTTTTATGTTCTGCTAAGCTTTTAAGTAGTTTATTGCTATTAAAAGTATCCCATATATACAATTTTGTATCATCACTTCCACCAATCAGAATTTGACTGTCAGGACTATAAGCAAGAGACAAAATATTACCACTATAAGTTGGTATTTCTGCTTTAGTTTCTCCTTGTGAGCTATCTTTTAGATAGACGATCGCTTGATTAGTTCCTACTGCTAAAATTGTACCATCAGGACTATAAGTAATCGGTTTAATTTCTTGACCATATCCTTGAGCAATTCGTGAACATTCCCCTGATTCATAATTCCAAATTTTAACATTACATCCCATTTCACCACTGAGTAACCAAGCAAGTTTAGGATGAAAATCAATTGACCAAACCCCACCATTATGACCTCTTAAAGTATGTAAATGTTTACAGGTTTGAACATCACTAATACAAATAGTTGTATCTTCACTAGCACTAGCTATTTTATCTCCATCGGGACTAAAAGCAAGACTTCTAATCCAATGATTATGATTATGACTTAAACTCTGTTTAAACTCACCCGTTTCTAAGTTCCAAAGACGAACCATTCCATCATCAGTCCCACTAGCAAGAAATTTACCATTCGGACTAATAGCCATCGCTCTTAAAATATTATCTTTATTATCTTTTAAATTTTCTTCCAACCAGAAGGTTGTTATAAACTTTACTTCTGAATGATTGATATCCCAAATGCAAATTTGATTGTCTTGACTTGCACTAATTAACCTATTTTGATCGGGATGAAAGCTCACCCATGTTACTCTATCTTTATGCTGAGTTAAAACGGTTATCAGTTCCTTTCGATTACAATCCCAAATTCTAATGGTTCTATCATCACTACTACTAGCTAATAGTTGACCATTTGCACTATAACTTAAAGCTCTAACCCAATCAAGATGCCCTGAAAAAGTTGCAATCGGGTTTCCTTTTTCTATTTCCCATAAATAAATCTTTCCATCTTCTCCACCACTGGTAATTATTTTACTATTTGGACTAAAAGCGATCGCTCTTACCCAGAAGTTGTTGCTATTAATAATATGGTATAAAATGGGACATCCTTCTCCAACTTTCCAAATATAAATTTGAGCATTCGTATCACCAATCGCTAACCATTGTCCGTTCGGACTAAAAGCAACAGAAATGACATTACTAAATCCATTTAAAAACATTGGATTTAATAATTCGGAGCCAGTAAAATCAGTATTTTTTAAGCTAATTTCTCTTAAATTTGCATTTTTTAATACCAAATATGAAAAGTCTTTATCTTCTAAATTACCTAAATGGAGAAGTAAATTAAAAAGATTTCCTCCTAAATATTTATCAGATTTATTATTTTTGTTTTCATTTAAAAGTCTTCTTAAATATTTTTTAACTTGTTCCTCTGTATTCAGTTTACCTTTGAGTTTTTGAATGATTGGTTTAAGGATGAATTTTTCTTGGTCTTCTCTAACTTTTATAGTTTCCATGGGTAAAAATAGAGGAAAATGATTTAATAAATCAAAATTTTTATTAATTATTTCTTCTGTCATATCATTAATTAGTTTCTTAATTAAATAATCTCGAATCATTGGAGGTTGAATTAACACTCCTTCATCCTTACTTTCTACAAAAAAACGAGATTTTAAATGTTTAATGATAGTTAGTATTTGATCGCTTAATAATCCCTCAGTAATTTCTTTTAATTCAAATAAACTAATAGGATTACGATAAATAGCCAGCCAATACATAATATTTTTTTCGGTTTCTGATAATTTTTCTAATTCCTCTTTTATAAATTCTTCAATTCCATTAAAAACAAAATTAGACGAATTACTTTCATTACAATAATGAATAAAATTTGTAATATTACCAGCGAAACTTTTCTGAATATTAATAGCAACGTTCACTAAAACAAAATGATTACTCTGATAGGTATCTCTCAATTTTTCCCAATCTTCTTCTGATCCTTCAAATGAACCAACACCATTAAAAATATTTTTAATTGATTCTACTGATAAAGGTTCTATTTTTAAAAAACGGCTCCATTGATTTTGGGCAACGAGTAAATTAATTTCTCTAGGTTCAATCTTACCAGTCATAACTAAACAGCTTTTTTCTTGTTTGTCAGCTAGTTCTTTTAAGAAAAGATTATAATTTGGATCTTGAAAATTAAAAGACTCCTGTTCTATTGCCCAATCTATATTAGCTACAATTAATAAACAACAAAATATTTTTAACTTTTCTATGAGATTATCTAATTTCTGCTTAGTGTTTAACCCCTTAATATCTTCCTCGTCATTTAAAAAAAACAATAAATCTGCTAATAATTCATCCTATTTTTATTTCTTTGGGTTGAGTTTCTTCAATATAAGTTACTTCTCTGATATCACAACCTATGGCACCACAAATTTCTTCAGCATTTAAACGATCAACTGGTTTACTATTCAAAAAACGACTAACTACATCACGGGATATTCCCAAATGTTCAGCTAAAGCTTGTTGACTTGGAAAACCATTACGAGGAAGTAATGTTTTGATAGACTTTTTAAGTTCGGGTTTGAGTTGAACAGAACGAGGCATGATAGTAAATTATTAATAGTTGAGAGTATGCTATCATAGACTCTCTAAAATTTCTTAATCTTTGACAGTAACTCATACATTATAGATAACTCAGACATTGAAGTTAGACACAATAGTAAATTGTAACAACGAATACATTAATTAAATAATTGTACAGTTGAAGATAATGTCAATGTATTTCACTACGTTGTTGCTTTTATTGTTCTTAAAATCGATGGAGAAAGTTAGACAATCACCCCATCAAGATCAGCTACACTCATCATCCATAATCAAAATATGTTGTTCTTCTAACCAATTAGAGGATTTATATATGAGTAAATTAGTCTCTTTAGTCAATAAGAACGGAATCAAGCTATTTGTTCTTGGCTCAATCACGTTAGTTATTCTTGTTCTAATCACAGCAAAGACTGACATGATCTTTAACTTGAAATGGAGTCCTAATGAATTAGAGGTGATGATTGATAGTCGTTCTACTCAGTAAGAATAATTGAAATACTGAGTGTTAACCAGGGAATTCTAAATGAAATAAGAATTCCTTGGTTTTTTTAATAGCTTATAAGTCTTTAAAATGTTAAAATACTATATGTGAATTATTTCGTTATTGCTATGAGTTCTGATAAAAAGCCCTCATCTTTTCCGAGACGAACCTTTTGGGATGGTATGGCTTCAGTTTTAGATATAAGATTCAATGGACTTAAACTATGGCCTTAACCAACGAACAGATTGAAGAAAGAATTAATCAACAATCAACACAAATTAATAAGATTGATACGATTTTAGAACTTCAAAGAGGGTTAACCTATGAGGTAAAAAATTTAGCTCTAAGAATAAGCGGTGTTGAAAATACATTAGAGAGCATTGATAATAAGCTAACATCACAAACTGAGAAAATAAGTAAAATTGAAGGTTTCCTAGAAGGACAAAACGCCAATATTCAAAAAATACCTGACCTGAGTGAAAAAGTAGGCGAATTGAAGAATTGGCGACCAATTGCACTTGTTGTTATTGGTGGTCTTATGACTCTTTCTGTCGGTGTGGTTACCCCGGATTTCTCACAAATTAATTTGAAAGCCCAATCCAGAGATAAAAAATGATAATTTTTAGGACTAATAGAAATTTTAAGATAGATAAATAAAAAATTTGACTTTGATGATCCAAAAACTAATTTTAAGAGAGAATAATTATATTATTTTTTGATTCTCTTCATGACAAATAGGACTGAATGAAAGTATCAGTCAGTCAACAAATTATGATAAGTCTTTTTGAAAAAATACAACTTATTCTACTTATCCAGTATTAGGAATAGTTTGAATTCTTTTGTTAGCAATAGACAAAATATCTTGATAAGGACAAGCACTAGCTATAGTGATAATAATTCTTCTACAACTAATCTTTATTCTGGCTCCCAACTTAAGAAGATTTAGACGTATTCTTCCCACAGTTGCTTTAGCCAATAAAGTTTTTTTTAAACAGTGTTGACGAAAAGCATTAATGAGAACATAAGCTATTGAATGTAGCCATAATCTTAGTTGATTACTTTGAAATGTTTGAGTTGAAGTTCTATCAGCTAACAAGTCTAGTTGTTGTTCTTTAATCCGATTTTCCATCTCGCCTCTCGGACAGTATTTCTTTGTATAAAGTATGAAAAGTGGAATTTTTGAAGCGGGTCTTTTTTCCTTTCTGTTTACTAAAGTTGATTACTTTACGATTTTTTCGAGGATTACGGGGACTCATTAAATCAGTTTTTGGGAATTTACTTTAATAATTAAATTATAGCATATTTTATTCAAACAATCTAGTGTTATTAGAGATTTTATTGATATTTCTTTTGAAAAAATGAGTGATTGATTTATCTTTTTATCTTCGTTTAATTCGGTTTAATCTTAACTTAAAATCTGACAACAGACTGTTGGTTGGGGCAATCTGCGATCGCTCGCTTCAAACCCACTTCCTGTAAGGGGTCTCTGTTTTGCGATCGCAGATTTTGTGAGAAATTCGGGTTACGTGGTGGCTTCGTGGATTCCTTAACCTTTAGATAGGATTTTGATAGATTAGAAGTAATGATTGACAGAAGAGCAAAATAACAAAAAACAGTCTTAAACCCCTCCTGAAAACTAATCAAAAAAAGGACAAAAAACTAATATGCAAAAGATACCTGACTTAATAGAAAAAGTAGGAGAACTCAAAAACTGGCGACAAATTTTTATTATTCTTCTCACTGGTGTGGTTACTTGGTATCTTGGTGGTGTTAACCTTAAACCTTAAGTTAATAACATTTAGATGATCTAAGTAGGGACAACTGATCAATCATCCCTACCATCATCAAACCCGACAAATATTAAGCAGTCAGATGGGTTTTCACCACTTCCAGTAAATAGTTAACCCAATGATTCGCAGCATCAGGACATTCCGATTCTACCATCACCCTAATTAATGGTTCAGTTCCCGAAGCACGAACTAAAACTCGGCCCGTATTTCCCATCTCTTTCTCTGCCTGAGCGATCGCTTGTTGCAAGGGTTCACACTGTTGCCAATAACGTAATTTTTCCCGATCTTCTAAACGCACATTGCGTAAAATCTGCGGATAGGTATCAAAACTATTCTTCACCAACTCCGCTAAAGACACCCCAGACTCATGCACCAACGCAGCTAAATGTAACGCCGTTTGTACACCATCTCCTGATACCCCGTAATGATGACAGATGATGTGTCCCGACTGTTCACCCCCAAGCATGGCACCGGTTTCCCACATTTGCGCTTGAACATAGCGATCACCCACAGAAGTCCGCAGGAATTGACCCCCTAAACCCTGCCAAGCACGCTCAAACCCCAAATTTGCCATAACAGTGCCGATCAAGAGGTTGTTTGGCAATTCACCCCGCTCTAAGAGGGATTTTCCCCAGAGGTACAAAATATAATCTCCATCGATTACCTTACCGGTACTATCTACCGCCATCACCCGATCAGCATCTCCATCAAAAGCGAACCCCATGTCTGCTTGATGTTCTTTAATGGCTGCTTGTAATAAAGCCAAATGAGTCGAACCACAGTTAACATTAATGCGATCGCCGTTAGCTGTTTCGTGTAAACAAATCACTTCGGCCCCTAACGCTTTAAACATAGCCGGTGCCACATTTACCGAAGCACCCCAAGCTAAATCTAAAACGATTTTCATCCCTTGACAACTAAAAGAAGCCGGTAAACTATCCTGTAAAAACTGACAATAAGTATTAACTAATGTTGGTTGATATAACGTTTTACCCCAGGAAGACAATTCATCCACGGATAGCAAAAGATTACCTCGTAACCCCTCTTCGATCTCTTGCGCTAGAGTTGAGGATAACTTGGTCCCATCAGCATCAAAGAATTTAATCCCGTTGTCTTCTGGAGGGTTATGACTGGCAGAAATCATGATTCCCGCCATTGCTTCGCTGTGACGGGTTAAATAAGCCACACAGGGAGTCGGACATAACCCCAACTGCCACACTTCCAAACCGGCTGAGGTGAGTCCTGCAGCCATAGCCATCCCTAACATATCACTGGAGTTACGGGAGTCTTGACCAATAATAACTGGACCGGGTGTGGTGATTTTTGATTTTAAAACCTGTCCCGCCCAAAACCCCAATTGTAAAGCAAAGGGAGCCGTCAATAACTCTCCTGCTTTACCTCTAATACCATCAGTCCCAAATAAAGGACTCTTGGGTAACGGGGGTAAACTACCCAAGAAACGATCATTAAGCTTAGCCGTTTGATGATTTAAACGACCACTGCCATTAGGGGATAGGGAGATAACCATTAATTCACTTCCTCACAACTCACTCACCTTTACAGGATATACGCTTTAGCCCGATTTGCGTAAAATTTTGGCCTACCAAGGATGTAAACGTTCCAAGGTTGACTAATGTTCCAACAATGGCAACATTTCCTTAGTGAATGAGGAAGAAAATTTTCGGGTATAGTTAGGCTTTCTTTTTGTGACGCAATACCCCTAGTAGGCCAACACTGAGTAAGCCCAATAAGGAACCCGGTTCAGGAATGTGTTGAGCAGTCGGTTCTCCAATTGTCCCTGTTCCTGGACTGGTGGGAGCAGTGGGATCTGACCCTGTTCCTGGACTGGTGGGAGCGTTGGGATCTATTCCGGTTCCTGGACTGGTGGGAGAAGTGGGATCTATTCCGGTTCCTGGACTGGTGGGAGCGGTAGGATCGGTACCCGGTTCATCTACATTGGATCTAGAAGCAGGAGCCCTACCAATGGTTTCTAAGCCCAATTTTAAACGAAATGCTTCTTCTAAGGTTTTTTCTCCTGTTGCATAATCAAGCATCAGGAAAGCAGGATTCCCTGCTAAGTTATTATTTTTCTCTCGCGGCTCTAAAAAGGGATAACGATCAACCATTGATTCTAATACCTTGAGATTGTAATTGTCTTGCTGATCTCCAGAGATATTTTTCTCCACTTGTCCACCGATCGCAGGAATAACCAACCCATTAAAAGTGACACGACTCCTGAACGCCTCTCTTGTGGCCACAGCCAGATTCGTTTCTGAAAATGTTTCAAATCCATCACTAGATATGTTAACCACCCGATGTCCTTCGTAATCGTTGTTTGAGAACTGATCGATCATCACTGGAAGGAGATCACCCAGAGGAGTAAATCCACCAATCTTATGAATAGTATTGGGATTGAGTGTTCCTATGCCTGATTGACGTTGTTCATTAAACAAAGTCCAATCCATAATCGTCTCAAAAATAGGGTTACCTGCCCTTTGATCAATCGTTTCAGCACCAAATTGAAAAATACCAACCGCTACACTCGGATCAGTGATGTTTAAATTGGGAATATCTTTAATGGGCAAAATAAAGTCATTATAAAAGTTAGGATCATTAAAAATATTATCTAAAGCACCCAATTGAAGATTAAAATTCTCCTCTGAAATACTCTGAGAACCATCAATAATGATCGCTAATTCAAGAGAAACTGGCGTTAATTCAGCCGCATTAGCTATCAGACCATAACCCAAAATGGAGACTGCACCAGTAGCCCCCAATAATCCCTTAGAAATTAAAGTATATTTTTTCATGATATTTAAGTATTTTCACTAAAAGTGGATTGATTTTTAATAAATCATCTTATTTAGCTAAATCACAACTGAATTTAACTATATATTTTAATTGTGGCATAACTTTTTTATAAATAATAGTGTTTGATGCAAAATTTATCAAAAAAATGTTTTGATTTAAAGTTGATGTAAACTCAACAATAAACAATTTAATATAAAGTCAATAACGTTCAGTATAAGTACACAAAAAAACGACCTTATTGGTCGTTTGATTTAGATGATATTGACTACATTCTTTAAGTCTTCTAAGCATCAATACTGAATTTTTTTTTATTCTTCTTCACAAGCACCAATACTTACCCAAGTCCCAGAACCATCAGCCCAAAATTCTTTTTTCCAGATAGGGGCATTATGCTTTAACGTATCGATGCCATAGCGACAAGCCGCAAAAGCTTCAGCCCGATGAGGACATCCTACCGCAATTAAAACACTAATTTCCCCAATCTCTAATTTTCCAATGCGATGATGAATGACCACTCGATTCGTTTCGGGCCATTCTTGACGAATGTTAGCGGCAATTTTTTGAAAAATCACTAGAGCCATCGGTTCATAAGCCTGATATTCTAGATAACGAACCGCTTTGCCTTGGGTTTGTTGTCGCACTGTTCCACTCATCAAAGCGATCGCTCCATTGCTCGGATCATCAGTTAATGCGTAAACCTCGTCTAAAGATAGAGGGGCAAAGCTAATTCTAAAACTATCATTAGAATGGGGTGAACTGAGGCCAGGAACAGGATTGATAGAAGCTTTCATAACAATTAATACCAGTCAAAGAACCTATTTTATGTTATCCTAGTAAAGTTGTTAAAATCTCGCACATTCAGGACTTCGGGTGTTTCTTGCAGAGAAATACACCTGGATGGAGGATTAACCCGAAACAGGAGAAAATTTAATCATGCCAGTCGTATCCCTCGAAGACTTGCTTAATGCAGGGGTTCACTTCGGACATCAAACCCGTCGTTGGAACCCGAAAATGTCCCAATACATCTATACAGCGCGTAATGGGGTTCACATCATCGATTTGGTGCAAACCGCCCAATTGATGGAAGATGCTTATCAATACGTCCGCAACAATGCTGATAAAGGCAAACGGTTCTTGTTTGTGGGAACTAAGCGTCAAGCCGCCGGTATTATTGCTCAAGAAGCCTCCCGTTGCGGAGCGAACTACGTTAACCAACGTTGGTTAGGGGGAATGCTCACCAACTGGGAAACCATCAAAACCAGGGTAGAACGGCTCAAAGAATTAGAGGCCATGGAAGAAGGAGGACAAATTGCCCGTCGTCCCAAAAAAGAAGCCTCTGTACTGCGTCGAGAATTAGGTAAACTACAGAAATATCTTGGTGGCATTAAAACCATGCGTCGTCCCCCCGATGTGGTAGTGATTGTAGACCAACGTCGGGAATATAATGCAATCCAAGAATGTCAAAAATTGGGCATTCCCATGATTTCTTTATTGGATACCAATTGTGATCCCGACTACGCCGATATTCCTATTCCCGCTAACGATGATGCTATTCGTTCCATCAAACTAATTTTGGGTAAATTAGCCGATGCGATTTACGAAGGTCGTCATGGTCAGTTAGACTCCGAGGATGATTATGAGGAGTTTGAAGACAGCCTCGCAGAAGGGGAATACGACGACTACGACGAGGAGGAAGACGAAGACACTGAAACTGAAGCGGTTGCTTCTGATGAAGGAGAAGAAGAGTAAGGCAACTTCTTAGCAATAAAATGGGGAGTGAGAGAGTGGGAAAAAAGGATTTTTGATTACCCGTTAACCTTCTCACCCCTTTTCATCGAAAATTTTGAGTAGAAACCCCGTCGTTCCACGACGACTTTATCTTAAAATAAAAATGGTCTTCTTGACCCACCCGAGACGATGGATTCAGACAGCCTAACGAGCGAAGTCCAGTTAAACTGGCGGCGCAGACAAATCGGTAGACCGGGAAAAGAGGATAGGGCAATGGCTATAAACAACCCTAGAATCAAAACACAGAAGAATTCTCCTTTTTGAGATTTCGATACATAATAACCGCAGGGCTTGCGGGGATAGTCTGTGAAGCGAACATAAGACCAAAACTCTTTGAGAGTAGAGGCGGTTGCTAAGAAGCAGAAACCTAAATCGTGAGGTTTAGGAATCACCGCCGTTTTGCGGTGTGTGAAGATGTCAAGTAAACATAGTTTTTAGCATACACACAAAAATCACAATGGCCGAAATCTCAGCAAAACTGGTTAAAGAACTCCGTGAAAAAACTGGCGCGGGGATGATGGACTGTAAAAAAGCCCTTAAAGAAAATGAGGGGGATACAGAAAAGGCGATCGAATGGCTACGGCAAAAAGGTATTACCTCCGCCGAGAAAAAATCAGGCCGACAAACTGCCGAAGGATTGGTTCATAGTTATATTCATACTGGTGGCCGCATTGGGGTACTGGTAGAAGTGAACTGTGAAACCGACTTTGTAGCCCGTCGGGATGAGTTTAAAGAACTTGTCCAAAACGTCGCTATGCAAATTGCCGCTTGTCCCAATGTAGAATATGTTGCTCAAAGCGAAATTCCTGAAGCCATCATCGCTAAGGAAAAAGAAATTGAAATGGGACGGGATGATTTAGGCAATAAACCAGATAACATTAAGGAAAAGATTGTTCAAGGGCGTATTGAAAAGCGACAAAAAGAACTATCTTTACTTGATCAACCTTTTATTAAAGATCCTAATATTACGGTTGAAGAATTACTGAAACAAACCATCGCCCAACTGGGTGAAAATATCCAAGTTCGTCGTTTTACTCGCTTTGTGTTAGGGGAAGGCATTGAAAAGCAAGAAGTAAGCTTTGCTGATGAAGTCGCTGCTCAAACAGGACAAAAAGCATAAGCAGAAGAAACCGTTTGAACTTGTTTTCATGACTCAACTGAGCCAATATAGCAGTACAAAAATTCGTGTTTGACAGTATTTGTCATGCGGAGAAACGAGGCATCTTATTAACGTCCTCAGCATCATAGGTAGTGCTATAAATAAAGCGTACATTATTTTAAGAATGGTTATGAATAGTAAGGCAAAAGTAAGGAACATATCTCCCACTCTTGCCTTCTTTTCGTATTTTGGGTTAATATTTGGGGTTAGTAAAAGCTAAATTATGGTCAAATCTCTACAAAAAATTAGACAAGAAATAGAACAGTTAGAAAACAAATCAAGGGAAATTTTTACAGAATTAAACGGGCTGTATAAACGCTATTTAGAAGCATTAAATTTGTCTGTAAAAAAACAGTTGATTTTAGCTGTTTATGAAATTTGTACGAAAATTTATCCTGAAGAATTTTTGCAATTATCCTATAGTCAAAGGGAGAAATTACAAGGAAAAATCAAAGAATTATGTCAACCCCTTGAATCTAAGTTTTTAGCTTACATTACTTTTCCACAACCGACACCAACAGCTACTTTAACTGAACAAATTTTAACCCAATTATCCTTAATTAGTAACAAAGAATTTCAACTAGAAAATACGGAAGAAGATGATTCAATTTCTGAAATAGAGAATCCTGAAGACCTTGTTTTATGGTGCAAAAGAGTCGAGCAAGGAATTAGAATGATTATCCAGGATCTCTCTCAAGATGTTAATCGAGAATTACAAAAAAATAACATTATTGCTAATCACTTGCCTCCACAACTTCTAGAAATGGCATTACAAGCAGAAGAAGGTGGAATGTCATCGGGAAATTCTCCCAATATTCTCAATTTACTGATAGAAACCAATCGAAAAGAAAACAATGATGAAGACGAGGATGAAGAAAATGAAGAGGATGAAGATACTCAAGAATCACAAATAACCAAAATTTCTGCTGTCCATTTACGGTTATCTGACATCGAATTTGCTGATCCTCAATTAAGCATTCAACGTCAACAAATTCGCCAAAGATTAGATATGGTTAAAAAAGTTCGCAAAGCTTATCAAAAAATTCAACGGGAAAATGCTCAAGCTCAAGCAGAAGCAGCATGGCGTTCTAGTTGGCATGATTGACACTCTCCCGTTAAATCACAGATTGTAACGGGAGATTCTTGCTTCTTATAGAATATGGTTCACCATTTATATACATTACATACAAAAACCCTCTTAACCAAAACTTAATCTGAGGACGATAGGATCTAATCGGGTAAGTTTTGGGAGGGAAAAGAGAATAATGCGTACACTTGCTGTAGGAGATATTCATGGATGTGCCAGAGCTTTTGACCAACTCCTAGAAGCGATAGATTTACGTCCAGAAGACAAATTAATTACGTTGGGAGACCATGTAGATAAAGGTCCCAATTCTAACGCCGTATTAGAACAATTACTATATCTTTATAAAAATCATCAACTCATTCCCCTCAAAGGTAATCATGAATTAATGATGTTAGATGCGTTTCAGAGCAATAGAAACGACGATTTTTGGATAAAAATTGGAGGAAAAGCTACCTTAGAATCTTATCCTCAGATGAACGAAGATGACCCCTTATTTAATATTCCTGATGACCATTGGCATTTCGTTAAACAACATTGTTTAGACTACTATGAAACAGATAATCATATCTTTGTTCATGCTAACTTAGATCCCCATTTACCCCTTCATAAACAGTCAGGACACGACTTATTTTGGCAGAAACTGTATCCCCGTCGCGGCCATTATTCAGGAAAAACAGTGGTGTGTGGTCATACGTCTCAAAAAGACGGTTGTCCCGTTAATATGGGTCATCAAATTTGTATCGATACCTGGGCTTATGGTCAAGGGTGGTTAACTTGTTTGGATGTTGATACGGGAAAAATTTGGCAAACCAATCAAAAGGGAGACGTGAAAATGGGTCATATTAAAGACTTTTCTAATGTTTCAATCAATTAAATAATCTCTTTCTTGGAAGTTAAAGAAAGGGGGGAACCATGACAAACCTACAAACACCAAGTCAACAAAAATTAACCTATCCCCATACCTTACTCAACGTTTTACAAAAGCTACGTCATGATGTCCTTGGAGAAGGAAACCATCTCTTTGAAAAATGGCGATCGCTGATTACTAGGGATGCTTTTACCCCTAGTGCGTTGAATTTGGCCTATTATTTAGCCCTCCGTCACCACGATATGCGGGCAATACAGCTTGCTTTGACCCCTTGGGGTCTTTCCTCCTTGGGACGCATTGAACCCCGTGTCTTGCCTAATTTAGAGGGGGTAATCGCTACGTTAGGAGCCTTGTGTGGCCAAGATCCCACCTTCTTACCCAAACATCCTCCCCTAGCAGCGTTTTTTGAAGGTGATCGCCTCCTTAAACAGCATACAGATGAACTGTTTGGCCATCGCTGTAATAATCGAACAGTGCGTATTATGGTAACGTTACCGAGTTATGCAGCAACGGACGAAAACTTTATTCTCGACTTGGTAAAACAAGGGGTAGACTGTTTAAGGATTAATTGCGCCCATGATAGTCAAGTGGCATGGGAAAAGATGATTCAACGGGTTCGGGAGGCTGAAAAAATTACGGGAAGACAGTGTAAGATTTTTATGGACTTGGGCGGTCCGAAACTACGGTTGCAGACGGTGATACCACCCAAGGAACAAAAACGCATTCATCAAGGGGAAGGATTGTTGTTAACCCCTGAAAAACCAATAAAACCCCATAAAAGCCATTTTCAAGCGTCTTTGACCCTTCCTGACGTTTTAGAACAGGTGAAAGTGGGGGCGACTATTTGGATCGATGATGGTCATATTGGGGGTAACGTCGAAAGCATTGGGGAAGAAGGGGTATTAATTCGTATTATCCATGCACGGCCAAAAGGGGAAAAAGTACGAGAGGATAAGGGGATTAATTTTCCGGATACCCCATTGGATCTTAATCCCTTGACGGATAAGGATCGTCAAGATTTAGATTTTGTAGCTACCCATGCAGATATGATCGGTTACTCTTTTGTTCAGAAGGCGAGTGATATGGAGATGTTGCAATGGGAGTTAGAACAACGTTTAGGGACTGACTGGCGTAAAGTGGCGATCGTGGCTAAGATTGAGACGTTAACGGCGGTGAATAATTTGCCAGAGTTGATCATTCATGGTGCAGGAAAACAGCCTTTTGGGGTGATGATTGCACGGGGAGATTTAGCGGTAGAAATTGGGTATCAACGGTTAGCAGAGATGCAAGAGGAAATGTTATGGTTGTGTCAAGCTGCTCATGTTCCCGTGATTTGGGCAACCCAAGTGTTAGAAAATTTGGTTAAAAATAGTATTCCCTCTCGTGCAGAGATGACCGACGCAGCGATGGCGGAACGGGCAGAATGTGTTATGTTGAATAAAGGAGCTTATATTGGGGAAGCTGTGACTATTTTAGATGAGGTGTTATGTCGCATGGAAGCGCATCAGTCGAAGAAAACACCCCAGTTACGAGCGTTACATTCTTGGGATATTGAAATTTAAAGCGATCGCTCATACCATTTTTATCTTAAATGTCGGATTGAAGACCCTCGGTTTTACCGAAGGGATGAAAAATCCGACCAATATATTAACTGCGAAGCATCGTTTAAACATCAGGACTATCTTGAGATTTAACATATTGTTTGAGTTGTTCAATAGTGACACCACCGTAACTAGAAACAAAATAAGAACCAGTCCAAAATACTCTCTTGTAATAAACTTTAGATGGTTCTGTTTCAAATTCACGCCACATAGTTTTTGAAGTAGTGGCTTTCATATTAGCAATTAAACTACTAAGAAGCTTGTGGGGAGGATAACAGATTAATAAATGAACATGGTCACGCTCTCCATTAAATTCTAACACTTCAGCATCCCAACTATTAGCCACTGATGAAAAGACTTCATGTAATCGTTTTAACATAGAATAATTAATGACTTTTTTTCGATATTTAGTCACCAAAACTAAATGTACGGTTAAATTGTAAACAGCCCTTCGAGTAGTTTTATATATAGGTTTCACAATTTGACAAATGAGACAGTTAGATATATACTTAAGGGTATCATAAAGCGGGGCGACCCTGCTCCCTCGTAGGGAGCCAAGGAACGCGCACCAAGACAGCTTGAGGGTCGAACAAGTGCTTGTCTTTGAATTCAAAATCAAAGCCCAGAAATATCAATATTTAGCCATTGATGAAGCCATGAGAATTGGCCAATTTGTTCGTAACAAGTGCTTAAGATTATGGATGGACGCCAACAAAGAAGATCAAATAAATCGTAATAAGTTAAATAAATACACGAAGGTTTTATCTGATAGCGAAGAATATCCATTTGTTCATAAGTTAAACTCAATGGCCAGACAAGCATCAGCCGAAAGAGCATGGGCTAGTATTAGCCGATTTTATGATAACTGTAAGCAAAAAAAGCCAGGGAAGAAAGGCTATCCTAAATTCAAAAAGTTTTCTCGTTCAGTAGAATATAAAACCTGCGGATGGAAACTTTCTAATGATAGAAAGTATCTATCAATAACTGATTCTACAGGGATTGGCAAACTCAAATTAGTGGGAAGTCGAGACTTACATTTCTATCAGAAAAACCAGATTAAACGAGTTAGATTAGTCAGAAGGGCTGATGGTTACTATGCTCAATTTTGTATTGAGATAACCAGAATTGAAAATAGTAATTCTACAGGTAATTATCTGGGAATTGATCTAGGCTTAGAATCTTTTTACACTGACTCAACAGGTAAAAAAGTAGAGAATCCTAGATTTCTTAGAAAGTCTGAGAAAAAACTCAAAAAGTTACAACGTAAACTGAGTAAATGTAAAAAAGGGAGTACAAACCGAAGAAAAGCACAAGCTAGATTAGCTAGACAACATTTAAAAGTCAGTCGCCAGCGTAAAGATTTTGTTGTGAAAACGGCAAGATGCGTGGCAATGTCTAACGATATTGTGGTGATTGAAAATCTCAATATTAAGGGGTTAGTTCGGACAAAATTAGCTAAATCAATCAACGATGCTAGTTGGTCAATGTTCCGAGACTGGCTAGAGTATTTCTGTAAGGTATTTGATAGAAAGCTGATAGCTGTTAACCCTAATTACACCAGCCAAGATTGTAGTAATTGTGGTCAAAGAATTAAGAAGTCACTATCAACTAGAACTCATATTTGTAGCTGTGGTGCAAGACTTGATCGTGATCATAATGCTGGAATTAATATATTAAATAAAGGAATAGATAGCGTAGGGCATACGCAAATCGCCCAAGAATATTGGGTAAACGCTTCTGGACAGATGAGCCAATGGATGTGTTGATGAAAATCATTACAGTAAGTTCGCTGGTTGAAAGAAGAATCCCTCGACTCCGTCGACGGGAGTGTCAAAACTTAGGACAGATGTTCATATTGTAGGGGTCAACGGTTGTCATTGGTGTCAACTTAACGGTATAGTCTCCCAAATTTGTTGAGTGAGAGCGTTCTCAATACTGCTCGGTTAAGCCCAAAGCCAGCATGGAGAGGGCAAGGGAGCGGGGAAGGCGGTGGCTAGTGTTCGCGTGTCTTCAACGCGAAACTGGGTCTGGCTCTTGTTTGTTGGAGCCCTAGACATCAGACCAACTATCCATAAGTGAGTCGAAGCTTCTAGCCAAGGCATCAAGCTGTGTTCCTGAACTTCCCCTTTGACAAAATGCCAGAATGTATGCTGCATAAGGGATAGCCCGAATTAGCTACCCGTCGTTACTGGGTACAAATGGAAGAAATACTTAACAAATTTAATGCTTTTTGTTGTAGTTCAGTAGGTCGAGTTATCTTGTCAAAAACGTATTTCCCACTCTCTAAAGTACATTCAACGGTGTTCAAACAAATTGTCCCCAAATCTTCTAGTAAAGTACGGAAGCTATGAACGGGCAAGTTATCTTCAGTGCGTTTCTTTCTATCTTTAGCAACAGCAGAATCACTGCGACGAGCTTTGATGACATCTTGATAGTTATCATCAATTTCTTCATCTTCAAATAGTAAAGGGGCTAATTTTTGTTTTAAATGCCATTCAACGTAATAAGCTAACATACATAAGAAAATATCTGCTTTTACTCTATCTCCCTTATAATGATAAATAGGACGAACTTTTAAATCAATAGATTTATAACAACGAAAAGCTTCCTCTCAGTCATTGAAACTTTTGCTCCTTTTAAGACCAGTTTCATATTATCAACAACTTCATCTGGCAATGTTGATAAATTTGCCAGGGTTCTTTTTTTGACTATCTCTCCTTCTCTGTAAGATTCACCAAGCAGAACAGCCGGTGGGAAATTTCTGTTAGGAACTCGCTCTATATACATGACTACTATTTTAGCAAATCCCCTAGCTCTCTGTCTATTAAGAATAGTTACAATTTACATGGGTACAATGTTGTATTTTAATCTCTGTATCCCTTGATAGATAAGGGTTTGAAGACTTTGTAGTAGATTTGTATGGGGGGAAGTTCAGGTTTAATTGGCGGTGCAGCTGCACTCGCACAGCGAGACCGCCGTTTGGGTTCCAACAACTGTTTTTGAGCGCACCCCTTTTTTGGTTTTGTTTTTTCTTCATGAATAATGCAGGCTAAGAGGTAAACCTAATCCCAAAAGAATTCGAGTGATAGAAATGCAGATAATTAATAAGACTAATCCAAAACTTGCCAGAATGTCCTGCTTAATGGGGCATAAAGACTCCCGCCAAAGACCATAATTAAAAACAAGATAAGGCAAAATATCATTAAATGCAACACATATAATGACTCCTGGAACTTTCATTAGATAATAACCTAAAGGCAGCATAATCAACATATAGCAAAATTTTGAAGTATTAGCCCATGCCAGATATTTGGGTTTACTAATAGCTACTAGAGCATCTTTGATGGTCAAATTAAGCATTTTAGGCCAAAGACCAAGTGCCAATATAGGAAGCATCCAAGCAGCATCTTTATATCTATCATCATACAAAGTTAAAATGATTAAATCTCCACCACAAAATAGCACAGCAACGATAACCCCTACTAAAATGAGAATAAACCAACGTTTTCTTAAAATTTTGTTGAGGAGTTCTTTTCGAGGTAAATGCTGGTTCTTAGCAATTAGCGGAAGAATGATCGTATTAAGTCTATCTACAACTTGTGCAGGAATAAGAGAAAAGGTTGTGGCTATGGTGTAAATTCCTAGCATTTCCAAAGATAATAATTTTCCTAAAAGAAGCCGATCGACTTGAGAGGCGAGAAAAGTCATTGCCGTAGAAACAAAAATCCACCGACCAAAAGAAGTAATTTCTTTAATAGATTCTTGCTCCCAGACAAAACGGTTAGATATGTTTGGCTCAAGTTTGTGACTCATAGCCATCTTGAGAAAAACACCAACTAAGCTACCGACGACCAAAGCCCAAATTGATCTTTGGAAGTAAGCCCAAACAATCATTATAGTTAAGGATAAAATTTGGATTCCTAACCTAAGTCGAGTTATTCTGCCAATTTCTAATTTACGATTAAGGGTGGCTAAAGAAGTCGAATTAAAACCAGACATAATGGTGGTTAATCCAACCACAGGAAGTAACCAGAGAAATTGCTGATTGTTATAAAATTGGGAGACTGGCCAAGCAATTAAACAACATCCTATCCATAACCCAAAACCTCTGATCGCCTGTAATGTCCAAGCGGTATTGAAGAAAAGAGGATCATCCCCTCTTGAACTGCGGATAATACTTGGATTAATTCCAATATCTGAGAAGAGCTGTAAACCTTGAATAAATGTACTAACTAAAGACATCAAGCCAAATAGTTCCGGCACGAGAAGTCTAGTAAGGATAAGATTCGATCCTAAACGAAGGGTTTGTCCTACACCATATTCAACCCCAGTCCAGATAGAACCTGAAATAGCTTTATTTTTTAAAAAAGACATTAATATTTGAAGCCTTGAATTAATCTAGATGAATGGGAGCATCCCATTTTTGTAAAAGCATTACCCAAAATAATGATAAACAAAGGTTTTCAGCACCTATTAAAAAAGCTAACGTGCAAAATTAGGATGCTCCGAGATGAATAGTTTTATTTTTTGGAAGTCCTTGAACTATACTTGCGCTTAAAAGTAGCCCCAAAAGCAATAGCTGTTCCAGCACCAAGAATGGTTAGAGGTTCAGGGACAGCAGTAGCAGTAGCAAAGGACAAATTATCGACACTCCATGAATTGTAGGGGTAGTTATTGCCATCCTGTGAAAAATATATGGAAGTAAAGGGTTGATCTGTCATAATTCCAAACTCAACAATGTCACTAAAAGCTATACCACAGGGTCGAGACTCTCTATCAGATGGATAAAATATAGGACAAATATCTTCTGTAATATTGATTGTTACTATCTCCTCTGTCCCATTCTTCAGAGTGATAAGTGACTCGGGTGGATTAGCAAGCTCAAAAAAAGTTCCGAAG
This sequence comes from Crocosphaera sp., assembly GCA_030065205.1. Taxonomy (GTDB): domain Bacteria; phylum Cyanobacteriota; class Cyanobacteriia; order Cyanobacteriales; family Microcystaceae; genus Crocosphaera. Next base: position 32,258 of record JASJDN010000025.1, read on the forward strand.
AATCCTCTGACAGCTTCTGGAAATGTCCAAACAATCTGATCATACCAATCATCAGTATGATTAGAGTTTTTTGTGTTAGGATTCTCTACTCCCCCGCGAAATACATATCCATCTGTTAATTCAGATCCCATTTGGTCTAGCGCAAAGGGAGAATAAGTAACTGTGTTGTAATTTGTTGTTGTTCCGGCATAACCAGTTGAGACAATCCCTGTATCGGGAAAAACAACTATACTACTTTGATTGCCATCACTATCAACAAAACCGTTTGTTTGGACTCTATTTGCCCAACTGCTCCTATCATACGAAAATGTTTCGGTACTAATTGACAATCCGGTCATAGCCCCTTGCCATTGTGTATAGTCAGTATAGAGATCATACGCAGATGCTGAAGGCATACTTCCCAAAATAGGAATGCTGGTGCCTATGAAAACTGCTGTTAAGGGTGAAAATAATTTGTTCATGATAGAATAGGTCCGTTGAATTTTTTTCAAAGTTTAACGATTGAAGCTATATATAGCAATCAGGAATCAGTTGTGAGAATTAATGTTGAGTAAAAGGGGAATTCGGAACAGGGAACGAGAAACAGATAAACAAAAATCATATCTCATTAAGTAACTGCTCACCGCAACAAGAAAGCACTATTAAAAAGCAAGATAAGCAACATCAATTGAGGAATAAAAAAAACAATCCTAGAATGAAAAAATGAATGAACTTGGTTTAGTTCTCTGGCTGATATAGAGAACTAAAGTGAATCCCCTCCGTAAAATTATCAATTTTACCTCTCTGTTGTCAAAAGAGATTCTTTATTGCGGTGAGCAGTTACCTCATTAATCATTTCTGATTGCTATATTTTTGCTCAATAACACACTATTATGGATCATATCCCTCAAAAAGTTAGGAGGATCATGATCAGGTTTATGTTGAATAAAACGTCTTAATCGCCATAGAGCAAAACCAACTATAGAAACGAAATCAACTATCGCTGCATAAAATATACCGTAATTTTTCACGAAAAACCTTCGCCTAGAATCAAACCAATATTGGGGACGGCGTTTTTGGGAACCATCGGTATTTTTCCACTGTGTACTCTGACCTCCAATAGACATCATTAGGCTTTGAGGAACATACCAACACTCCCAACCTGCCCGTTTAGCACTCAAACAGAAGTCTACTTCTTCATAGTATAAAAAATAGCCTTCATCCATTAACCCAATGGATTCAAATACCTCACGACGAATCAACATACCACATCCTGGAGTCCAATCTACTTGACATTCTTCATTGGGGGCTGGGGAGACAATTCCCCACCGAGAGAGAAGTTTCGAGACTATCCCCAATCGCAATGCTCCATCAAATTCGTTCAAGATATTGGGAAAGCGAAATAACAATGAATAAACTTTCCCTTCCGAATTTTCCCAATTACCACTGGCTATTCCAGCTTGAGGATGCTGTTCCATGAAGTTGACCAGTGCGCTTAGAGCATTGGGACGAACTAAGCAATCAGGGTTGAGAATGAGAAAATAAGCAGGAGGGTTAGAGGATGTCAACAAAGGTGCAATAGCTAGATTATTCCCATAGGAGTAGCCCCCATTATAATCCGATGGTCTTAAGGATACCCAGTTTGCCCATCCTTTTTGGTCAATAGCACTTTGAATAGTTTTAACAGAACCATCACCAGAGTCATTATCCACGACGACAACACTACTTCCAGGCAAAGCTTTAATTTCTGGTTCAAGAGAACTAAGACAGTCAATGGTTAACTGTGGAGTCTTATAATTGACCATTACCACAACTACAGAAGCAGTAGTTGGATTACTATTAATAGATTGAGTTAACATTATTTTTTTCATTGAAGTTCAGCAGATTTGTTGTGAGTAGTTGGGTTGATTAGGACTCTTTAAGAAAGAGCTTGATTAATAGAATTTTGCAGTTTTTCAGCTAAAAACTGAGCATAGGGGTCTTGTAACATACTAGAATGTCCTCCTGGAACTTCATAAACAGTAATTTTTTCAGTTGACCATCTTTGCCATCCCAAATATTCAGGATCTTTACCAAAATAACGTACTGGAGTGTCATCAATAGTGGGATGATCGGAGATAATCACCTCAGTAGAAATAACAAGAACCACTTGACCTTGATAATGGGGAGGACGATAGTTTCCAGTAATATAGAAGTCTAGTAGTTCTCTTATAGAGATGTTTTGTAAAAATTGTGGTAAATCCTTATTTCTTTGAAGATAATAACTATATAAGGGAATTAGCACCCTATTCTTAAACTTCTTAAAGTTTTGTTGAGATTTATAAAAAAGGAAATTTTTTAGTTTTTGGCTCAGTTGCGTCCCTATAGAAGTCAATCTTTGTAATTTTCCTTTGTCTTGGTTTTGAGTGAACAATTGAGAGATACGTTGACTACGAGCTTTATTAGTAATTTGCTCCCCTCCTCGCGCTTGAATCTCCAGTGAATCTAACAAAAAGAGTAGAGCAACTTCCTCTCCTTGACTTTGTAATTGTCCTGCCATTTCAAAGGCAATATTTCCTCCCAAGCAAAATCCCCCTAATAGGTAAGGTCCTTGGGGTTGAACAGTACGTATCTGGTCGATATAGTGACTAGCGATCGCCTTAATGGTCGTTTGTAGTAGTGGATAACCAACTTTACCATTAGGTCGCAATCCATAAACCCGACGCTCCGATTCTAAATGATGGGCTAAGGTATGATACAAAATGGTTTCCCCGTCTCCATCATGAACAATAAAGACGGCGGGGGTATTAGGAGTTCCTGGCTTAATCATCACCAAAGACTCCCATATTTTTCCCTTTGTGATTTCTTGAATTTGCTGGGCTAATTCTCGAACCGTTGGAGCTTTAAATAGGGTTGAAAGAGGCAACTTGACCGAGAATATCTGCTCAATCCGAGAAAATAAGCGCACGGATATTAAAGAATGTCCACCTAACTCAAAGAAATTGTCTTGAATGCCAATCGGTTGAATCCCCAATATATCTTCCCAGATAGCGACCAATTCTCCTTCGATGTCGTTTGTAGGAGTCATGAAGGTTTCTGAGGATTCATTGCGGGTTAAGTCTGGAATAGGAAGACTTCGGCGATCAATTTTGCCATTGGCTGTTAGAGGCATTTTTTCTAGCCAGACAAAAGTGTTAAGCATCATGTAATCTGGTAATTTCTGCTCTAAATAAGACCTTAATTCTTTATTAGAAATGTTTACACCCACTAAATAAGCAACCAGGACTTTATTGCCGTTGTCATTTTCCAGGAGGGTTACAATTGCTTCCCTTATTTGGGGATGAGTGGTTAATACTGTCTCTATTTCCCCTAATTCGATTCTAAATCCTCTGATTTTAACCTGATGGTCAATACGCCCCAAATATTGAATCGACCCATCACTTAAATATTTACCTAAATCTCCTGTTTTATATAGTTTTCCAGAACCAAAAGGGTTGGTAATAAACCTTTCTTCCGTAAGTTCCTTTCGTTTGAAATATCCTCTTGCCAATCCCACACCCCCAATATGAATTTCCCCTGCTACTCCCATAGGAACTGGTTGGAGAGATTTATCTAGGATGTAAACCCTAACATTTCCTAATGGATAACCGAGAATCGGTTGCTCTGGATAGTTTTTGATAGGACAGATGGTTGCATCAACTGTACATTCCGTAGGACCATACAGATTAAAAAATCGAATTTCCTCGGCTTCAGACAAGGTTTTCCATGTTTTTTGGCCAATATTTTCCCCACCGACTAGAATTGAACGGGGTGAATTAGATATGTTGAGTAATCCTGCCTCTAGCCAGGTTTCGAGTTGACCAGGGGTACAATCAATACTATCAATATGATGGGTACTTAGAAAGGATAATAGTTTTTTCTCATCTAACCTAATTTCTTGAGGAATAATTTCTAAAGTGTGTCCTTTTAATAATTGTATAATCTGTTTGACAGACGTATCGAAGGCAAAAGACCCATTTAGTCCAATTTTAAGCCTTTCTTTACCAAGATAAATCATTTTTTCTAGTTGTTCTGACAGATTAACCACACTTTTATGTTCAATCATTACTCCTTTCGGCGTTCCTGTTGAACCTGACGTATAGATCACATAAGCTAATTGCTCAGGCGACACCAGTAATTCTAGATTATTGGTGCTTTTAGCCGCAATTTGTTCTTCCATGTGGTCAAGACTAATAGGGATAATTCCCAAAGATGAAATTTTGCCTTGATTGGGTTCATCCGTAATTACCACTGACATTTCAGAGGTTTTGATAATGTTGTCGAGTCTGTCTAAGGGATAGGTTGGATCAAGAGGAACGTAGGAACCTCCTGCTTTGAGAATGGCTAAAATGGCAATAACAAGCTCTAAAGAACGATCAACGCAGATACCGACTAGACTTTCTGGTTTTACACCTAAATTTTGTAAATAATGTCCTAATTGATTCGCTTTTTGATTCAGTTCTTGATAGGTTAATTCTTGCTTTTCATACACCAGTGCTACCAGATCAGGGGTTCTTTCTACCTGTTCTTCAAATAACTGATGAATACATTTTTCTTTGGGATATTCTGCTCCTGTATTGTTCCACTCTACTAAGATTTGCTCTTGTTCAGATTGAGTTAAAAGGGGTAAAGAGCCAATACTTTTCTCAGGATTATCTATAATCCCTCTTAGTAATACCTCAAAATGAGTGATCATCCGTTGTATGGTTTCAGATGCAAAAATATCCTGATCATATTCAAAAACAATATTGAGTCCTTGATCTGTTTCTTGGATATTAATCACCAAATCCATCAGAGCAGTTCCCCCTTGTCTACGATCTAGGGGCGTTACGTCCAACTCAGGAAATTTTAGGGAGGACATGGGGGAGGTAAAATTGAACAATACTTGAAAGACTGGATTAACCGTCCCATCCCGTTTGATTTTTAGTTGTTTGAGCAATTGTTCAAAAGGCAAATCTGAGTGTTTCAAACCTCCCAAGGTTACTTGCCGAACTCTTTGTAATAATTCTCGAAAGGATGGATTGCCTGATACATCGGTTCGCAGTGCCAAAGTATTAATAAAACATCCAATCAAATTGCGACTTTCCTTGCGAACACGGCCAGCGATCGCCGTCCCTACAATTAAATCTTCTTGATTACTATAACGGTACAGTAGGATATTAAGTGCCGTTAATAATGTCATATACAAGGTAGCCCCTTCCTGAAGACTTAGGGTTTTAAGTTTTTCAGTCATGGAGGAAGACAAAATGGTCGTTTTTCGACCAGGGGGGGCGGAACGTTGCTCAGGGGGTGTATAATCGGTGGGTAGTTGCAATATAGGCAGATTTCCCTGAAGATGCTCCCGCCAATAAGCCATTTTTGTCGTTAAAACTTCTCCTTGTAGCTGTCTCCTCTCTTTAATTGCGTACTCTGTGTACTGTATGGGAAGATCAGGTAATGTGGGAGTTTTATTTTCTAGAAAAGCTTGATAAAATCTCTCTAAGTCTTTCAGAAAAATTCCATAAGACCAACCATCAGCAATAATATGATGGGTGGTTAACAGGAAACAATATTTTTGTGCTGATAATCTAAGGAGTTTAAGGCGAAATAGAGGAGCTACACTTAAATTAAATTTCTCTTCTAATTCTTGGGAAACAAATGCCTCAATTTTATTTTCTTGTTCTACTAAAGATAAATGAGCGATATCCACTAGCGGTAAAGTTAGGGATAATTGAGGTATTACTTTTTGCATCGGTTTTTCATTTTCAACCACGAAAATCGTACGGAGACTCTCATAACGATCGACAACAGCTTGAATACTTTTCTCAAAAATCTCTAAGTCAAGTTTCCCCTTAAATATGAACGGTTGGACAATATTATACGCTGTACTATTAGGTTCTAATTGTTCTTGAAACCAAATTCGCTCTTGAGCAAAATAAAGGGGTGAGTTTACCATCGAGACTTGAGACTTCTGCTCTTTTTTTGTTTCAGTTTCTACTAAGATAGTCACTTTTATCTATATTCCTGAACGTTTAAATAAGTTGACATTAGGGTCATAAACTGACCCTAAGTAATAATTAGTAATTACTATTTGGATAAGAGACTATTTAGTAAATTATCCATATCAGCTTCTGAGAGGTTATCGATATTGTCTAATAATTGTTCTACATTAGTATCTGTTTCTGTTCGATTTTGTGTCTCATTTTTGTTACTTTCTTGAGCTAAATATTCAGCTAAGGTTTTAATATCAGGATAATCCCATACTAAGGTGGGAGATAAGGACAAACTTAACCAGTCTTCTAAGTCACCTACTAACATCATTGCTGTGACAGAGTTCATATCATAACTTAAAAACGACTGATTAATATCGATTTCCGTGGTTTCTAAGTCAAGGTTTTCGGCAGTCCAATCAATTAACCAGGTTTCAATGGTAGCTTGAGTAGGATTGGAAGTAAGAGATTGGGTGGTCATAAAATAAACTCCTTTTTGTAATAGTGTTTGAAAAAATTTTTCAGTCGAGAAAACAGTTAACTAATGCTAGAAGAATTTGCTTTTTTTTGCAACAACTTAGTTAAAAGTTTCTTTTTTTCTTCTGGGGAAAGATTGCTCATATCTGGGGACTTAGATGTAGGTTTAGGTTTAGACTGAGACTCCCGTTTTAAAAGGGGTTCTAACTCAATTTCTTCCCCTGATGCTCCTTGTTCAATATCTCCAATGGATGAGAAATAACTAGCCACTTTGTCTTTAGTTGCTTGAGAACTTAACATCACTGACTCAATAGCTGTTCCCCCTAATGCTTGGGTGATACTAGCTTCAAATTGCTGTTTTGTCCATTCAACGGTGCTATGAAGCGTATTATCTTGGCTTTGTTGTACCGTAGCCAATAATACGCCATACATGGCTGCTTCCCCAATGAGGTAATGCGCCCATGATAAAGCAGCAGAACGATTGCCAAAGGTATCCAGGTTGGCTAAACAGCGATCGCTGACTTTTTGGGCCGTATCTCGTAATTTTTGGGAAATATGTTCAGCATTCAAGGTATTTTTGAGATAATAATGCAGCTTTTCCGACTGAATGACACTTTTACCCAAATAAGCCCGTAAATTCTCGTTAGGGCCTTCTCCAATGGTCAATAAACGTACGTCTCGGTAAATTTGAGAAGCGAAATTATTTTCCATGTAGCCCCGTCCCCCTAACAGTTGAATACAGTCATCAGAACCACGACAAGCCCCTTCAGAGGAAATAATTTTGACCACCATAGCCACTTCTAGAGGTAGGGTTTTGCCCTGATCCAGTTCTTGAGCTAAATGGGTTAACATCCCATCCACAACGGTAATAACTTGGGTTAATTGGGTGAATCTGGCTAAAGTGATGGGATTTTCTAGTAAAAGCCCTGTAGCTATGGGACGACGACTAGCATAACGTAACATTAATTGGGCGCAGCGTTTCATTGCTCCTAAGCAAAGCGTTGCCGTGCCAATACGTCCCATAAGCAAGGCATCATCAGCTACTTCCATTCCTTTGCCTATTTCACCGAGAAGATGCTTTTTCTCCACGGAAACATTGTCAAAATAGATGCTATTTTGGACACTGCCTCTGACTCCCATTGTTAAGGCTTCGGGTCCTATCCTGACCCCTGGACTATCAGTACGAACGGCAAAGCCTGTTATTCCTCGTAATTTGTTGTTTTCATCAACTAAACGAACAAAAGCACTGAGCACCCCTGCCCCACTGGAACTATTCCATCGTTTCACCCCTTTTAATGTCCAACTTTCTGGTCCATTAGGGGTGGCCACCGTGGAAATGCCCCCTAAATTTGATCCTGCCCCTGGTTCAGACAATCCATAAGACCCTAATATTCTTCCAGTAGCCAATAAAGGTAGCAACTCTTCCTGTAAGGCAGGAGTTCCATAGTGTTGAATGGGACGAATACCATTGGTGTTATTTAGAAACACCATAAAGGCTAAGTTTGTATCAATAGCCGCCACCTGTTCTAATACACGCAGAAAATCTCGGTAAGTTAAGCCTAAACCGCCGTATTTTTCCGATATTTGCATACCAAGAATGCCTTGATTCCCAAAGTCAAGAATGATGTAGGGAGGAACGGAACGCCGTTCATCCATTAAACGGGAATTGATGCGTTTTTCTCCATAATCTCGTAGCCAATCAATGATTTTATCAGCCCGTTTTTTGCTGTTTTCAGTGGATGTAGCCTGGTTTGATGCTACCTTATGGGTTGAGATATTTTTGGAGTTAGAAATAGTGTTATTACTCATTTTTACTTGATTTTTGGTGTTAACATTCCAACTTCCCAAAATATCTAGGGTTCCCTTGAGAAATTGGGCTTGACAAGCGCGGCGTTGAATTTTTCCACTGGCTGTTTTGGGTAAACTTCCCCGTTTTAGGAATAAAATGGCATGGGTGTCTAACTCATGTTCTTCAACCATTGCCCGACGAATTTTAGCAGCGATTTCCTCTGTGTTTAGGGTATCTTTATACCCCCGTTCAATTTCTTGGGTAATCACTAACCGTTCTTCTCCTTCTATTTCCACAGAGAAGGCAGCCCCATTTTCAGGTCGTAAAGCTGGATCGCATCCCTGTACTGTCCATTCAATATCTTGTGGATAATGATTGGTTCCTCGGATGATAATCACATCTTTGATCCGACCACTAATATAAAGTTGGTCTTGATAAATAAAGCCGAAGTCTCCAGTGCGTAGAAAAGGACCTTCTCCTGTGTCTTTAAGATAAGCTTGAAACGTTCCTTCTGTGTCTTCTTGGCGTTGCCAATAACCTCGAGCAACACTAGGATCTTTAACCCAGACTTCCCCCACTTCATAAGCAGAACAGAGGGTTAAAGTATCGGGGTTAACTATTTTGACGGTAATATCCTGCATCAAACGTCCACAACTAGCTACTGTTCTCACTAAACCTGAAGAATTACTATCTGCTTCGACAATACGACGTTTTTCTAATTCTGAGGCTATAAAAGGGGTGGTAATAAAGCTTTCCTCTTGGGGGCTAAAGGAAACTAACAGGGTTGCCTCGGCTAACCCATAGGCAGGACAAAAAGCTTGGTAAGAAAAGCCTACGGGGGCAAAATATTGGGCAAAACGCTCTAATACCTCTGGGTTAATTGGTTCTGCTGCATTCCCTGCTGCTTTCCAATGGCTTAAGTCTAGATTTTCCCGTTGTTTTTCGCTAATGCGACGGACACACTGATCATAAGCAAAGTTAGGGGCTTGACTATGGGTGGCTTTGTAGCGAGAAATTGCTTCTAACCAGCGCAAAGGACGCTTGATAAAGGCTACGGGAGACATTAAATAACAGGGAGTGCCATTATATAAAGGTGCCAATAATCCTTCGACTAAACCATAATCATGAAAATAGGGCATCCAGGTAACGGTGACACTTTCAGCATTATAGTTACAAGAACGTTGTAAGTTATGGCAATGGTAGATGACATTGTAATGGCTGATCATCACCCCTTTCGGTGTGGCAGTTGAGCCTGATGTATATTGGAGATAGGCTAAGGTATCTCCATTGATATCAGGCTTTTGCCAATGTTGAATCAAACTATTGTTAATACTTTCTGTATCTAACCATTTTATGGATTGAAATTCAGGAACTTCCTGTAGATATCCATCGACGATGGAGATAATGTTTTGATTAGAGAGAACTAAAGATGTGTGAGAATCTTTAGCGATCGCTTGTAATCTGGGTAAAGTACGTTTCAAACGACTGGCTTCAGGAGGGGGTGCTGGGATACCAATGACTCCAGCGTATAAACAGCCAAAGAAAGCACATAATAATTCTAATCCTGTTGGATAGAGAATTAAAGCTCTCTCTCCATAACTGTCTAATGATTGTAGGTGAGAGGCGATCGCTTTGGCCCTTTTGTCTAGTTCCTCATAAGTTAACTGTTGCGCTTCAGTTTTACCGTCTTCAAGAAATGTATAGGCGATTTTATTAGGCTGTTCAGTGGCTCTTTGTTGTAATAAATTAATTAAGGTTGTAAGCTGTGACATCATTATTTGCCTTTAAATAGGGAATAAATAGATATATTTACATAACTGGTAAGCTTCAGCAATTAATAATTATTAATTATTCGGTGATAAGTTTAATATTCTCGGTGAATAATTTGTAATTTCATGTTGTCTGAGGGAGCCAACATTGTTCCATGACGAACAGGTTTAACCTCTCCCTCATTGGCGCTGATAAACTCGAACCGAGATAGGATAGTTGCTAAGACAAGCTTTAATTCCATTGGGGCTAAACCTGCACCAATACATAAACGGTTTCCTCCACCAAAGGGAAAATACTCATAAGGAGCATATTGACGGGACAAAAATCGTTCTGGTTGGAAACTATGGGGGTTAGGATAAATATCTTCCCGATGATGCACTAAATAAGTACAAGGAAGTAAAGTAATTCCAGGCTCAAAATTATAATCCATAATTTGCACTGGTGCTGTTAACTTGCGGCCGATAGGAGTTGACACCACAGGATACATTCGCAACACTTCCTGACAAGTTGCAGTCAAATAAGGCAGCTTAGTGATGGCCATCGGCTCAGCATCAGGGGGTAATGAGTTTAACTCTTGGCGAATTTTTTGGCGAATTTCTGGGGTTTGATGAATCCAGTATAATGCCCAACTTAACCCTAAAGCGACTGTATCTACTCCAGCAATATAGAAGGTGAAAATATGATCTTGGATCTCCGCATCACTCAAAGTATCCATTGATACTAACAGGTTGAAAATATCAGTACAATTGGGATCAAAATTTTCTCGTCTTTTGTTGATAGCAGCCGCAATCATTTTTCGGAACAAGGGATGTAACTTTCCAAACCTTGCCCAAGGGCTCCAGGAACCTAAATCTTGGAAAATTTGCGAGCTAAAAAGACCGATAATTTGTTGCTTGAGGGTTACTTCAGATGAGCCAAATACAATATCTAAAATCACCTTTAAGGATAATTCGTGCATAGATAAACGCACAGAAAATGGTTTCTCACTTGTCCATTTATCGGTTATTTGGCGAGTAATTTGACAGATTTTCTCGGCATATATTTTAAGGCGATCAACTTGTAAGGGAGGAACAAGTAACTTACGCTGTTGTTTATGACGTTCTCCATCTTGAACTAAAACAGAATTTTCCCCCATCACATATTTATAGTGTTCATTATATTGATGACACTCAAAGAGCTTAGGAGAGAGGGCAAAAACTTGACGAGCTGCTTCTGGGTTACTGATGACGATAACTGAACCTAAAGATCCTAATTGAACGGTAAAAAATTCTCCGTATTGTTGCAGACAATCCTCCCAAAAATCGATAGGACGATCAATCCACTCCTTACTTTGTAGCATAGGAGAAGTTGAAGGACCTGGTGGAAGAGTAAAGGTTGATGTCATAATTACATATATTTTTTCGGTTGACAATTATATCCCCTCAGTTCGATATCAGGAAATTTTTAAGACGACTTGTCAAAATTAGGGGTCTCAATAGGGAGCATCCCATTTTTGCAGATTAACGATTTTACGATAGCTGAAACCCTCATCGGCTGTTGCTTTGAGAGATTCGCTTACAAAAATGGGATGCTCCCGTCTCAATACTGATTGTCTCCTTAAAAAAAAGCTAATTCTGAACTCTGGTTATGTCCATTAAAACATATCAAGTTAGCCACGATGTAAACGTTAATGTAAACGTTAATGTAAACGTTTCCCACTGACGATATTGACATCATCACTGATTTTACCGTGGCTGATGATATCATCGAACTGGCTGCCAATGGCTTTAACTTACCTGTTGGTCAACTTGATAGCACTCAGTTTACCCTAGGTTCTGCTGCTTCTACCAATGCTCACCGTTTGATTTATGATGACACTAATGGTGACTTACTCTTTGATAGTGATGGCAATGGGTCTGCTACTGCGACTAAGTTTGCTAGTCTCAATCCTAATCTTGCACTGACTCATCAACACTTCGGTGTAGTTTAGTCCACATTTAACTAATAGGAATGAGTCCGTTGAAAGATACCACTTTCGCGGACTCATCCCCATTTTTCCGGTTGTTTGTTGCGTTAAAAAATAAATGTCTAATCTAGAAATATTTAAACGAAAAATTGATACAGCAGAAGATTTACAGTCTGTTGTTAAAACGATGAAAGCGTTAGCTGCGGTTAGTATTCGTCAATATGAAAAAGCAGTAACCTCTTTAGAAACTTATGATCAAACCCTAGAAATGGGGTTACATATTTTGCTAAAACAAGATCCTCAAGTCTTATTAAACCCCAGTAATTATCAAACGGGAAAACAACAATTAGGGGTGGTTGTTTTTGGTTCTGATCAGGGAATGTGCGGTCAATTTAATGAAAGAATTGCTACCTATACTCTTGAAAAAATTGATACTTTAAAGGTTCCTCAAAATAACCTTACCTTGTTAACCATTGGCTTAAGATTAGCAGATCGTTTAGAGAGCTTAGACTATAATAGTGAAGCGATTTTAACAGTTCCTAGTTCCATTGAAGGAATTACTAATACCATTCAAGAAACCGTTTTAATTCTAGAACAGTGGCGACAACAAAAAGGGATTAATAAAATTATTGTCTTTCATAATGACTTTATTTCTGGCTCGACTTATTACCCGCGTTATGTGCAGATTTTTCCCTTAAATTTAGAAAGACTACAAACCCTAAAAAAACAACCCTGGAAGTCTCGACCCTTACCGAATTTTACTATGTCATCGACTCAATTAGCATCTGCTTTATTTAAACAACATTTTTTTGTTTCATTGTACCGTGCTTGTGCTGAATCTTTAGCCAGTGAAAATGCCAGTCGTCTTGCTTCGATGCAGGTAGCAGAAAAAAATATTAAAGAACGATTACTAGAATTAAAAAATGAATTTCAACATCAACGACAAACCAGTATTACTGAAGAATTATTAGATATTGTCTCAGGATTTGAAGCATTAGCTCAAGAAGAAGATAATTAGGATATTTTTTGTATCTTTAGTTGTCGTTCCGAGAAACCAAGCGTTTCATTAACGTAACTTGAGTTCGGGGGTAGGAGTTCGCAATGCGTAATTATACTAAGTCCACTTTAGAAAGTATCATCAACAATATAATCATAAACCTAACAACCATAATAAACAGTAATATATTTGTAATTTTTATTCTTTGAAGCGTTTTTTTTCTGCAAAAAGCGTATAATTTGATACTAAAAATTAGCCTTTATGTCAAGCAATGATGACAATTAGAACAAACGCGCTACGAGAGAATGGGGTTTCCAGAAACGTACTACAAATTTTTTATTTTTTGTGCTATTCTAAAAGAGAATGCCTATCTTGTGCGTAATTTTATTAATGTGCTAACCACAATGCGTAGTTGAGATAAGAAGGAAAAGAAAAATCAATATGAAGTCTAAACATAATAACCAAGTGAATCAAGGTAAAGTCTTAGCAGTGCGAGGGAGCGTTGTTGATATTTATTTTCCTGAAGAATTACCTAAAATTCATACCGTTTTAACCACAGGAGATGAGGATAAAATTATCATAGAAGTGATGACTTATTTAGATAAAGAAACGGTCCGAGGGTTAGCTTTAAAACCCACCCAAGGATTGAATAGGGGCGCTATTGTCAAAGATACCAAACACACCTTAGAAGTACCGATAACTCAAGAGTTATTAGGAAGAATGTTGAATGTATTTGGAGAAACAATTGACCGAAAAGAAGCCATAAAAAATGCGCCTTTAAAGTCCATCCATTCTTTACCCATTCCCCTCGCAGAAAGAGCAACAAAAACAGAAATTTTCCAAACAGGAATTAAAGTGATTGACTTATTATCTCCCTTAGAAAAAGGTGGAAAAGCTGGATTATTTGGGGGTGCAGGAGTGGGAAAAACGGTGTTAATTAGTGAATTAATTAATAATATGGTTAGTCGGTATCAAGGGGTTAGTATTTTTTGCGGAATAGGCGAGCGATCGCGGGAAGGGGAAGAACTTTATCGAGAGATGAAAGAAGCAGGAGTTCTTGATAATACTGTGATGGTTTTTGGACAGATGAATGAACCACCAGGGGTACGTTTTCGGGTTGGTCATGTGGCGTTAACTATTGCTGAATATTTTCGGGATCAAGCTCATCAAGATGTGCTATTAATGATTGATAATGTCTTTCGCTTTATTCAAGCCGGATCGGAGGTTTCAGGGTTAATGGGTAACCTACCTTCAAGAGTGGGTTATCAGCCAACTTTAAGCACAGAATTAGCAGAATTAGAAGAGAGAATTTGTAATACTTATTATAACTCTATTACTTCGGTACAAGCGGTTTATGTCCCCGCAGATGACTTTACTGATCCGGCTGCTGTGCATACATTTTCCCACCTCTCTGCCTCCATAGTTTTATCTCGAAAACGGGTAAGCGAAGGGTTATATCCTGCCGTTGATCCCTTACAGTCAGGATCAAAAATATTGACCCCACAAGTGGTGGGTGATCGCCATTATAAAATTGCTCAAGCAGTCCGTCAAACTTTAGCTAATTATGAAGATTTAAAAGATATTATTGCTATGTTGGGATTAGAAGAATTAGCGCAAAGTGAACAGAATATTGTTTATCGTGCAAGACGCTTAGAACGATTTCTCACACAGCCATTTTTTACCACAGAACAGTTTACAGGAATGGCCGGAAAAACAGTAGATTTAGAGCAAACTTTAGAGGGTTGTGAGCGAATTCTTAACGATGAATTTAGTAAATATCCAGAAAACTCTCTCTATATGATTGGTAATATTAATGAAGCCATTAGTAAATCCAAACATCAATAAAGTATCTTTAGGTCGTGTGACGTTCTCCCGCCGTTAACCGCTTAGGCGGTATAACGGGGGCTTCTAAAAGAGAGATAGCTGAACATACTCTTTTTCAGAAGTTTCCTGCTTCACAGGCTGTCCACTGACGAAGCCTCCACAGGCAGACGGGATGAGACCCACCCCGTGTATTTGCCATCCCTTTTTTATAATATTAACTGCGGCGTTTTCATCCCTATCCATCTTCAAATTACATTGAGGACATTCATGTAATCTAACTGATAGTGTTTTCGGGACTTTATGACCACAGTTTGAGCAATTTACTGTCGTTCCATGAGGACTAACTTTAACAAACCAGACACCGCGTTTTACCGCCACTGCTTCTAGTTTTGTCAAAAAATTTCCCCAAGCGACATCTAAAATACTCTTCGCTAATTTAGTTCTAGCTAATCCCTTGATGTTTAAGTCTTCACAAGCAATAAAATCATAATTATTTACCAGCCAATGTGCTATTTTATAGTGCCAATCTTTTCGATATCTAGCAATCTTTTGATGAGTTAAAGCTATTCTTTTTTGTTGCAAATCAATAGTTTTCAGAAAAGATTTTTCAGATCATTTAACTCAATTTTATGGACAAAAACCTGTGTTCTGGACTGGTTCTTATTTTATTGCTACTTGCGGCGGTGTAACAATTGAACAACTTAAACAATATGTTGAAAAACAACAATCTCCTGTTTAAAAGGATGCTACGCAGTTTATTTGTTGGTCGGTAATTCTCGAGTGGCTGTCTGTCGAGGTCTCCTCGACAGTTTATACGCCACGTCTCCCGTTATACGAACGTTAACGGGAGACCCCTTACCGACATTAAAGTTGGATAACAAAAGGTTAAGTTTTGTTAATTTTTCTGACGGATTTGCCAGAAGCTCTTAAAATTTGAACAGCCTGCTTATGCGCTTTAATGCTTTAATTTTACTAATTCTTCTAAAGACGCTAATAGTTTGACTTCAACTGAAAGGATTTCATTTTGACGGTTAAGAATAAATATCCAGGCTACATTGAAGTAAATAAGGAGGTTGTGACTTTACCTTTGATTTTAGCTTGAATGTGGCCTGTTTCTGTGGTTTCTAGGGTTTCTTGAAGGAGAGACAGTTTCATCCCCTTAGCTTCTTGTTGTAAATAAGTGGCGATCGCTTCTCGTCCCTTTATAGGGGACTCAAAGGGAGGTGTTAGGGTTCCGTCGATAGCGAATAACTTGGCTGTTGCTGGAAAATTTTCTTCATTTAAGGTTTCAAAATATTGTGAAATAATGGGTTCCGTGAGATTAAGAGGAGTTACTTCTTGCGGTGATCCGATCATACTTATGTCAAAATAGTTGAGAAAGCTTCATTGTAGCAAAAACACTTAAACCTATAGTAACATAGCCGTTTGGACTATCATAAATAGTAAAAAAACAGAAAAAACCATGAATAATCAAGACTTATATAATACCCTAATGCGACTTGATGGAAAAGGTTATAAAGCCTATAAAGATATTAAAGGCAGATATCAATTTTCTAAATTTAACTTGATTTTTGAACACATTCAAGGTGATCCCTTTGCTTCCCCTAGTAAACTGATTATAAAAATCCCCCATACTGTTGCTAAATTCCCCAATGAGTTTTATAAAAATGAAAGTCGAAAAATTGCTTTAGAAGACTATTTAATTCGTCAATTTAGTCAGGTATGTCAACAAATCAGTCATCATAGAGGAAGTGGCAAAAGTGGGAAAATTAGTATTATTAAAATTGGTCAAGAAATCTTAAAACGAACAGCAGCAAATATTAATAAAAATGATATAGAAATAAGATTTTCTGTCGGACTTCCTGCAAGGGGACGCACGATTTTAGGTCATCAAGCAGCGCAAATGTTATGTGAAGATATTCCTGATATTGTTGAGCAATCATTACTATTTGAAGCCTTAGACTCTCAGTCCATTCAACACCAAGTTGAAACCGCCGAAGATGCAGACTGGATACGTCAAAATCTTTCTAACTATAACTTAGTTGCTTTTATCGCTAATGGGTCTATTTTACCCCGTAAAAGTGGAGTTGATCCTAGTCCTTTAGACATAGATGCTATTCCATTTCAAGCCCCACAATCATTAGAAATAACCTTAGAAACTCCCAATAAAGGATTAATCAAAGGGTTAGGGATTCCTAAAGGAATAACTTTAATTGTTGGGGGAGGATATCATGGAAAATCCACCTTATTAAAAGCAATAGAATTAGGAATTTATAATCATATCCCTGGAGATGGGAGGGAATTTGTGATTAGTGATTCTTCGGCGGTCAAAATTCGTGCAGAAGATGGGAGAAGTATTATAGGGGTTGATATTTCTCCTTTTATTAATCAATTGCCACAACAACGATCAACCCATAATTTCACCACAACAAATGCAAGTGGAAGTACCTCCCAAGCAGCGAATATTATTGAAGCATTAGAAGCAGGAACTCAAGTGTTATTAGTGGATGAAGATACTGCAGCAACCAACTTTATGATTCGCGATCGCAGAATGCAACAATTAATTACCAAAAATAAAGAACCCATCACCCCATTTATCGATAAAATTAAACAATTATACAGAGATTATGCTGTATCAACCATCTTAGTAATAGGGGGAAGTGGAGACTATTTTGATGTTGCGGATCAAGTGATTGCAATGGATAATTTTCAACCCTATAATGTCACTGAAAAAGCCAAAAAAATCGCTCAAGAAAATCCCAATGAACGTATTATTGAAGGAGGCGATCAATTTGGTAAGATAACCCAGAGAATACCCTTATCTAGCAGTATTGATCCCAGTCGAGGAAAACGAGACGTTAAAGTTAAAGTTCGAGACGTGGATCAAGTTGTTTTTGGAACAGAAGATATAGATTTAACAGCTATTGAACAATTAATTGAACCCGGACAGTTACGAGCAATTTCTGCTGCTATTATTTACGCTAAACAACATTACATGAATCATCAAAATAGCTTGCCTCATATTTTAGATAAAGTGATGGAAGATATTAATAATGAAGGGTTGGATATTTTAAGTAACTTTCCTCAAGGGGATTTTGTTTTATTTCGTCGTTTTGAATTAGCTGCTGCACTTAATCGTTTGCGATCGCTAAAAGTTCAATAATAAAACTTTCTCACAACCGACGACTAATTACTATAGAATAATTGAGGGTCATGATGGCAAGCATTGTCTCTCAATCGTCCAAGTCTATCAATATCGAGTATGCAGGGTTTACTAAAACGCTTCTGGCAGTGGATACAACAATTTTTTGCTCAAGCATTTGGTTCATCTTCCCCCTTGGGAGGAGATGGCAAAAACGCCTTGACACAACCCCTCAGTGACACAGATTATGAATTTTTGTTTAGTCAACTCCTAGATGGAGTCGCCCACGGATGGCACGAAGGACGCATTCTTAAGTATTTTGAAGATTTAGGGGAGCGAGGTAAAGCTAAATTATGGGTGGCGTGGTTGGAGCGGTTTGGAGAAAAAGCCCTCTCTTCGGCAGCCCCTAACTTACAACTGGCAGCGAGAATGATGCGCTTAGGGGAGTTAGCCCAGTCTTTCCAAAAGATAGAACCCATCGGACAAGCAGCCTACGATATCGGCAGAAAACTCTACACCCGAGAAGCCGATAGTGCGGTGTGGGAATATGTTGGTCCAGATACGAAAGTAACCGACGTGATGCAAACGGAAATTAAGCCCCCTACCTTAGAAGAAAGTTTAGGGCAAAATCCCCCTCCACCCCCATCTCAACCCCCTCAAACTGAAACCATTAGCATTGAAGAATTAACCGCCAGATTACAACAAGATGCAGAACTGGCAAGTCACCTCTCTCAACAATTAGGTATCGAGTCAACTGATCCTCAAACCCTAGTAGATACTTTAATTAGTCAATTTGAAGCCCAACAACCCCCAGATACGCCTCAACCGTCTCCTGAAACAGTGGAAACCTATTTTAATCAAGGGGTTGAACAAGCCAACTTAGGCGACTTAGACGCTGCGATCGCCCTCTGGGATCAAGCCTTGGCCATCGATCCCAATTTTGCCCCTGCTTGGCATAACCGAGGCAGTGCCTTAGGAACCATCGGACAAACGGAAGAAGCGATCGCCAGTTTTGATCAGGCGTTAGCGTTAAATGCTCAAGATATAGAAGCCCTCAACGCGAAAGGGCAAGTCCTCTATAGTTTACAGCAATGGCCAGAAGCGATCGCCTGTTGGGATCAAGTCCTCACCATTCAACCCAACTATTACCAAGCTTGGTACAATCGAGGAAGTGCGTTAGAACTGATGGAAAAACCGTCAGAAGCCATTGAAAGCTATCAAAAAGCCCTGGAAATTGAGCCCACCTTTGAACTAGCCCAAAACCGCTTACAAGCATTATCCCAAGAATAACGGCTCCCCCTCTCCCCACACCTACCTTACTTCCCAAAAATCATGCCCTCTCAACTTCGAGTTTACGTTCCGGATCATCCTTTAATAAAACATTGGTTAGGCGTTGCCCGTGATGTCAATACGCCAGGGGTGCTATTTAAAACGGCCATGAGCGAGTTAGGGCGTTGGTTAACCTACGAAGCCACCCGTTACTGGTTTCCTACCCTAGAAGCTACCATTAACACCCCTTTAGCCCCTTGTCAGGCTACCCTGATCAATCCTGAAGTCCCCATTGCGGTTATTCCTATTTTACGGGCGGGACTTGCCCTCATCGATGGGGCGCAAACCTTACTCCCCTTAGCCTCTATTTATCATCTGGGTTTAGTCAGGGATGAGGAAACCTTAGAAAATAGCTGTTATCTTAATAAATTACCCGAAAAATTTGCTCCCAAGACCCAAATTATTATCCTAGAACCCATGCTGGCCACTGGGGGATCGATTATGACGGCACTCAAAGAAATTGCTCAACGGGAGGCTGATATGAGTTTAGTCCGTATTATTTCTGTGGTGGCTGCGCCCCCTGCTTTGCAACAATTAAATACACATTATCCGGATTTGAACGTCTATACCGCTATGATTGATGAAGGGATTAATGACCAAGGTTACATTGTTCCTGGTTTGGGGGATGCCGGCGATCGCGCTTTTGGAACCTAGTTTTTAATTAACATTAATCCTCAAAAAAAATTACTAATAATTAATTATTCAGGTCAATTCTTATGAGTCAACGAGATGGATTTACAGGCGGATTTTTAACCGGAACAATTGTCGGTGGCATTGTCGGGGGAATCATCGGAGCAGTGGTTGCGTCTCGTCTTGATAATGATGAAGAAGACAATCAATCCTCATTATTTCAATCAGATAAACGAGAAAAATTGAGTGCCGAAGAAAGTATCGAAATGGCCCGCCATCGCTTAGAAGATAAAATTGCTCAACTCAATCACGCTATTGATGATGTTCGTCAACAACTCGGTCCAGTGGAAAAGCACTCTATGGAGTCGGAAGCTTCATCAGATTAGTAATTGAATCTAATAATAATTGCTAATTTTCATCAAAACTTAATCTGGGTTATCAATTTGTCAACAATTGATGACCCAGTTTTTATTATCTGTAAATTAGCCTCAAAAAACCATTTAAAAGCTATTTAAGGTCTTTTTTCAGATCCGCCTTTTCACCCCAAAGAAAAAATTTCACGACAATTATTAACAATTATTTTCAATAGTGCTACAATACGTCAGGCGAATAATAAGAATTGATTCTAGTAACCGTGAGTAAATTATCAAGACGATTATTTTTAAGTGGCAGTACAGCCTTAACCGTTGTGGGAGTCAGTCAACTGATGACCAGTTGCGGTAATAACAACAACAGCAGCAATGCTCCTGATAATAGTTCCAGTTCCCCTGCAACGGAAGCAACAGGAGAAGTGAACCTCTATTCTTCTCGTCACTACAACACAGACACGGAGTTATATGAAGGGTTTACCCAAGAAACCGGCATTAAAGTGAATCTGGTGGAAGGCAGTGCTGATGAACTCATTGAACGGATAAAAAGCGAAGGGGATAACACCCAAGCGGATATTTTAATGACGGTGGATGTGGCCAGGTTATGGCGGGCCGAAGAAGCGGGAATTTTTGCCCCTACCACCTCTGCTGTGTTAGAAGAGAGAATTCCTGCATCCCTGCGTAACCCAGATGGTTTATGGTTTGGCTTCACCAAACGGGCCAGGGTGATCATGTATAACCAAGATAAGGTGAACCCTGACGAATTATCCACCTACGAAGACTTAGCTGACCCCAAATGGAAGGGAAGGATTATTATTCGCCCCTCCAGTAACATTTATAATCAATCTTTGGTAGCCTCTTTAATTGAAGCCCACGGAGAAGAGAAAACCGAAGAGTGGGTAAAAGGGTTTGTTGCCAACTTTGCTAGGGAACCCCAAAGTAATGATACGGGACAGATCAAAGATGTAGCTGCAGGAGTTGGGGATATTACCCTGGCTAATACTTATTATCTAGCACGGATGGCTAAAGAGGATGACCCGGCTATGAAAGAAGTGGTAGAAAAGGTTAAAATCTTTTTCCCTAACCAAGATGGCCGAGGAACCCATGTGAATATTAGTGGTGCCGGTGTAGTCCAAAATGCCCCTAATGCTGAAAATGCTGTTAAATTCTTGGAGTATTTAAGCACCGATACCGCACAAGAATTTTTTGCTAAAGGTAACAACGAATATCCTGTGGTAGAAGGAGTAGCGGTTGACTCGGTATTAGACAGTTTTGGTTCTTTTAAGGCAGATGATACCAATATCGCTGCGTTTGGTCCCAATTTAGCTACTGCCGTCCAGGTGATGAACCGAGGGGGGTGGAAGTAAGTTGAGTGTGGGGAGTGTGGGGAGTCATAAGGTGACGGGGTGACGGGGTGATGGGGTGATGGGGTGACACGAGGAATATATATCAATCACTTCTCCCAGTCCCCTAGTCTCCCAGTCCCCCAGTCTCCCCCTGCCTCCTCTGTACCCTCTCAAATATAACTAAGTATAATGATAATCATTATCAATTTTTGACTGGTGTGAGGAATGGCATGACCAACCGCTTTTTTTTATTGAATCCTATAATCCTAGTGTTAGGAATGATTTTGTTTTCTACATCTTCAACCCAAGCTTTACCTACTCAAGACTTGTCCTCAAGAGAGTCTCGTGATGGTTTTCTGCCTCGTCAGGGAACGGTGTCCCTAGAAAAAGAAGAAACATCACCCTTGCCTCAGTTACCCAAAATTGATCGGGACTTTAACTTAAGACAGTCCCGTGATGGTTTTTTAAACCCAGCCAGTCGTAAGCAGGGTTCTCTGTCTCAAGTTACCAGTGTTTCTGAGTTACAAGACATTTCTCCTACAGAATGGGCTTACGAAGCCTTACGGGGACTCGTCGAACGCTATGGCTGTATTGTGGGCTATCCAGACCGTACCTTTCGCGGAAACCGAGCCTTATCCCGTTACGAATTCGCTGCCGGGTTAAATGCTTGTCTAAATACTATAGAACGATTAATCCAGGAAAATGTTGCCGTTTTACGGGAAGATATTGAGAAATTGAAACGGTTAGCTCAAGAGTTTGAACAAGAGTTAATGGCTTTGGATGCACGGATAGATAACTTGGAGTCTCGGGTATCTTATCTTGAAGATCATCAGTTTTCCACCACCACTAAGTTAACTGGGGAGTTTGTGGTGGGTTTAACCGGCATTACCAGTGGGGAAAGAAACGGGGGAACGGAAGAAATTAACAAAACCACCAATTTTGGTTACAGGGGACGGTTAGAACTGAATACTACGTTTGATGGCAATGATCTTCTCTATACCCGTCTCGCAACTGGCACTGTACCCGCCTATTCTGACATCACAGGGACGTTTGAAGGAGAATTAGGCTTTTCGCAACCTGATGGCAGTGATCTCGCCATAGAATTGATTATTTACGAGTTTGATCTGGCGGAAAATATCAGGATGTTTGTGGAACCGGTTGGGGGTGCCTTCGATGACTTTGTACCCACAGTTAACTTTTTAGACGGTGATGGGGCATCTGGGGCTGTTTCTGCCTTTGGTACTCGTAATCCTCTCTATTATATGGCTGAAGGTCCAGGAATTGGCTTTCAAGGACGTTTATTTGAGGTGTTTGAATGGAGTGGGGGTTATTTGGCTACGGATGGGAATGATCCGGCGTTGGGTGCAGGGATGTTTAATGGTCCTTATGGGGTCATTGGACAGTTTGCTTATGAACCCAGTGATAGGCTAAAAGTAGCGTTTACCTATGTTCATGGTTACAATAATTTGGACTCGGGAACAGGAACCCGTCGCTCCAATTTTCAAACGTTTATCGAAGAAGAATTTGAGGAGTTTGAAGCTGCTGTTAATACGGTTAATAATTCCTATGGCATGGAATTTACTTGGCGTATTTGGGATAAGTTTGTGTTAGGAGGTTGGGGCGGTTTTACTAGCACGAGAACCCTCGGTGCTATCGATATTGGTGAAGACTTTGATGTGATTCAACGGGGTAAATTAGATATTTGGAATTGGGCGGTAACCTTAGCTTTTCCTGATGCGTTTAAAGAGGGAGATACGGGGGCGATTATTGTCGGGATGGAACCTTGGGTTTCTAAGGCTGATATTAATTTACCTGATAATTTAAGACGAACAGATCGAGACAGTTCTTTTCATATTGAGGCAATTTATCAATATCCCCTTAACGATAATATTGCCATCACTCCTGGCATTATTATCATTACAGAACCAGATTTTGATGACAGAAACGAAGCTTTAGTTATCGGTACTATTCGTACGACTTTTACGTTTTAAAGGGTGAGGAGGATAGTTGATTATGAATTCTTCTTAATTTAGTTTTTTCAATAACTTCTCAAGGGATAATCTATCGATTGTCTCTTGAGAAAATACAGTTTATCAGGAAAGAACATGAAACAAATTGTGAAAACTTACTTAAGAGAACTACCCATAGGAGCCATAGGTTATATCGTAGGATATGACAAAATTTTTAGTGGGTATCAAGGTAAATTATTGTCAATGGGATTAACCCCAGGAACCCAATTTATTGTCATTCGTCAAGCTTCCAAAATTTGGCCAATCATTTTAGAAGTTAGGGGAAATTTAATTAAATTAACTCAACCTGAAGCGGATGCTTTATGTATCGAAGAAGATGAATAATTATGTCACAAGTTTCACCTAATCTACCGTTTAATAATTGGAGTCGTCGTCAAATTTTACAAGGATCATTAACCTTGTTAGGATTGGGTTTAGCAGGAGGAACCATAGGATTAAGACATCTATTATCTCAAGTTAATTCGACGGTTAAAATTCCTGAAATTAAACTCGATCAAAATCCAATGTTAGATAATCCGTTTAACCCCATGACCATTCTCAGAGAGTTTGATTATGGCACAGTTAAACAGGAAAATGGACGACTAATCAGAGAATTTGAAGTAACAGCAAAAAGTAGTTTACTTCATTTGAATAGTACCCTAAATTTTATTACTTGGAATCTTAATGATCGGGTACCTGGTCCAACTTTAAGAGCAAAAGAAGGAGAGATAGTTCGCATTATTTTTCATAACGAAGATGGCCATTCCCATACCCTACATTTTCATGGGACTCATCCATCAGAAATGGACGGCGTAAAACCCATTCGTCACGGTAAAACGGCTATCTATGAATTTGAAGCAAAACCTTTTGGTGTGCATCTTTATCATTGTCATGTTGCCCCAGTAACTCGTCATATTAGTAAGGGGTTATATGGGATGTTTATTGTTGATCCTCCTTCCCCTCGTCCCCCTGCAGATGAAATGGTTATGGTATTAGGAGGATACGATATTAATAACCAGCAAAAAAATGATGTTTATGCGTTCAATGGAATTCCTAACTATTATCGAGATCATCCTATTCCTATCTATCAAAATCAGTTAATTCGACTCTATATTTTGAATATGATCGAGTTTGACCCGGTGGCAACGTTTCATATTCATGGCAATATGTTTAAAGTGTATCGAACTGGGAGAACTTTAACCCCCGATGAAGAAACAGATATGATTACAATGGGGACAGCAGAACGTCATATTTTAGAATTTTCTTATCAGTATCCTGGAGAATTTATGTTTCATCCTCATCAAGATATCATAGCTGAATATGGATGTTTAGGAAAATTTAATGTTATTGAAATTTAAGTTATATATAATTAAAATACTTAAGTAGTTTTTATCATAAACAAGGAGACAAAATGAAACAAATTAGTTATTTATCTTCTCTTCTTTTAGTGCCTTTTGTTATTACTGTAACGGGTTGTACTACTCCAGAAGTAGCACAAACTGAGCAAACAGAAGTAGTAGAAACTGATCATAATCATAGTCATGAAGATCACGCAGATCATGAATATTTAACCAGTTTAGGGTTAATGAAAGGCCATTTAATGGTAGCAAAACAATTAATTGAACAGGGAAAATATGAAGAAGCAGAACCCCATGTCGGCCATCCTGTAGAAGAATTATATGGTGATATTGAACCCCAACTAAGTAAACGGAATGTGACTGATTTTAAAACCACTTTAAACCAGTTTCATGATGGGATTAAAACCAACCCCAAATCTGATAAAATGAAGGGGTTATATGATAGTTCAATGATGGCTATTGATGAAGCGATCGCAGCAGTCCCCGAAGAAAAATTACAATCTCCTGAAACCGTTTTACCCGTCATTAATGGACTATTAAAAACAGCCAATGCAGAATATAAAGCAGCGATCGCTAATAATAAGTTTGTGGAATTAATCGAATATCAAGACTCGATGGGGTTTGTCGTCTATGCAGAAGAACTGTATCAACCCATTGCTACAACCATGAGTGAAAACTATCCTGAAAAACACAAAGTCATTACTACAACATTAGCAGAATTAAAAACAGCTTGGCCTTCCGTAAATGCACCCGAAACTCCAGTTATGTCCCCTGAAAAAGTGGATGAATTAGTGACAAAAATCCAAGAAAATAGTACACTATAATCGAATTTAGGATAGTCTGTTGACCTAACCGCAGTTGGTCGATAGAGCTTATGAATACATCATAAGCTCTATCAAGTAAAAATACTTAATTTGTCATTGCGAGGGGTAATACAAACAGTTAACTTTAATTTAGCTAAAAATCCCCCGAAGCAATCTACCATAAACATGGAGATTGCTTCATGATCGTACAATGACTAGAGTCTTTAGCTACGAAGGGTAACCTCAAACTGTTTAACCAAAGATTGACGAATCTTATCATGAACCGGTTCAACATCTTCATCGGTTAAAGTGCGATCGCCGGCACGATAGGCTAAACTAAAGGCTAAACTTCGTTGTCCATCGGGGACGTTTTTCCCTTGATAATCATCGAATAATTCTACCCCGGTTAAGAGTTTCCCTCCTGCTTTAGTCATAGTTTGGGTTAACTCAGCAACGGAAACCTCTAACGCAGCAAAAAAGGCCAAATCTCTCTCCACCGCAGGATAGGAAGAATAGGTTTCAAAATGGGGGGTTAATAAGCTATCTTGGTTAAGCACTTTCGATAAACAACGAAAATCTAACTCGAACCCATACACTGCATCCATCAAATCTTTCTCTTGTCGCAGTTGGGGGTGAATTTGCCCAAAAATACCCAATCTTTCCCCATTTAACCATAACGAAGCTGTTCTACCAGGATGTAACCGTTCGTCTTGGCTATCGGGTTGATATTCTACGGATACCCCTAACCGTTCAAAAACGCTATCTAGGATACCTTTAGCCTCATACCAAGTCATGGGGTTAGGTTTACCGCTTCGGGTCCAACGACCTTGGGGTAATAAATCCCCCCCCATGATACCAGCGATATTATCCCATTCTGCCCTTTCGCCGTCAATCTTGCGGAAAATACGCCCGATTTCAAAGCCGTTTAACGCGCCGTTTCCTTGGGACTGGTTATAGGCAAACGCATCGATAATACCGTCTAAAAGATTGGTTCTCAGGGCCGAATATTCAGCAAATAAGGGGTTACTGATGACAACATCTGCTTTTTCGGGTTTAACCAGGGAATATTGCACTAATTCTGTTAACCCCACCCCTCGGAATACTTCTCTGACCTTACGTTGGGTTTGATATTCAACAGACAGTCCCCCCGCTTCCGTTTTGTCGGGGAGTTCATCACAAAAGCGATCGTAACCGTAGAGACGGGCCACTTCTTCGATGAGGTCAATTTCTCGTTCTAAGTCCCGATAACGGTAGGAAGGAACGGTGACAGACCAAACGATATTTTCTCCTGTAATGGGGGTTAAATGACAGCCTAAGTCCTTTAAAATGCGTTCCACATCTTCTGCTGCAATGTTGGTCTTTTGTCCGTCTTTTTCCACCGGTCCTAAAACATGATGGATGCGATCTAAACGTAACTCAATGGACTGATCGGATCGATCTGGACGATGATCAGCCATTTGTTGAGTGACAGGGGTTCCTCCTGCTAACTCTGTAATTAATGCGATCGCCCGTTGACAAGCGAGTTCTAACTCAGAGTAATTAATTCCCCGTTCGTATCTGGCCGATGCTTCGCTGCGTAAACTTTGACTGCGAGAGGAACGACGGATGGTGACTTGTTCAAATAACGCTGCTTCTAAAAGGATGTTTTGTGTCTCCTCAGCGACTTCCGTTTCTTCTCCTCCCATGACACCAGCAAGGGCCACAGGGGTATCATTAGCAGTAATGAGTAAATTAACCGAGTTTAGCTTTCTTTCTTGGCCATCCAGGGTTTTAAGGGTTTCTGCTTCTCTGGCAAAGCGTACCCCAACGGTTAAATGATCTTTATTTCCTGCGACGGTTTCTAACTTCTGGAGATCAAACGCATGAAGGGGTTGACCCCATTCTAATAACACTAAGTTGGTAATATCGACCACGTTGTTAATGGGACGAACCCCGGCCGCTTCTAACCGTTGTTTTAACCAGTCAGGTGAGGGGGCAACTTTTACCCCTTGGATCACCGTTCCGATGTAGGTCGGACAAGCATTCCCATCCCTTACTTCGACGGTTAAAGGATAGCTTTGCTGATCTGATAAAGCGGTTTGAGGAGGTTGGGGAAGGTTTAACTCGCCTCCTGTCAACGCCGACACTTCCCTGGCCACGCCGATCATACTCATGGCATCGGCCCGGTTGGCAGTGGGGGTGATATCTAAAATAACATCGTCTAATCCTAAAAAGGGACGGGCATCGGCCCCTAATTGTAGGTTATCTTCTGCAAAAATGTGGATTCCGGCTGATTCTTTGGTCAGTCCTACTTCGGCTAAAGAACAGATCATCCCTGCTGACTTCACCCCTCGTAGTTTTGCCGATTTAATTTTGAGGTCAATTTTGGGTAGATAGGTTCCCAGTGTAGCCACAGGAACGTAAATATCGGCTTTGGCGTTGGGGGCCCCACAAACGATGGTAGAGGGGGTTTCTTGCCCAATATCCACTTGACAGACGCTTAATTTATCGGCGTTGGGGTGAGGTTGACGGTCTATAATTTTACCGATCACAACCCCATCGGCCCATTGACGACGATCTTCAATTTCATCTACTTCTAAGCCGGCAATGGTCAAAAGATCAGCTAAGGCTTCGGGGGTTAAACTGACGTTAACGAGTTCCCGCAGCCAGTTAACGGAAATTTTCATAGTATTTTTGTATGGTGCGATCGGTGGCCAGATTCTAGTTTACAAGATTCTGCTTGTTCCCTGTACTGAACTTTGTAGTTAAATAAGGAACCCATAGGTACATTTATCCTATGGGTTAAACTTTTATTAATTATAACTGATGTTAGGTTAATTCATTAACCAACTCGTTAAAGAGTAACCTGACTGCTATAACTCTAAACCCTAAAACCCTAACTCCGAACTTATATTATGTTACCTTCAGATTTATTGATGTATCGTTATAGTGGAGACACCATTGTACCAAAACGGTTACCTTTAAATGATAGCACAATTAATTTAGCGGCTGAACAAATTGATTGTTTTTTAAACTGTGTTGATCAAACCCAAAAACAGTTAAATGAAAAGTTAGCAGAATTAGAAGGAGACAACCCTAATTATCGGGTAAAAAGAGGATTAGCCCACTTATTAAAAAATCATTTTTCCACCTTTGAAATTGTTAGTCCTCTAGAACCTAAAGAATTAAGACAAAAAGTGTTTAGTTGTTCTGCCGAATCGTTACCTATTCCTCAAAATCGACCGAAATTACTTGAAAAAGTAGCCAGTTTACTAACAGAAGAATTACAAAGGGAAGTATTAGCTAGTGAAATAGAAAGGGGGTTATATGCAGACTTACAAGAAAACAGAATCTTAACCAGTTTTGAACCACCGGAACCAGAAACCTTAATCCATCGTTATAATTTATCGCAAATTCAAGGAGTTTTTTATCGTTCTAACTATATTGTAATTAATGCCCATCGAAATGATCCAGGAGAATATAAGCTACTATTTCGTTATTTAAAATTGTTTCAATTGATGGCATATATTGAAGGAGATGCTGACACAGGGTTTACGATTACTATTGATGGTCCCACCAGTTTATTTAAACCTAGTACCCGTTACGGTTTATCCTTAGCAAAGATGATTCCTGCATTACTTCATGTGAGTAAATGGAATCTAAAAACTAAGTTACAAACCAAAGATTCTTATACAGGAGGTATCAAAACCAGTTACTTTAATTTAGACGATCATTGTGGGTTAGTCACTCATTATTCTAGGGGAAAAACCTACGATAGTATGTTAGAGGAATCTTTTGCTAAACGATGGGAAAAGTTAAAAACCGACTGGAAATTAGAGAGAGAAGTTGACTTAATTCCTATTCCTGGGAGTGTGATGATACCTGATTTTAGATTAGTACATCCTGATGGCAAAGATTTTTTATTAGAAATTGTCGGTTACTGGCGACCTGACTATTTGAGAAAAAAGTTTTATCAAGTGCAAAATGCTGATAACGATAACATAATTTTAGCCATTTCTGAACGGTTAAACTTAGATAAAGCAGGGGTCGACTTTAATGAAACGCCAGCAAAAGTTATCTGGTTTAAAGATAAGTTGAATCCTAAAGCTGTTTTGTCTTTATTGGAAGATAATTGCTCTTAGAGACTGATCCTAAAATAAACATTAAACCTTTGCGTAGGGTGGGTTAGGCGATGATTAAGAGTTAATAGTATTTTTGATAAGCCAACTCGCCGTAACCCACCAGATAGAAGACTTTTATTGATTTTAATATTTACTTTACAAACAGTCTCTTAGAACAGGGAACAATGCTTATTTTAAGAAGCTATAGCAATCAGGAATGATATATGAGAACCCATGAGGACATAATAATATTATGTCCCTACCAATAAGCTTTTGTAG
>JASJDN010000137.1 GCA_030065205.1 Crocosphaera sp.
GTGCCTGGGAACTTGAACGAATATGCTTTTCAGTTAAGTCTATTCAATCAAGAAAATAACCATCCCAACAGGGATTCGTTATGAATCTCCTCGGCTTTAGCCAGGAGAGCGTCAACTATCTAACTTCTATGTTGTCGTCAAGGTGATGCTCTTGCAATTGCTTATTTAACTTTTCCTCAGTAACCTGAATGAGTTCATCTTCACTGATATTTTTATTTTCTTTTTCAGCTTTCTTTTTCGTTGTTAAAACATCGATATAAACATCAGCAACTAATCGAATAATTTTGATATAACTCTTTACAATGTTAGTGGGATCAGCAAGATTAGCAACACTAGAGAGTATATCATTCGACAAGATATTTTTAAAAAGTTCACTAATTATTTTTTTTATAAAGTTAAAGACAACAGAGACTATACTCTTATCGATAGCTACATTCAAAATTACACTGGTAGTCCCCAATAACTCTGTTAATTGTTCTGAGAAAAGTAAAGGATCTACTATGGATGCTAAATTATCTATGTAACTATCAACATAACGATGAGCTTCTTGAGCTTGCAAATCAACATCTACAATCTGATTACTAATTAAAGTTTTTCTTCGTGAATCATCTAATAAATTAGCAGTAACTTTAACCAAATCATCCAACCCATGTGCTGGAACAACAAAGTCTTCAGTTATTTGATAAGGTTTAGCCATGATACGAACAATTTCTTTAACAGGAAGATTTCGAGTTTTTAGATAAGCTAAAAAATCACTATTTTTTGAACTAAATGTCTGAGTTAAAACTAAAATAATCGGTATTCCCTGTTTAGCAATTTCTTCAAGCCAATCATTTTCATTCTTTTCATATCTACTAGCTCTTGCATGAATACAATACCAAACGATGTCAATTCGTTTCTCCTGATTTTTTTGATAGCCATCAGCAATTAAATCAGAAACACTTTGTTTAATGTCCTGATTTACTTCGGCGAATATTTCCAAGCCTGGAGTATCATAAACGGTAATAGGAAAACCTTCTTGATGGTATTCGGCAATGGTTTTAGTCACCGGTAAACCTACCCCTGTGGCACTTAACTGCTTACCAAACAAAGCATTTACCAGTGTACTTTTGCCAACCCCAGTTTTGCCAATTATTAAAATATTAAAGGGTTTAGTATTAGTTTTTTCTATCCAGTAAGCTTGTTCAATTTGAGATAGAAACTCTTGAAGATGTTGTTGCATTTTTATGCTCCAGTTTTGCCATCTAAGTAAGTATTATATTCTTCGATAAAAACATTAATTAAATCTTGTCTGTCTTCATCAGAGATTTCATACTTACGAACTTGTCGAGTTCGGAACTGTTTAATTGTTTTCACCAAAGCTGTCCCGAATGCACCTGTAAAAGTTGAAGCAGCAGCGACAGAAATTGCTTCTCCTGTAATAGTCCCAACACCAGGAATTATTTTGAGCAAATTACTGAGTGCGCTTGTTGTTGCAATTCCTGCTCCGGCACCTGCTATTGTTGTTAGGATTGTTTGGATAAATTGTTCATCAGATGGTAGTTGAAATAGATTAATAATATGTGCAGCCATCCCTGCTTGTATCTGGAAAATAAGTGGTATCTCAACTCCAGGAACAGGTATCAACCCAGTCGCACCAGCAACCCCAGCATAATAAGTAACATATTTAAGTGCTTCTTTTTCTGTAAGCTCAAGATTAGTAATCTGTTGTTGAATAAATATTTCCCGAATTTCTTCTGTGAGTAAACTGGCTGATAGTTCTACTAATTTATCTAACCCAAAAGCCGGCCTTGTGAAAGATTCTGTAATAGCTTCTGGCTTTGCTAATACTGGAATAATTCCCTTGACAGGTAGTTGTCTATTTTTAAGCTCTGATAAAAAAGTAAAGCTTTCTAATTGTGGGGATTTAGTTAAAACAAGAACAATGGGTATATTTTGTTTTTGTAGTTCTTGAAGCCACTCTTTTTCAACAGTTTCAAATCGACCAACCGAACTGTTGACAGCGTACCAAATCATATGAATACGTTTCTGTACGTCTTTTTGGGATGCTTGGATTAAGTCGGCTACATCTTCTTTAACCTTAGCAATGGAACCTGCTGGAACTTCACTGGGAAGTTCAAACTCCCGAACGTCTGTTAGTTCAAGCCCAGGGCTATCATGAATGGTAATGGGACAACCGGGTTGATAATATTCTTGAAGACGTTGGGTAACAGGTTCAACTTCTCCAGTTGGTGCAAGTTGTTGACGAAACACCGCATTAACTAGGGTACTTTTGCCGACACCTGTTTTACCAATAACTAAAATGTTACATCTTCCTGGTGCTTCCTTCAGTTCATCCCATCGTTTGCGAGTTTCTGCAACAATATACTCACCATACTTAATTTGCTCCTCTAATAAATGTTGTATAGCTTGCTCAAATTTACCTTGTGTGTCAGTCATAGCCTTGAATAAAAGCAGTTCTTGTATTCGGTAAATAATTTTGTTTTATTCTATACGCAATCAAACGCTTTATATAATAAAATTTGACATTTAGTTAAGCTTCAAATGAATTTGAGGATCTTGCGCCACCCAACCCACAGGAGACTTAAACCGTACTTCGAAATGTAAATGAGGGTTTAAAATATCCGGTCGTCCCGTTGTTCCCACATACCCGATCACATCCCCCACTTGTACCGACTGACCAATCCGTGTCCCAAACCGACTAAGATGACCATAACGGGTTTGTCTACCATTCCCATGATCAACAATGACCAAAAAGCCATAATTTCCTTCTTGGCCCACATAAACTACCTCACCCCCATCCGCAGCTAATACAGGAGTTCCCTCTTCCGCTAAAATGTCTATCCCTCCATGAAAAAAAGACTCTCCTGTATTGGGTTCGATGTGCCATCCGTAACTTAACCCTACCTGTGCCACCGTTGGCAAGGGATAACCCCTCAACCCAATATAATTATCTTGAGAGGGACGTTGCCCCGGTTGCCAGTTAACCCCAGGAATGAATACCACTTTCGGGGTTTCCACGCAACCATTCACCTCAAACAAAACGTCAGACCGAATACCGTAAGCTGTAGATAAGTCTTGCCAGGTTGCCCCATCAGGAACCGTAATTTTGATCCCATTAAACGGAGGAATTAAAAGTTCTTGACCCGGTTGGACTGGTCTCCCTTCCAAACCAGTGTTAACCCCGATCACCGTTTGGGGGACTAAGTTATACTGTCGGGCAATACTGTCGATGGTTTCCCCTGAAACAACCCGATGACTTTGTAAACGCGATAAAACAGGGGTAGGACACAGTTCCGATAAAGACGGTTGAGCCAGCAACGAGAAGGGATACAACCAGGAGATCGTAGATAGAAAGATAATAGCAAATCTTTCCCGAAACTCGCTTTTTTTCAGGGGAAAGAAGGGTAAAGAAAAATAACCTTTCATCCTATACCCATCATGGTTGATTATTTTTTGTTCACTGCTTCATGAAACCCACGCAAACCTATACAGGGTTGCTGTTCAATTCCTACTTCATCCAAGGGAGACGGCTCCTTCTTGTCCACAGGCGTTCACCGATAAGCCATCGGCATTTTTCAACAAGTTTTTGTTGTTTTTGGAGGTTAATAAAGGGTGTCTAGAACTTGTTTATAGATTCTTCCGTTATACTTTCTCTAGCTTGGTTTTCGCTTTTTTGAGAAAAGAGGAACCTATTAAGTCTCCTTCATGAACCTCACCAAGTAAGCGTAATTCTAGCACTTGATCTTAAAGCAAGTCAATACTTAACTGATTAAGATTTAAAGATAATTCCTAGACATTAACGTCTAGTTTGGTCTAGGTTTTTGTCTTCTAGAAGAAGCTCTTTTTGATTATAGGAGAAGGACGGCTGATTGAGACAATCTCCCTGCTAAAATTAAGAATTACAAATGTACCGATGGGTTTTTTCTATGGCCACGATGTCAACGACAAGGAATAAAAAAGCAGAACAAATTTTACAAGGAGCAATGCCTGAATTTTTAGAACATGGTTATGCTGCGACTCGTATGGACCAAGTAGCAAAAACCGCCGGTGTTTCTAAGCAAACGTTATACAGTTATTTTGATGATAAAGAAGGATTATTTAAGGCATTAATTGAATATGTGGCTTGTCAAAAATTCCGTTTAGTCTGGTCAAAACCCTTAACAGGAGAACCTCGTCAGGTGTTGACTCGCTTAGCCCAGCGTATTATAACAGAAATTAATGATCCTGATTATCTCTGTTTTGTTCGTTTAATTATTGCTGAGTCGGGAAAACATCCTGAACTCTCTCAACTGTTTTTAGAGAATGTTGCTCAACCGGCGATCGCTATTTTTAAAGCATATCTCCAAGAACATCCTGAACTGAAGATTAAAGATTCTGAAGTGATTGCCCATATTTTTGTTGGCACTTTAATCCACAATATTCTCACTCAAAATATGTTATCAGGCCAGGAAGTTATCCCGATGGAATCGGAGCGATTAATTAACAATTTGGTGGATTTAATTGTTAATTAATGCTGATGGATGCTTAAAAATTTAGCTGCAAAGTTTTATTTTTTTCAAGGCCAGCTATATAGTCCGACATATTATGATCTTTGATATTATCCAGTCCAATTTCACCAAAATCCTTAATAACACCCCCCATTCTATCAACAAATACATACCACCAATGAAGATCACTATGGAGAACTTTATTTTCATCGAAGTAAAGAAAATTCCCTGCATGACTATAGGACATACTTCTTAAAGGGATACGAGTGACCACATCGTTATTATTAACGAAACGAAAATAACGAGATTTGAATTCTATATTAAAATTTCTGGCAAAGCTTCTATTTCCCACTCTTGGTTGTCCAAAAGTATATAAACCATAAACAGGTTTATCTAAATCATCAATTAATTTAGCCACCATTATATGGGCTAATGCACCCCCTAAACTATGACCAGTAAACCAAAGGGATTGACCTTGATCTTGAAACTCTTTAATTGTGTCTAATAATTCTTCCCACACACTATCCACTCCCCTGAGAAACCCTCGGTGAACTTCTCCTAGGGGTCCGTCAATCAATCGCAAGTTAATGTCGGTTAAAACATCTTCTTTTTGATCAACTTGGGTTCCACGAAAAGAGACGATGATTTTTTTCTCATCTCCTGCAACAAAACACTCGGTTCCTGTTATCTCATTATCGTCTTTATTCAAATCCTGAATAAATTTATACTTGGGC
This sequence comes from Crocosphaera sp., assembly GCA_030065205.1. GTDB lineage: Bacteria > Cyanobacteriota > Cyanobacteriia > Cyanobacteriales > Microcystaceae > Crocosphaera. Next base: position 5,225 of record JASJDN010000137.1, read on the forward strand.
ATTTGCCACTTAACTTTAGTGGTTTTTTGAATAACAGAACTTTCTTCATACACAATACTTGCAGCTTGTCCTAAATAGTAGGCATTCCAGGGACTATAACGGGTTGTCTGAGAATTAAAGTTTAACATTATACTCTCTATTTATTAAGATAAATACTTGTCTATAGCCTATCACTTAGAAACCCACTTAACTTAGTTTTTCTATTAAGAATCATGAAGCAGGTAACTTACTTAAAAATTCTTCAGCTAGTTTGATAAAGGCTTTAGACCCACTAGAATTAGGCATAGAAGTAACAACGGGCATAAAATTATCTACAGCTTTCGCAACATTAACATCCATAGGAATTGAAGTTTTAAATAGTTGTTCTGGAGCAAAATCTGACTGAACTCGCCGCATAACTCGATTATAATAACGACTTAATAAACCCCCTCCCGATGAGATAAAAACCACTCCAAGTAGATTTAAATTTAATGGTTGATTAGTTTGATGACTTTCCTTCAATTTTGCAATTCTTCTTTCTAATAACTGCATTCCTACCACAGATAAAGGTTCAGGTCTTGCTGGTAATAAATAATAATGACTCGCCGATAAACCACTTCTCGTTAAAAGATTATAACCTGGGGCGCAGTCCATAATAACAAAGTGATAATGTTCTAAAACTGGCTCTAAGATTTTTTGAATTAAAACCCGTTCAAAATGATTCCAAACCGTCTCAAAATCAGGATTATCTACCATTGCTGCTTGTTTATGCAGCATTTCTGAAACAATATACTCATCATATAATTCCAAATCTCCTGGTAATAAATCTAGTCCTTCTATGCCACAAATATAGGGTTGAATAATGTCATGAATATCCAGTTTACTGTAAGGATTGGGTTGAATAATATTATCTAATAAATAACTGAGGGTGCGCCGTTTTTTTCGGGTTTGGGCGAATTCATGGGGAGACATCAAACTAAGGGTGGCACTGATTTGAGCATCTAAGTCGAGAACCAATACTCGTTTTCCGTGATTTTTGGCCAAACAAGTGGCTAAATTCACAGTTAATGTGGTTTTACCCACACCACCTTTCATGTTAACGGTACTGATTACTAATGCCATTGATTTAATCCTTCTTTATGGTTCTTAAGTTCTATTAAGAATGGGTTGATATGGAGGGGCTGGTATGGGTTAAACTCCAGTCAGGACGAAGATTGATAGCATCGCGCAAATAGACGTGAGCCATCTCTTTTTGAGGTTTTGGGGTATTGACATGAATCAGAACCCTGATACACCGTTTTAAGCTATTCTGAACGGACATTTGTTGAACATCTAGAAGAGGCACATTTTCCCAACGGGGGCGTTGACGGGCGATCGCAGCCGGAAAGACAGAATCAAGATCCTCTGTAGCGGTGAAGGTGACGCTAACAATATCTTCAGGGTTGAGTTGATTTTGAGTTTCGATGACATCTAACAACTCACTGACAGCTTTTTTTATCGCTTGATGACTGTTGTCTGTGACTGTAGTTGCTCCTCGAATTCCCCGTACTTTCCACTCCACGATCGCGTCCCTCCAATAATGTTCGCTGTACTCATCTGCACTCCCATTGTCTCACCCCTAGACCGATTTTTCTGTTTGGTTTAACCTATTTTAAGGACGATACAACCACAAAGGTTGACCATTGGTTTTCAATTCAAATTCTAACCAGTCCATAGAAGTTCGTAGTTTTGAGCGACTTTGGTTACGAGAGAGAACCCGATTTAATAGAGATTTTGGTTCTTCAATATCATAACAGGTGGCTTTATCTGGATTTAATCCAGCCAACTCAGCCGCCCAACGACGGGCATCTTCTTCAGTCCCTAAGCGATCAACCACCCCTAATTCTAGGGCTTGTTGTCCGGTAAAAATACGACCATCGGCAAAAGTTTTGACTTTATCAACGTCTAAGTTTCTTCCTTGGGCCACCGTAGTCACAAATTGTTGATAACTGGTATCGATCATCTCTTGAAGGATACGCTGTTCTTCTTCGGTTAATTCGCGATCAAAGGCCAGAATATCTTTGTAAGGCCCTGATTTAATCACTTTAAAAGATACCCCAACTTTATCTAATAATCGTTCCAAATTATTTCCCCGCAAAATCACCCCAATACTACCGGTAATGGTTCCAGGGTTGGCCATGATATGTTGTGCGCCCATACCGATATAAACCCCCCCAGACGCGGAAATGTTGCCAAAACTCGCTACAATTTTCACCTTATCGTGTAGCCGTTTAAGGGCTTCATAAATTTCTTGGGAGTCGCCGACGGTTCCGCCAGGGGAGTCGATGCGTAATAATAAAGCCGGGAATTTCTTTTCTTTAACGGTTTCTAGGGCAGTAAGAACGTATTTACGAGTCTCCGAAGCGATCGCCCCTGTAATTTCGATACGGGCTATTTGTTTACTGGGTCTGGGTTTAAATGGCCAAATCATAGATTAACATCAAACATAGTAGAGATGAGCCATATTGTAACAAGTCTTGACGAGGTTGGGGGTTCGAGTTTGGAGGGAGTTTGTCTTGTACTCCCTCTAAGCCAGAAACCTCCTGCCTCCTTCTGACTTCTGACTTCATTAACCCCCCACCCACACCTCTGATGTGGGTAGGGGGTTAATCAAATTAACGCATGGTGACAAATTCTTCTGCTGAGGTGGGATGAATACCAACCGTTGCATCAAAATCGGATTTTTTGGCTCCCATTTTCACAGCGATCGCTACACCTTGAATAATCTCAGCAGCGTAGTTACCCACCATGTGGGCCCCTACCACTTTTTCGGTTTCTTGGTGAACCACTAATTTCATCAGGGTTTTCTCTTCTTTCCCGGGTAAAACGTAGTACATGGGACGGAACTTACTGCGATAGACTTTGATCGCGTCTTCTCCGTATTGTTGTTTGGCCTCTGCTTCAGTTAACCCCACCGTCGCTGCTTCAGGGTTACTAAACACAGCAGAAGGGACGTTTTCATAGCTCATGGTGCGAGATTTTCCGCCAAAATGGGTATCGGCGAAAGCCCGTCCTTCATTGATGGCTACGGGGGTTAGATTAATGTTGTCGGTACAGTCTCCTACGGCGTAAATATTCTCTTGAGAGGTGCAGCTATATTGATCAACGGCGATGGCATCATTTTTCACTTCAACGCCAGCATTTTCCAAGCCTAAGTTATCTAAACTCGGTTTACGTCCAGTAGCCGCTAAGCCAATGGTATCCGCCAAAACCATCTCATTATTTTGATCTCCTTCTAGGGCAATTTTTAACCCTTGAGAGGTTTTTTCAATGGCGGTAATGGTAGAATTTTTGAGGATTTGGATACCGTGATGTTCCATGGATTCTTGAATAGTGGTTCTGATATCGTCATCAAATCCTCTGAGAATTTTATCCCGACGAATAATTTGAATCACGTCTGAACCCAACCCGCGCATAATACAGGCAAATTCTACCCCAATGTAACCGCCTCCCCAGATGACTAAGCGTTTGGGTTGTTTGGCTAGGGTAAACATTTGGTCTGAAATAATCGTATGTTCGATCCCTGGAATGTCTGGGGTAACGGGATGTCCCCCCACTGCAATTAAGATTTTATCGGCGGTAATTTGAGTATTTCCCACTTGTACTGTGTGGGGATCAAGTAATTTTCCATAGTCCCGATAAAGTTGGACTTTGGAGTTATCCAACATTCGTTGATAGATACCGTTAAGACGTTCCGTTTCTTGTTGGACTGAGGTGATCATTTTTGACCAATCTAAGGTACTTTTCACCGGACTCCAACCATATCCCTGAGACTCTTGAAACTGTGCCGGAAAATGGGAAGTATAGACCATCAATTTTTTAGGAATACAGCCCACATTGACGCAGGTTCCCCCTAAACGATTAGATTCTGCTAAGCCAACTTTTGCACCGTATTCAGCGGCCCGTCTAGCAGTGGCAATACCTCCTGAACCCCCACCAATGACAAACAGATCAAAATCATAACTCATAATAATACAAATCTCCTAATTTTTTTGTCTTTTTTTACAGCACTACCCATGATGGGATTTAATGTTAATGAGATTCGGAGTTTACTCCTAATAACCAATTAAACAGACAAAAAATGTCCTCACTAATTTTTGTACTGGTATGGTTGTGCTTTGTATTGTCTACTGTTATATTTTATCGCTTCTTGGCATAGTTGTTCGTGCTATTGATAGAGATGCTATTTTTTTGTTTAAAGTCAGATACTCAAAGAGTAAAAAAAAGAAACTAGAGCTTGGCTTTAGATATAAAGTTAATTCCTTATTATCTGCCTTAACAATCAAAAAAGAACTTTATCCTAATAATTGAAAAACCAGAAAAATAAAAAGAGTACCCCAACTTCTATGACTTGAGGCAAGGGAATTTTTTAGTGTTGCTGTTATTAGTTGGTGGATAAGTAGTCGGACACAAATAGACACTACTTGGCTTCCTGCCAACTTTTAATTGCGCCAACAATAAAGGCACTTACAGGATGATTAATGGCTTTTTCAAATGCTTCAAGTCCTCCAGCTTTTAAAGCTGCTATAACCTTCTGTTTCAAAGATGGGTTAGTTTCAATCGTTTTAACCGCTTCTGCTGCTACCATCATTTGTCCTGAAGCGGTATCGATAGAATATGATTTTTCTAGTTGCAGAAGAAGTTGTCTAATTTCTTCTGCTGCTTCAGCAAGGGTCTGTTTTTTTTCATTAGGATATTGGCTGACTTGAATATTTTGGTTATCAATTGTACTATTCATTCCGCCAATAGCACTTCCTACGACTGCACCGCCACCAGTCTGTACTGATATGCTACCTCCATATACCTGACTACCAAAACCAGCATTCTTTTTCTTAGACATTGACTTTTTTCTCCTTATAAAAATACTAATTATTCATATTCTCTTGTAAATCCTACTCTAGTTATAACGCGATTTGACCTCCTTGTATCATCAATGGGTATCCAAATCCCAAAACTTTCTTCATTATCTATTGTTTTTTGAAAAACATTACGGATGTCTTCAGTTATAGTCAACAAAAATCTATGTTGAATATCTGGTTTTTCTGATTGACTTGACCAAAGCAATAAAAAAAGCTCATATTGTCCAGTAGAAAGGTTAAATTTATCGCCAGCTAACGGACTCCAATCAAATCTTAGAAACTTACTCACAGATGTCCGACCTGGCATAGCAATTGGTTGTGCTACATCTTCATTTTCCCATTGTACACCATCAACAAATTTAACAAAATTACTCCAAGCTAAATCAAAATATTGCTGAGGATTATCTAGTTTTCCCACAACCAGACGTACCTGATAAACTACTCCCCCTCTCGGTTCCCAGTTAGAAAAAGTGGTAGGTAAAACAAAAGTTACTCCCCCCCAAACCTTTCCTGAAACTGTGTTAATAAAGCTATTAAAAATTATTAAATTAGTTCCTACTGTCGTTTGAATTTTAGCATTTCTAAAATAGGCAATATAAGCAACAGAAAGAGAAACAATTAGCTTGAGCCTTTTTTAGCTTTTTATATATTTCTTTATATAAATCCTCTTTGACTGATTCTAGTTCTGACTGATTTTTAGCTTTCGGAGAGTCATTAAAGGAAAAACTAAAAGCTCTTAGCCAGATACCTCGAAGTTGCTCAGGATCTTGTTTATCAAAAATATTTCGATTGATCAACCTATCTTTTACGAGATATTCATCTTTAGATGATTTTGGCGTGGTCATGAAAACACTCTCCTTATTTTACTAACTGTTGAAATTTTCTGATCCCGAAAATGGTCTCAGGGAAAAACAAGTCTTTTGCTTTACCATTGATGTCAGCGATCGCATCCCTGTCAGAAAATTATTTCCGTGTATCTTCCCATCGTTACCCAAGAGTGGGATGATAAAGACAAACCTTGGGGCAAATGACAGACAGGGAGTTGCCCACTCCACACACTGAATTGTTGTCTTATCGTAGTTTATTTCAAGAAAAATTATGGTCGCTGCCACCCAGTCACTTCAAGAACTTTGTATTAATTCTATTCGTTTTTTAGCAGTTGATGCTGTAGAAAAAGCCAAATCAGGACACCCAGGACTGCCTATGGGCGCGGCCCCGATGGCTTACGTCCTGTGGGATAAGTTTATGCGGTTTAACCCCAAAAACCCCAAATGGTTTAACCGCGATCGCTTTATCCTATCGGCGGGTCATGGTTGTATGTTACAGTACGCCTTACTCTATTTGACCGGTTACGATAGTGTCAGCATTGAAGATATTAAACAATTCCGTCAATGGGGATCAAAAACCCCTGGACACCCAGAAAACTTTGAAACCGAAGGTGTGGAAGTTACCACCGGTCCTTTAGGACAAGGGATCGCTAATGGTGTAGGTTTAGCCCTAGCTGAAGCGCATTTGGCGGCTACTTTCAACAAACCCGATGCCACCATTGTTGACCATTACACCTACGTCATTTTAGGGGATGGTTGCAACATGGAAGGGGTGGCCAGTGAAGCTTGTTCAATTGCTGGACACTGGGGTTTAGGTAAACTTATCGCCCTTTATGACGATAACCATATCTCTATCGATGGTTCTACCGATGTGGCCTTCACCGAAGATGTATCCAAACGCTTCGAGGCTTACGGTTGGCACGTTCTCCATGTGGAAAATGGTAACACCGATTTAGATGGCATTGCTAAGGCGATCGAAGAGGCGAAAAAAGTCACCGATAAGCCTTCAATGATTAAAGTCACCACCACCATTGGTTATGGTTCCCCCAACAAGCAAAACACCGCCGGCGTTCACGGGGCTGCGTTAGGGGCCGATGAAGTGGCGTTAACCCGCAAAAACTTAGGATGGGATCACGAACCCTTTGATATTCCTCAAGATGTGCTAAGCCACATGAATAAAGCCATCGAACGAGGTGCTAACTATGAATCAGAGTGGAACCAAGCGTTTGACGCTTACAAGTCCAAATACCCCGCAGAAGCGGCTGAGTTTGAACGTTATTTAAGTGGTCAACTACCGGATGATTGGGACAAGGAACTTCCCACCTTTACCCCCGACGATGCACCAACCCCTACCCGGAAGCATTCGGCTGCTATCCTCAATAAGTTAGCTCCTGTTTTACCTGAGTTAATCGGGGGTTCAGCCGATTTAACCCACTCCAACTTAACGGAATTAAAAATTTCTGGAGACTTCCAAAAAGGACAATACGCTAACCGTAACGTCCACTTTGGGGTAAGAGAACACGGGATGGGTGCTATTTGTAACGCCATGGCCTTACATGGTTCGGGTTTGATTCCCTATGGTGCCACATTTTTAATCTTTACCGATTATATGCGGGCTTCCATCCGTTTATCTGCCCTATCTCAAGCTGGAGCTATCTGGGTGATGACTCACGACTCCATTGGACAAGGGGAAGATGGACCGACTCACCAACCCATCGAAACCTTAGCCTCTTTACGGGCCATTCCTGATTTAACGGTTATTCGTCCTGCGGATGGTAATGAGTGTTCCGGTGCTTATAAAATTGCCGTTGAAAAGGCAAAACAAAACGCTCCCACTCTCTTAGCTTTCACCCGTCAAAATGTGCCTCACTTGCCTGGTACTTCTCTGGAAGGGGTGGCTAAAGGTGCTTATGCGATTGTGGACTGTGACGGAACCCCTGATATTATCCTTATCGGAACCGGCTCTGAAGTTAATCTTTGTGTTAGTGCTGCTGAAAAATTAAGCAGCGAAGGTAAGAAAGTTCGTGTGGTTTCAATGCCTTCTTGGGAGTTATTTGAAGCGCAAGATGCTGCTTACAAAGAGTCTGTTCTTCCTAAAGCGGTTACCAAGCGGTTATCCGTTGAAGCCGGTGCTAGTTTTGGTTGGCACAAGTATGTAGGCTCTGAAGGGGATACCGTTAGTATTGACCGTTTCGGTGCGTCTGCTCCTGGTGCAACCTGTATGGAGAAATTTGGCTTTAGTGTGGATAATGTGTTAGCTAAAGCGAAAGCCCTTTTAGGATAATTTTGTCCTAATGCTTGTTATTGATTAATGGAAAACCCTCTAACAAATTAGAGGGTTTTTGTTTTTTGAACAAAATCGTTGAGCGCAGTCCCCATCTTGTTCTTCTGCGTCACCCCGCCCAAAAAATGCCTAAAGTAGCTAAAATGCCTACAGTAGCTAGAATAGCTAGGCCAGCTAATAAGACTGCAAGGGGAGGGAACACTACGCGAGCCGGAGTAGCCCATCCTCCGGCAACAATTCGACCCTCATGGTCAATAGCAAGACAATGAAGCGTCTGATCACCTGTCACCTTGGTTAGCACTTTGCCATTATCTTCACCAAATTCAGGATCAAAATCATCATCTGTCAAGCGAGTTAAGGCAAATCTCAAGGCAACTCCTCCCACGTGACTCTCTCTTACCCAACCTCCTGCCACAATTCGTTCTTGCTCGTCGATGGCAATTGATGTGATCTCAGAGTCTGAGTCGGGAACGAATGAAATATTGACTTGTCCGTGATCACCAAAACTGTCATCAACTGTTAACTTCGTAGTGTAACGAGCTAACAGAGCGTTCTTCTCCGAGCCGGTATAGGGAGATTGAGCCTCTTGGTAGCCGCCAACAACGATTCGCCCTTGCTTGTCAATGGCAATAGAGTTGATTAGGGTCTGGGCAGAATTGCTTTTAGCTTGGTCTCCATCCCCAAACGTTGTATCAAGGGTGCCATAAGAATTGTAGCGAGCCAAGACTGCCCCCCACCATTCCTTAAACTGAGCCCAGCCTCCTGCCACAATGCCATCATCATTGTCAATAGCAATGGAGTAGATTTTAGCTCGCACTGCTGAAGGGAAACAATTCGCCGCTAGGCCCTTATTTCCAAAGGTCGTATCAAGATTGCCATCAGAGTCGTAGCGAGCTAAAATCTACTCCATTGCTATTGACAATGATGATGGCATTGTGGCAGGAGGCTGGGC
>JASJDN010000026.1 GCA_030065205.1 Crocosphaera sp.
AATTTTCCTGGGTTTATTGTACTTAATATTTTTTGATTACGCTCACAGAAGTTCTTTTCTTGGGCTATAATGTCGCTCTCTATCCCCTCGAAGCTTTGCGATCGCCTTGAAGTTTTGCGGTGCGGCAGCACTCGCTCTGCGAGACCGCTTCTGACCACCTAAGTGTACCTCATGAGTCTGAGAAATGCTATATAGTATAGCTAATAAAATCAGAAGTTGCTTAAAATTAAACAAAGGCTAAACTATCATAACTTCCTACACATTAAAGGATAAAAAATATGAACAAAAACGCTATAATAATACTGTCGCAAATCTAAATTAAACCTAAATCACTCGATATTTAAACTTAATTCATTGATTAACTATTAATGCCATGACCAAGAAAATAAAAACATTTTTAATTATTGTATTGATAACATTCTCTTTAATTATATCTCCTGGGGTTTATGGACAGAATAATGATATTAATGGAGATAAAATTGATGGGTATCCTGTTATTTTAAACGATCAAACCTTATTTAAAATACAAGCACCTACGGGATCATTTTCTCCTGAAGAACGAGCGAATACTATTACGAATCGACTAGAAAAGTTTGCTGAAGATAATGCTTTACCTATCGAATCAATCAAAATAGAAAGTCAAGAAAATATTACCAGTATTATTGCTGAAGATAAAATTTTAGCTACCCTAACAGAAGAAGATGCTAATGCAGCGAGAAAACCCCGTCAAGAATTAGCAGAAGAATACTTAGAAACCATAAAAACATCTGTTAATCAGTTTAGAGAAGAAAGAACCTTAATTTCTAGAATTTTTAGCTTAGTTTGGACTGTTATTGCTACCTTATCACTCCTTTTAATTTTCAAGTTAATGGATCTCATTTTTCCAAGAATATTTAACCTGCTAGATAGCTGGAAAAATCGAGTAATTCCTAGCATTAGGATTCAAAATGTTAATTTAATTAGTTCCAGTCAAGTAACGGACAGTTTAATCGCATTGATTAAATTAACTCGAGTTGTTCTTGTTCTTTTAATCCTCTTTTTATATGTTCCTTTTATTCTCAGCTTTTTCCCCTTAACTCGAAAAATATCCAAGCAAATTTTTGAGTATATTTTTAAAGCAATTTTATATATTTCTGAATCAGTTGTTGATTATATTCCCAATATTTTCATGATTGGGTTAATTGCAGTTTCAACCTATTATATTATTCGTTTTTGTAAGTTTATTTTTAAAGAATTAGAACGAGGAAATATTACCATACCTGGATTTTATCAAGATTGGGCAACCCCAACTTATAATATTATACAATTTCTAATAATTGCCTTAGCTGCTGTCATTGCTTTCCCTTATTTACCAGGATTTAACTCCCCTGCTTTTCAAGGAATTTCTGTATTTTTAGGGATTCTTTTCTCTCTGGGTTCAACCTCTGCTGTCGCTAATACAGTAGGAGGTATTATCCTAATTTATACCCGTGCATTTCAATTAGGTGATCGCGTACAAATTGATGATATTATTGGTGATATAGAAGACAAAACGTTGCTAGTGACTCGTATTCGTACTCCTAAAAATGTCATTGTTACTTTACCCAATGCAACAGTCTTAAATAGTAATGTAGTTAATTTTAGTGCGTCAGCGAGAGAAACAGGAATACCCTTGATTATTTGCACAACTATAACATTAGGATATGATGTTCCTTGGCGAAAAGTTTATCAAGTTTTATTAGCTGCTGCTGATGCAACGGACTCCTTATTAAAAGATCCTAAACCCTTCGTTTTACAAACCAGTTTAGATGACTTTTATGTCAGTTATGAACTCAATGTTTATACAGACAAAACCCGTAAATTATTTTACATTTATTCTGATCTTCATCAAAGTATTCAAGACAAATGTAATGAAGCAGATATTGAAATTCTATCCCCCCACTATTCTGCACTTCGGGATGGAAATCAAAACACAATCCCTGCTGATTATCTACCAAAAGATTATAAAGTACCCGGATTCAAAATTGAGAAAATGTAAGGAGATTTATTCACATATATATGCTATATATCTATTTCCAAGAACTAGATTCACAATCAATTAAACGCTCTAAAATAGCAATCTCTTCTTGATTATTACTTTGGCGAATTTTCTGCTCCATTCTAACGTTTAAAAGTTCCATCAAAAGTCTAATTTTATAAGCTTTTTGTGCTGCTGTTGCGACTTGATAAGATTCTAAGGTTTCCAAATTTTCTATATAGGATTTTTGGGTATCAAATTGAAATAAATTAACCAAAGAATTGATCACATATTTTTGTTGAGGACGAGCAATTTTTTCTAATTCAATAATGGGAGTATCAAATAACTGTTCAATATCTTTTTCATTTGCTTTTCGTTGTAACCAAACCTCAGACGTAGAAACGGGTAAATCAGAGGTTTTTTCATCCACTTTAGCAAAAGCATGAGCTTCAGTATAACTAACTCTACCATCCTTATTATAGTCCGCAGAAGCCACCTTTTGACCAATGCGATTAACACCACTTAATCCAGCAAAAAAACTAGAACTATAATCCTTATAATCTGCTTCATTAACTTCAGGAGTACATCCCACAGAGGGCAAGGTTTTAATGGTAGCAAAAAAGCCACATCGTGTCTGTTTAGTTAAGGGTTGGTTAGGATCACCATTTTGATAAATATAATTAGCAAATGAACCTGAAAAACATTGAGCCATCATGGTAACAATATGGCTATCCTGTGGCAACTGAGCTAAAGTATTAGAAAATCTTTCTACGGTTACAGGGGTATTATTCCAAAGCATCAACGCATTATTATCGCTATTTCTTTCATTGAGAATACCATGACCTGTAAAATAGAGAAAGATCGGTTTTTTAGTTGCTTGATTGTGAGTGTTTTTATCAATCCACTGATTAATATTTTTGAGACTTGCTTCACCATTTAAACCAGGAATATTAGGGACTTTAAACCGTTCTTTCCTTTGAGGATCAATATAACGAATACTAGCTTCTCCATTATTTCCATTAGCAAAAAAGATACTCTTTGATGGAGAATTAAACCCCATATTTTTTAACGTTCTTTGGAAATAAAGAACATTTTTTTCTAAAGCAATTTCATTAGATTCAGGAGTGGCACCACCAGCAATGACTAAAAAATCAGGTTCTGACGTTTTCGGTTCACAATCTTCTGTCAATTTATCAGTTGCTTGGCTAAAAAAACGAGAAATGGCTGAGGTTTGAGTGGTTTGCTGAAGCGGTTGTTGTCCTTCATCTTGTATCAAGTTAAGAAACCATCCTTGAAAAGATTGATTAACATAAGATTCACTAGAAGAAGATTTTCCTAATAATCCAGTTAAACTTAAAGATAAGCAAAAAATAACAATTTTCTGATAATTTTTCATCATATTAACTCAGACACTTTTCATAGAGAAACCTATTAACTTCTAGCTTAACCCAAATTTTAGCGATCAAAACTTATGTGGATACAAATCATCGGTCATCTTTTAGCAGGTTGTATTGGACTAAGTTTAGGATTATTAGGGGGTGGCGGTTCAGTCTTAGCCCTGCCTATTTTAGTTTATGTTATGGGTATTCCTGCAAAATCTGCCATTCCCATGACATTAGTAATCGTAGGAACCGTTAGTTTAATCGGAACCATCCCCCATTGGCGCAAAGGCAACGTTAACCTGCAAAAAGCCGGAATTTTTGGTTCAGCTACTATGTTAGGGGCGTTTTTAGGGGCAAAACTAGCCAATTTATCTTTTATTACCGAAACCGTTCAACTACTGTTATTTGCAGCAATAATGTTGATCGCTGCGATGTTAATGATTCGTAAAGGATCATCTTTCCCAAAAAAAGAGGAGACGAATCAATATCCGCCTCCTGCGTGTAAATATTGCTGGTTATGGTTACCCACTGAAGGGTTAGGAATCGGCATTTTAACTGGTTTGGTGGGAGTGGGTGGGGGGTTTGCTATCGTTCCTGCTTTGGTACTATTAGGAAAAACCCCCATTAAAGAAGCCATTGGCACTTCTTTACTCATTATTACTCTCAACTCTGTAGCAGGGTTTTTAGGCTATTTAGGGACGGTTTCCTTAAATTGGGGGTTAATGGCGACGTTTACCTGTGTGGCAGCCGTTGGAACCTTTGTGGGGGCTTATTTATCCCAATATATTCAAGCCCAACAGTTACAAAAAGGGTTTGGTTATTTTTTGATCGCTGTTGCCACGTTTATCTTTATTCAACGTTAAAGGAGGCAGGAGTTGAAAGGCAGGAGGCAGGAGGAAAAATCTCGTCAACAAGCAAGTCTTGCTACCTTACCCAAATGGGTATTAGAAGAAACTTAAATCATAGCCAGTATTTTGATAGTTGCGGTTGGAAGCAAGGGAGAAATTAGACTGTAACGTGAGGGTAAAATCTTGTTCCGGTTCAATCGCAATCACGGTTGCTTCCCCACCCCCAATGATGCCAGCTTCTGGTAAACCCCATCCGGCCAAGGTTCCCACTGCGGCCCCTGCTAATACTTCCAAGGCATCAATGCGGCGATCGCCAGTTACCCCGGCAATAATGGCAGCGGCCCCGGCCCCGGCCACTGTACCTCCTAAAATTTCCCCCACACTGGCCCCTTCTCGAATGGTTTCGGTTCGACTGACAACTCTAGACGTGGCATTAAAGGGATACCGTTGACCATTAACAACGATTTCACGGGCAATAAATTGAGAGCCACCACGAACAGGGCGAATTTCTCCGTTTACTTGGCTACCTGCCGGGATTAAGACGTTGCGGCTACTATCCCGAAGGGTGGCTGCGGTTTTTAAGGTGATAGCCAAGGTTTCTTCAGGACTGACTAAAATTCTCTCACCATTTCTAAATTCCATCGGAATGCGGGTTCCGGCGGGAATGGTAACACCGACTCTGGTATTGCCATAATTATTGTTGGGTAAGGAAGGTTGAGAAGGACGGGGCAATAATTGGGCAGTTGCTGGTTTTAAGGCATAAAATGGGGATATTGCGGTAATTCCCATTAATAAGGCGATCGCACTGGCGATTCCTGATTTACCATAGTTTGAGTTCAACATAATACACCCTCAAGGTTTAGAAGTTAGAAGTTAGAAGTTAGAAGTTTTTGGAAGATAACACTGAATTCGTCCTTAATTTTCATCATAGGACAGGGCTTCCTAGGATGTCAGTCCCAAAATTGAAGCAAAAGTTTCCTATGGAAGTGGAAAAAAGGGGAAGTGTTGGCAGGACTCCGTAGGGACTTAATACTATTAAGTCCCTATTATTAAATCCTTAAAAAGTTAATTATCAGTTAATAACCACTTTTGGCTTCAGAATATAATGAGTATCCTTAGAGATTATTTGACTCATTCCTAAAAAGTCTTCTGCTTCATTATAAACTTGAATAATCGGGGAAAAAGTAACAAGTTTAGACGGATCAATGGCAATTTTTTGTCCTTGACACCACCGTTTACCCTCTTCTAAAGAAAGGGTAATTTTAGGTAAATGGTTTAAGCATAATTCTGGTTTGAGTAAGGAAAAAGTTCCTTGTTCAATTTGTTTTTCTAATCCTTCAAAAGTAACGGTTTCTGATAGAATCATGCCACAACTTTCGGTGCGGGTTAAGGCAGCTAAGGTTCCCCCAACTCCCAATTTTTCCCCTATATCTCTCGCGATCGCCCGAATATATGTCCCTGGTCCACATTCAATATTAAGCACTAATTCAGGAAATTCTCCTGTATACAAGCCTAAAACCTCTATTTTGTCCACTCTAACGGTTCTTACGGGAACTTCGACCGTTTCTCCCTTCCTAGCCAACTCATACAAACGTTTACCATCCCGTTGAATGGCACTGTACATGGGAGGAATTTGTTCAATTTCTCCTAAAAACTGGCTTAATAAGGCTTCAATAGCTTCTATGCTTAAATCAGAAGCAGGTTCACGTTTAATAACCTCCCCTTGAAGATCATCGGTGGTGGTTTGGATACCAAAGCGAATGATGGCTTGATAAGCCTTATTTTCGGGCAAAAAAGGCAATAAACGAGTGGCTTTACCCACTGCGATCGGTAAAACGCCGGTTGCTGCGGGATCGAGGGTTCCTCCGTGGCCTACCTTTTTAATCTTTAACAGTCGTCTAACTTTAGCAACACAATCATGAGAGGTAAACCCAGAGGGTTTATTTAAAGGGATAAATCCAAACATCTGATAATTGAGAATTAATCACTGAATAACCGACAAAGGTTTTGCTATCATGAAACTTAAAGATTAGTAAAGTTTTATTAAGAACCTTGACAGCTAACTTGAAACCGTATCATAAAAGCACTTTAACCCATCAATGGCACGCCTTGAATATTATTTGGGAAGGAGATGAAAACGTTGTTAGACGAGGACTTCCCCATGATATGTTATCCCCTGCGTGGCAAATTTTATTATTGGGGGATGGGTCACCTACCCGTCACTTACAATTGTTGACCACAGAAAAAACAGAAGTTGATCTAATCGATATGTCTCCCATCGGTAGCGAAGACGACGGGGCCCCCCCTCAAGTGGAAATTGTACCAGAACCCCGCTTAAGACGACAGGTTTGGCTACGGACAGCATCGGGACAACGATTAGCCTATGCCACTTCTTGGTGGGATGCAAATCATGTAGATGAGTATCTGCAAAATCGTTCTTTACCCATTTGGGATAGTTTATCACGGTTACATACAGAGTTATACCGTGACATTCAAGGCGTTTATTATGGTCATTCTCCCGCATTAAAAAAAGCCTTCCAAGAAAAAGGACCTTTTTGGGGAAGACATTATTTATTTTGGCACGATCGCAAACCCTTAACCTTAATTTACGAGGTATTTTCCCCCTATTTAAGTAAGTATTTAGGCCCCATCAATCAAAATTAGATGTTACGGTGAGCAAAAATAAAGATATACTCTGCTCACCTTTTCTAATACCCAAAACTAGGCAGCGTGAATCACTTGCTTATCACTCAAATATTGTAAAGCTTCAATGGTTCGGTAGGCAGAAAGCTTCCTATGTGTTTGCCGAAGAAATTCTCTGACAACCTCACTAGCTGGTTTAGATATCTGGCATAGTTGACACAGTAAATATAAATCCTTGCTAGAAAAATATTTATCCAATCGTTTTAAACGAGTTGTAACTTGGGAGGATGATTGGAAAGAGAGAATGGTTTTAGGAGATAGGGTAAGATATCCTTGACGACGTTGCCAAAAAGGAGATAATGGCCAACGAATTTCCTGGCTATAATATTGGCGACGCTGTTCTAAATAGCTTTCAAATTGAAGCTCAGTTTGTAAATGATAAGAACTGAAAGCATTATCTTGTCCGTCTTGGAATTTTTTAATCGTGTCGGCAGCTTGTATAGCCGAATCTAATGCCCTGTAAATACCAGAGGAAGACAGAGGATCAAACTTGCAGGCCGCATCTCCAACCGCCAGCCAATTTTCTCCACTGGTTTGATCTAAATATTGAGAAAAAGCAGGGAATACTTGTAGTTTTGTAGGGTTAGTTATCCCCTTGAGTAAACGTTGAACATGATCCGTTTGTTGTAGTGCTGTTGTCCAATTTTTCGGACGAGATAATCCATATTGATGTACTAAATCACGATCGCACATTAAGGTAATAATAACCTGATTTTTTGGTAAACGAGCAGCATACCACCACCCAAATTCTACTGCTTCAATTAAGGTATAGTGAGTTGTCAACGCTTCACTACCATCGACAGGAAAAACGGCTGCCAACCCTAATAAACTATCCATACGAATAGAACGAGAACCTTGCCAATGAGCAAAAATGCTACGGGACCCACTGGCATCTACCACAATTGAGGCATTAACTTGGGTTACATTCCCTTCTTGATGCTTTACCCTCAAATTCCAGTCACCGTTAGGAGTTCGAGCGCATCCCACCACTTGCCTCCCTCTCATTACTATTGCACCCCGTTTCGCTGCTTCCCCTAACAGCCATGTATCAAACCGTGAGCGATCAAGGTGCCATCCTTGTCCTCCCATAGAAGTCCAAAAATCATTAAAAGCGAGTGTTTTTTCTCCCCAAGCTGAAGCATTTCCTAAAGACGGTAAATGGCCCTCTTGTTTAAAAGAATCTAACACCCCCAGTTGTGCTAACAAAAATTGGTTGCTAGGAGGGAGACTTTCCCCAACTCGAAAAACGGGTTGAGTGGACTTCTCAAAAATGCCTATCCGCCAATTTCCTTGGTTTAGTAGTGCCAGTGCGGTTGCAGCCCCGGCTGGTCCCCCACCAATAATTGCAATATCTAGTTCCATGGGTTTTGTCAGTTAAAAGTACAAATCAGATGCAGACATTAGTTCGGCTTCTTGATCATTATTTGAGAGAAGGGAGTAGACATAGATACTGTTCCCCCCTTCTTCTTCTCTAGAAAGTTACAAAACTACTTGTAGACTTCTGACTTCGTTAAGGCCGATGTGAGGCAACCTTGGGATTAGGTTTAGATGGACTACCTGATTCGTTGGAACCATCCTCTAAAGTGCGTTGAACTTCAACAAAATCAGGTCTTTCTGCCGTTCCCATATTGAGAACAAATCCTAGTTCATCCCAGTGGTCAACCATATTGGTGTTGTACTGAAATCTTAGATGGGTGGTTAGTTCACTTGCACCATTATCAACGCCGATCCAGGGAACGTTTGTGGAACCATTGCGATTAACTTGCAGGGGACGTTGAGCCGGCCACCAGTTAACATAGTCGCTATTGATATTTTGAAGGGGCTTTTGTACAGCACATTCATTAAAATCAGCCTGCCAAGGAAGGGCCATAAATTTAGTGAAATCTCCTGGTTCAAGTCCTTCCTCGATGGGGGTTGCTTCTACACTGAGGGGATAATCGTAGTCACGCTTTTTCAACCGGAATGGTTCGGCATAAATTTCTGATCGTCGTGCAAACCAGGTCATTTCAATTCCAGGGGCAAAGGCTGCTCCTGAACAGTTTTCTAAAGCTGCACGGGTTAAGGCATCTGGCACTGTTTCTGGGGGTTCAGTGGTTGTGGTGATACCCTGATTGTACTGTGTAGCAAAGAACATCTGGGTTTCGGTAAAGGTAACATATTTGCTTTCTTTGTCCGTCCCGACGACGCTATTAGCTGAACCATCCCCTGACAGCATGGGCATAAATGCTGGCCCAGAACCCAGTTCGTTAGCTTGCTCAGGCGATCGCATCAAGCCATAATAATTGTTCGATAGGCTATCACCATACTTAAACTTATGCTGCATAACATCCTTACTAACTGCCCCATAGGGATAGGCCCGATCAAGGATGCGTTGAACTTCTGATTCAGGGTGAGTCTGGTATGTGGTTTGATAATCCCCATTGTTGTGGATATCTGGGCGATAGTCAGGGAAGGTTCGCACCGCAACATCAAAGATCACATCATACATGGTGATTTGAGGCACAATTTCCGGGGCAAAACGGGGAGGGGTGACTGCTACCCAAGCTGTAGCTGCTTCTACTGTGTCACCATTACTCAAGACAACTTTGGCGGAAACAGGGCCATCAGAGGTATCGTCCCACCAGTTATCATTATTGACATAATCAATATCGTTTGCCGGTGGATAGGTTAGATCGGTTCCTGAATTGCCATAACCACCTACGACAATTAACTGTCCTTGAGTATCTGTATAAATTTCTCCGAGGGAATCAATCTGATTAGGTGATAGAGTTGTGGGGGGAAAGGTCATCACATAACCCTCTGGGGGGGTGGAACTGCGACTAAACTCGGCAGTTTGATTAGCACCAGTTAAGGTTCTCGGTCCTGGATCGGTAATTAATTTGGTTGCTCTTTCAGCAGGATCGCTAATACTGCTATTACGCAAGGGACTGGTGGGAGGATAGGTTCCTTCTCCCTTGACAGGTTCAAAATTGTGCCAAACCGCTTTTTTGTTGGCAAGGTGAACTGTCCACTCGATTCTGTCAACCCCATTTTCTCCAGGGATTACCTCATAGGGATCACCTCCCGCTTCTGGATAGCAATAAACTCGAAACTTTACCCCTTGACGTTTCATCAGTTGATTAGCATCTCGGAAATCATCGGGAAAGGTCCCACTGGGTAATTCACCAGTGGTTTCAGGAGCAAGGTAGTATTCTGGACTATTCCCGACGCGAGCAACTCCGATGGCCGGAAAAATTTTGTAAGTATCTGCCATGTTTTAATCCTTAACAGAAGTTTTCTAGATCACTATCGAACCAGAAAAACTGGTTCATAGGAATAAGAGACGTTTCCCCATCGATCTAGCTGTCTAAATTATTTCATCTTCCTGTAGCGAAAGCCTATTTTAATTCCTTAAGAAAAGATAACAAAACCTGAGTTCGGGATTAGGAGTTGGGAGGATGCTACGCGCACCTTCGGTGGCAAAGTTAAAGCTATTCTTTTTTGTTTTTTGAACTCTTAACTTTTCTGACTAATTTACGTTGTTGACAAGCTAAATGATTTGGTCTATTACCATAAATCTTTTTTCGGATGATTAACGCTTGAAAAACTAAAAGACCTTAAGGGAATTTATGAATAACTAGCAACAATTTTGGAATCTCAAACCTCTATTATCTCATTGCAAAAACAATAAACCCGAACCCTAAACTCACGTGAAAATGCGGGCATTTATGTTAGGATTTTTAGGTAGGGTCTTTACCCTGACATTTTTTGATAAACCATTTGATCAATAATGCAAAGCAAACGAGTTAGAGACATCTTACGCCATGGCCAACCCGATGAAACCGTTACCATTAAAGGGTGGGTACGCACAAAACGGGAATTAAAAGAATTTGCGTTTATGGAAGTGAATGACGGTTCCTCTCTCAACAGTTTACAGGTTGTCCTCGATGAAACCGTCCCTAACTATCAAGATATTCTCAAACTCCTTAATACTGGGGCTTCTGTGGAAGTTTCAGGAAGCCTAGTACAATCCCCCGGAAAAGGCCAAACCATCGAGTTAAAGGCTGCTACAGTGGAGGTATATGGCACATCTGACCCCGAAACCTATCCCCTCCAGAAAAAACGCCACTCCTTTGAATTTTTACGCACTATCGGACATTTGCGATCGCGTACGAATACATTAGGGGCGGTGATGCGCGTTAGAAATGCTTGTGCAACGGCAATTCATAACTTTTTTCAAGAACGGGATTTTATCTGGGTTCATACTCCTATTATTACCGCAAGTGATTGCGAAGGGGCAGGGGAATTATTCACTGTCACTAATTTTGATTTAGACAATATTCCCAAAGATAAACAACAGAAAATAGACTATAATCAAGACTTTTTTGGTAAGCAAGCTTATTTAACCGTAAGTGGACAATTAGAAGCCGAAGTTATGGCTATGGCGTTTCAAAATGTTTATACGTTTGGACCGACTTTTCGAGCAGAAAATTCTAACACCTCTCGTCATTTAGCTGAATTTTGGATGGTCGAACCAGAAATGGCGTTTTGTGATATTGAAGGGGATCAAGATTTAGCAGAAGAATTCTTAAAATACATTTTTAAATATGTGTTAGAAACCTGTCCTGAAGACATGGAGTTTTTCAACAAACGTATTGATAAATCGGTGTTAGAAACAGCAGATAATATTATTAATAACGAATTTGAAAGAATCACTTATACAAAGGCCATTGAGTTACTGGAAAAATCTAATAAGAAGTTTGAGTATGCAGTAGAATGGGGCATTGATTTACAATCGGAACATGAGCGATATTTGGCAGAAGAACTATTTAAAAAGCCTTTAATTGTTACGAATTATCCTGCTGCCATTAAAGCCTTTTATATGCGTTTAAATGATGATCATAAAACCGTTGCTGCTATGGATGTATTAGCCCCCAAAATTGGTGAAATTATTGGCGGTTCACAACGGGAAGAAAGACTGGATGTCTTAGAAAAACGCATCAATGAAATGGATATTATTGCCGATGATTTGTGGTGGTATTTAGACCTAAGAAAATATGGAACTGTACCCCATGCAGGATTTGGTTTAGGGTTTGAAAGGGTGGTACAATTTATGACAGGAATGGGTAACATTCGAGATGTCATTCCTTTCCCCCGTACTCCTTTAAGTGCAGAATTTTAGATATTCTTTTAGGGTGGGCAGTTCCTAGATTTAAACTTGAATTGAACTATTTGAATGATAAACTGTTCGCCGTTTCTAAAGAACCCTACCATATAGACTATCATCTTAAATCTAACGCCCATCACCCTCAAAGGCTAAGAAATATGCTAAGAAATATGTAGACAATTTAATTTTTTTTACTGTTTTTCTAAATACGACCAGATATTTAATGAGACTATTATAATTTATTGTTAATCGTAAATTGACAATTGATGAAAATCATGGTTAAAAAACTTCTCGTTACTGGTACTCTAACATCAATAGCACTGTTAATAACAACTCCTGTTAATGCTACTAATATAAAATCAGGTATCCTTCGTTTCACGTCAGATAACCCAGACTTAGAACAAACATCAGGGACTTTTCAATTTGACAAGGGTAGCAGTTTTTTTGTAGAAGGTCGACAGATATTTGCTTTATCAAGCATTAATATACAAACTCCCTTTGGCACTAATTATTCTGATGATGATATTTTGCTTAGTATATGGGATTTTGAACCAAACTCTAGGACTATCCCTGTATTTTCTCCTTCACAAAATAGGTTAGCAAGATTAGTCATTCAATTAGATTTTAGTGATGGAGGTGAACCTGAAGAAGTCTTATTTTTCGATACTTTAGATTTTCAAAATCCTGATCCAATGTCTAGCACTTTTACTGATAGTATGTCACTTAGTGGTGATACCTATAGTGAGTCTGTTATTTCAGTTCTTCCTTTTTCTGGGTTTGATAGTGGTACTTACGTAGCTACGGTTGTTCCTGAACCTTTAACTGTTTTGGGAGCGGTTACAGCATTGGCTTTAGGAACAGGTTTTAAACGTGAATTAAGGAAAGCTAAAAAACGATAAAAACATTTACGTATAAGAAATTTCAAGCCATATTTATGTTATCTTTGTCAGGTGGACGTTCCCACCCTACCTTTAAAGAAAATTATGTCTATAGAAGCTACAATTTCTGATTATTATAACAGTTTAGCTGCCATGAATCCTCAAGGTTGGTTAAACAGTTTAGCTGATGACGCAGCTATTTATGATCCCGTAGGTAAACCCGCTTTAAACCCAGAAAAAGATTCAGAAAAGTTGTTTACTATTCTTACTAATTTTTACAGTAAATTTGAGATAGAAAGAGAATCATTATTTATCGTTAACAATGAAGCTGCGGTAAAATGGAAAATGACTGTTGTTTCTAAGAATGGTAAAGAAGCAAAAGCTGAAGGTATTACCACCTTTAAACTCAATGAAGCCGAAAAAATTGCAGAAGTTAAAGCTTATTGGGACGAAAATCAATTAAAATCACAATTAATGTAGGAGAAAACCACAAATGACAGAACCACCAAAAGAAAAAAACATCATTCCCATTAGTCCACAAACCGCAGTTTTAATTATCAGTTTGTTGATTTTATTGCCTTTATTGTTAACAGGATTTTTTGCTCATTAACTAACAAAATAAAAAATGAAATTTAAGATAATTAATACTAACTGAAATGAATAAAACGTTATATGAATTAGACTTTGGAGAATGGATCGAACAACAAGCGATCGCACTCAAAAATCAAGATGCTAGTGCTTTAGATTGGTGTAACTTACAAGAGGAAATAGAGTCATTAGGAGCAAGGGATAAACGAGGAATTAACAGTCTTACTCGCCAACTATTAGCTCATTTACTATTATATACTTATTGGTCTATTAATCGAGATTTTTATCTCTCTGGTTGGAAAATTTACATCAATAATTTTAGAAATGACTTATCTGATTTTTTAGATTCTAATAATTATTATAAACATTTTAAGACCAATATTGACAAGAATTATGGTAAAGCTTTAAAACAGGTACAATTAAAAGCTGAAAACGTTAATTTATCTTTTAATTTACCCTTAAAATGTCCATTCACAATTGAACAAATATTAGATGATGATTGGTATCCAAATTTTAGAGACTTTTCTTGAATAAAATGCCAATTTTGAGACAGAGAAATGTGACCATCTTGCTCACTGTATTAACAATAAAGGAGGTAGGTTTTGTCTCATTTTGATGTTAATTAACTATATGTGAGGAAAGATTATCGTATCTTGGAAAAAAATCTTGAAACGTTTGGGGAAGATTCAGAATTTCTTTCAATAAATCTTGAGAATTAATACCAAAAGCAAACTGTAATAATAAGACAATAACTACGATAGCTAAAGCTGTTGTAGCTGTTGACTTAATCACAGTAAACAGCCAACGAAATACTAAAAAAGAAACTAATAAAGCAGCAACAAATAGAATTAAATTTATCGGCATATTCTTGACTTGAAGTAACACAGTCTTCTAGACTGTCGCAAGCAGGATGCTTGCGTCACAGTCACTACTTTACAGAAACCACTTTACTTTCTTTTCCTAAAGCTTCAGCCGCTATTAAAACTGTCTTCCTAGCCCAATTATCTGCTTCTAAAATATCCTCTAAACTAGGAGTTGAAGGGTTATCATCTCTAAAATCATCACAGGTTTTTTCAATCACTTTAGGAATATCTAAAAAGGCGATTTTTTCAGCTAAAAATAAGGCAACTGCTTGCTCATTGGCTGCATTTAAAACCGCCGGCATTGCCCCTCCGGTTTGCCCTGCTGCATAAGCCAACTGCATACAAGGATATTTATCGTGATCCGGTTCTCTAAAGGTTAAACTACCTGCTTTTACTAAGTCTAATTGTTCCCAGTCTGTATCAAGTCTTTCCGGCCAAGACAAAGCATATAATAAAGGGAGACGCATATCTGGCCATCCCAACTGTGCTAAAACTGACGTATCTTGTAACTCAATTAAAGAATGAATAATACTTTGAGGATGGATAACAATATCAATATTTTCATAGTCCATTCCAAACAAAAAATGGGCTTCAATTACTTCTAACCCTTTATTCATTAAAGTAGCAGAATCAACGGTTATTTTTTGACCCATTGACCAGTTAGGATGTTTGAGGGCATCTTGTACCGTAACATACTTTAATTGTTCAACCGGCCAGTCACGAAATGCACCCCCAGAAGCGGTTAAAATAATGCGTCGTAACCCCCCATCTGGAACCCCCTGTAAACATTGAAAAATAGCCGAATGTTCCGAGTCTGCTGGTAATAATTTTACCCCATGTTTTTCGATCAAAGGTAACACCACTGGCCCCCCTGCAATGAGGGTTTCTTTATTCGCTAAAGCAATATCTTTTCCAGCTTCTATCGCTGCAATAGTCGGCAATAAACCGGCACATCCCACAATACCCGTGACCACACTCTCCGCATCCCCGTGACGGGCAACTTCTGCCACACCATCTTCCCCTGCTAAAATGATAGGAGAATAGTCCATCGTTGCGATCGCGTCTTTGAGGGTTCCTAGTTTGCTCTCATCGCAAATTGCCACAATCTCAGGACGAAACTGTTGGACTTGGGTAGCTAATAACTCAACATTAGAACGAGTTGCCAAACCCACCACTTGAAATTGTTCGGGGTATTGGTTAACAATATCTAGGGTTTGGGTGCCAATGGAACCAGTAGAGCCAAGGATAGAAATCTTTTTCACGATACTGCATTATTAAACTGGGGATCACCTATCACTATAAAGCGATCAGGTGCATCTGCAAAGGGTCAATTTTTTTTTAAAAGATATTAAGCTGTTAGGGAAACCGCACCAAGAGAGAGATAATACTTTTGACGTTTGACTTCTAACTTTTGACTTGTGAATAAACCCTCTCCCCGTCTCCCTTTCCCCCTGTCTCCCTGTCAGTCTAATCTAGCAATTTAGAGGCTGAACAGCTTACTGAGATTCCATCCATTTAATACATTTTGTCATGGCTTGTTTCATGGTTTCTCTGTCATTATGATAGCGACGACCATGACCCGGTAATACCCATTCAAAAGAATAATTGGCTAATTTTTTCATAGAAATAATTTGTTTTGACCAATCATACCAACAGAAACGATGAAAACCATAGAGATGATTTAAGTAAGAAGACCAAGCTAAATGATCTCCTGTAAATAAATAGGTTTCTTTATATAAAAGAACGGTGTGGCCTTTAGTATGCCCAGAAACAGGAATAATCAATATATCAGGGGCAAAATTAATAGGTTTATCTCCTGATAATTGAATTTCTACCCCTTGGGTTTTTTCACTGATATCATCAATATGTAATACTCTTTCACAGCCAAAATGGTCAGCAAATTTTTCATGATCCGCCACATCATCTTTATGGGTTAAATATAAGTATTTAATTCCACCTTTAGCTTCCAATTGTTTTACTAAGGGGGGAGAAAAGCGCGGGGAATCAATTAATATATGTCCTTCCTCCCGTTCAATAAAATAAGTGGCTGCGCCAAAAGATTTTTCTGAATGATAACCACAATGGTAAACATTTTCAGCAATAGGTAATGGAAATCTTTGCTGAATTTCTTTGATATTCTTGGGTTTTTCTACTGTTCCAATAGAAGCAGTGGGACAAGACAGTAACGCTTCATAAGCTTCTAAAATTTCTCTAGTTTCTGTCGGTTGATGATAGACTGCTGATTGATTTCCTTCTCGATGAAATACCTTCGGAGACATCCAACGACAGGTATCGCAGTCAATACAACTATTATCAACATAAAAGTTACCAGAAACGTTTTCAGAACGACGTTTTTCTAAAGTAGCCATAATTATTTTGTATGATTTGAAAATGGTTAGTTTATTTTAAGAATTAGAATCAAGTTTTTGAGAAAGTTTATTAATTCCCCAACTGAGAATGGCTCCTAAAAAGAGAATCCCAATGGCAGGATTAAACACAGGTTGCCACAGTTGGTACCAGAGATCAAAACCCAGAGGAACACCTAGAGAACGACCAATAACTGCAGCCATAAACCAAAAAAAAGCCAAAAAGATTAAAAATACATCTGCCACTAATAAGCGATTTAACCAAGTTAAAATTGTTTCTCTCATTATTTCCTTCTTGATTTTCCTCCATTTTAAACTGCTATCTGCGTTCTGCTTTTTCCATTTATTGTCTTGTGGCAGTTTGATACAATTCTTTATATTAAAGATTATAGTCCCCAGTGGTAACGATCTGGTGTAAAAACTTAGTATTATCTACAGGTTTTGAGGGGATAAACTGTAGCGAAATATACAAAATTTAGCAAAATCTATCTTTACTATCAATAATTTGAAGCAGACGTATATATTGATACCCCAAGGAGTCTTTCATGGCCCAAACGCCCCAAGAAGTCTTGAAAATGATTCAAGACCAAAACATTCAAATTATTGACCTCAAATTCATTGATCTACCAGGGATTTGGCAGCATTGCTCTTTTTATCATAATCAAATTGACGAGAGTTCCTTTGTCGATGGGGTTCCTTTCGACGGGTCCAGTATTCGGGGATGGAAAGCCATTAATGAATCTGATATGTGTATGGTTCCTGACCCAAAAACGGCTTGGATTGACCCGTTTTATGAAGAACCTACCCTAAGTATCATTTGTGGCATTAAAGAGCCTCGTACGGGGGAATGGTACGAGCGTGACCCTCGCACCATTGCCAATAAAGCGGTCGAGTATCTTAAAACCACAGGAATTGGCGATACTGCCTTTTTTGGTCCAGAAGCAGAGTTCTTCGTCTTTGATGACGTTCGCTTTGACCAAACCGAAAACAAAGGGTATTACTACGTTGATAGTGTAGAAGGTCGTTGGAATACTGGCCGAGAAGAAGAAGGCGGAAATTTAGGCTATAAACCCGGTTATAAGCAGGGTTATTTCCCCGTTGCGCCTACGGATACCCTCCAGGATATGCGGACAGAAATGCTGCTTACTATGGCTAAGTGTGGGGTTCCCATCGAGAAACATCACCACGAAGTAGCAACCGGCGGGCAAAACGAATTAGGGTTCCGTTTTGCCAAGTTGGTTGAGGCGGCCGATTATTTGATGACTTACAAATATGTCATCAAAAACGTGGGTAAGAAATATGGAAAAACCATAACATTTATGCCCAAGCCCCTATTTAATGATAATGGGTCAGGAATGCACGTCCACCAGTCTATCTGGAAGGGGGGAGAACCTTTATTCTGGGGCGATGGTTACGCCAACTTAAGTAAAATAGCATTAAATTACATTGGCGGTATTTTAAAGCACGCTCCAGCTTTATTAGCTTTCACCAACCCCACCACCAACTCCTATAAGCGTCTGGTTCCTGGGTTTGAAGCACCGGTTAACCTAGCCTATTCTCAAGGGAACCGTTCTGCGTCAGTCCGTATTCCTTTATCTGGTCCTAACCCCAAAGCCAAACGGTTAGAGTTCCGTTGTCCTGATGCGACATCTAACCCCTATTTAGCCTTTGCTGCTATGCTTTGTGCAGGGATTGATGGCATTAAAAACGAAATTGATCCAGGAGAGTCTTTAGATGTAGATATCTACGATCTTTCCCCTGAAGAATTGAGTAAAATTCCTTCTACCCCGGGTTCTCTCGAACAAGCGTTAGAATGCTTGGAAAACGATCAGGCTTTCTTAACGGATGGGGGTGTGTTCACAGAAGACTTCATCGAGAATTGGATTGAGTACAAACTCGATAATGAAGTGAATCCCATGCGTTTACGGCCTCATCCCTATGAGTTTGCTTTGTACTATGATGTCTAAAATTCAAGTGATTATTTAGCTGATGTTGCCACCCCTACGGTGGCCTTTTTTATGAAAATAAAAATTCTCCCCACACTCCCCACCCCTCCCACACTCCCCACCCCTCCCACACTTTCCACACTCAACTTAACTAGAATATTGATACACCCAATGGAAAACTGCTACGAGAAAGCCTAAATTTCTCTGTAATTTCGCTGTTTTAATGCAAATCTCAGTATGATTAAAATAGTGATAAATCTGATCAGATAATCAAAAAACCTGAGATGATAGAACTGCTATGAATTAAGGGTCAAGAGTCTGCTGTGAGTCATACTCCCACATTAATGCCACATCTGGCGGTGTCTTCATTGTCAGATAATAATCGTTTGAGTCTGTTTTGTGGATCATCGAATATCCCGTTAGCCCAAGAAGTTGCTCGCTATTTAGGGATGGACATTGGGCCGATGATTCGTAAACGATTTGCTGATGGTGAATTGTACATCCAGATTCAAGAATCAATCCGAGGTTGTGATGTTTATTTAATTCAACCCTGTTGTAAACCGGTCAATGACCATTTTATGGAATTGTTGATCATGATTGATGCTTGTCGCCGAGCATCAGCCAGACAAATTACGGCTGTCATCCCCTATTATGGTTATGCAAGGGCTGATCGCAAAACGGCTGGTCGTGAATCCATTACCGCTAAATTAGTGGCTAATTTAATTGTTGAAGCTGGGGCTAATCGGGTTCTGGCTATGGATTTACATTCGGCACAAATACAAGGTTATTTTGATATTCCTTTTGATCATATTTACAGTACACCTGTCTTACTAGATTATTTTGCCACTAAAGACCTCTCGGATATCGTGATCGTTTCCCCTGATGTGGGGGGCGTTGCTCGAGCCAGAGCGTTTGCCAAAAAGTTAGATGATGCACCGTTAGCCATTATTGATAAACGTCGTCAGTCCCATAATGTAGCTGAAGTCATGAATGTCATCGGCGATGTCAAGGGCAAAACCGCCGTCTTGGTGGATGACATGATTGACACGGCAGGAACCATTACTGAAGGGGCGAGGTTACTGCGGGAAGAAGGGGCAAGACAGGTGTATGCTTGTGCAACCCATGCGGTGTTCTCTGGTCCGGCTGTCTCTCGCTTGTCCAGTGGGGTTTTAGAGGAGGTAATTGTAACGAATACCATTCCTATCCCAGAAGAACATCGTTTTGAACAATTAACCGTCTTGTCTGTGGCTAACTTATTAGGAGAAGCGATTTGGCGTATTCATGAAGATACTTCTGTAAGCAGTATGTTCCGGTAAATTAATTAAAATATAATTACCTTTGATCCCCCTAGCCTTTTATATTTGGTTAGGGTTTTTAATGTTTCTCTTCTAAAATAGGTAAAGAAACTTCAAAGCAAGTGCCAATTCCTAACTTACTTTTAACTGTAATTTTTCCTTGATGGGTGTTAGCGATCGCCTGAGCAATGGATAACCCCAAACCTGTTCCCCCACTGTTATGACGAGCCTTATCTGCACGCCAAAAGCGATCAAAAACATGGGATAAATCCTCTGGAGCAATTCCTACGCCAGTATCTTCTACAGCCACTTTAACCAGGCGATTGTGTTGTACAAGACGGACTAAAACTAAACCTTTTTCAGACGTATAATTGAGAGCATTATAGAGCAAATTAGAAAATAAGCGAGTCAATTGATCGTGATTTCCCCTGATGGCCACTTCATCAAACGCTTGATAACTTAAAGTAATCTGTTTTTCTTCAGCTAAGGGTTCAAGCAGATCAACTAATTTTTGTAATAAATCATTAAGAGCAATAGATGTGTATTCAGGGTTCGATTTTGTTGTTTTTTTTTCCGTACGGGCTAAAAACAGTAAATCTTCCACTAAGCGAGTCATCTGATCCGTTGCATTAGCGATCGCTCCGACTTTTCTATTATCCTTCGCCTCAAACCGTTCAGGATGACGACGCATAATATCAATAGACGCTTTAATCGCCGTCAAAGGACCTCGAAGTTCATGGGATGCGTCAGCCGTAAACTGTTGCTGTTTTGTATAGGCTTCTTCAATGGGTTTAACAGCTGTATCTG
The DNA here is from genome assembly GCA_030065205.1 of Crocosphaera sp. Taxonomy (GTDB): domain Bacteria; phylum Cyanobacteriota; class Cyanobacteriia; order Cyanobacteriales; family Microcystaceae; genus Crocosphaera. Next base: position 20,819 of record JASJDN010000026.1, read on the forward strand.
TTAAAAAATAGCCTCCCACTGCAGCTAAACTAAAAGCACCGATAGCACTTAAAGATAGAATCAATAATAGTTGATTTCTTGAAGTTTCTAATTCTGCTAAAGATTGATTGATGCGAACATAGCCTTGTGAAGCAGCTTGTACCTGCCCAGAGTCATTAACTGCCACTGAAAAGGTAACACTACGAACCCCAGCCATTTCTTCTTGGAACCCCGGTTCTGGTTGAGAAGACACCTCTAATGATCCTTGATGCCATACAAGATTTTTGTCATGGTCAAACCATTCTATAGACTGGGTATCAGGATCAAACAAATCCTCGTTATCCAACTGCTTCAGAGAAGAAACATCTTGATAGGCGATCTTGCTAAAAGTCGGTGCAATCACCTCAGCCAAGGCCATCAACTTACTGTCAAGTTGATTAGATTCGTGACGAGTAAATGAAAAATAGATACTGCCACCGAATAAAATTAATATCCCTTCCATTACCAGTAGATAGAATAATAGGAGACGGAAGCGTACATTCTCAAACATTAGTCATACCTCATGATAATCTCAGCTTCGCTTACGACGGTCTAGGGTGACTCTTTAAGACGATATCCTAAGCCATACACTGTCTCAATGACATCCGATTCGAGTCCGGCAGTTTTTAGCTTTTGACGCAAACTACTAATATGAGCTTTAACAGTCGCCTCTTCAGGAATTTGATCCATTGACCAAAGACGATCTAACAGTTGCGCCCGGCTAAACATACGACGAGGATGGCGTAAAAAAAACTCTAACAAACGATATTCTTTCGGACTTAAACTTAATACTTGTTGTTGATAAGTCACTTCACAAGTATTGGGATCAACCCGTAACGCTCCCCAATTTAAAACAGGGGGCAAAGCGGTTTCTCCCCGACGGAGTAAAGCACGGATTCTGGCTGAGAGTTCTTGGAGATCAAAAGGTTTGACTAAATAATCATCGGCACCTGCATCAAGCCCTTTGACCCTATCTTGAATGGTGTCTCTGGCCGTTAACATCAAAATTGGTGTTTGGCAGCCATTCGCCCGTAGTTGTTGGCACAAAGCAATTCCATCGAGTTTTGGCAACATGACATCTAAGACAATGACATCGTAATCAAACACATCAAGAAGTTCTTTGGCGGCTTGGCCATCGGTGGCCACTTCCACAATGTAGTTTTGTTCGTCAAGATCCTCTTCAATGGGGATGACGATGTTTTCATCATCTTCGACAACTAATATTCTCATGATGCTGATGGATGGAATTTACTAACAAAACATGACAAACAACCACGATCAGCAACACCTGAAAGGGTTATCTAAGGTTAGCTCGGCTGATTTGAATACCCCCAGGACGAGTCTGCCCGTAGTAAGCAACCCACTGTAAAGTTTTTAAGTCAATACTAGCCCGGCTAGCTGCTTCCTCTAGCGTTTGGCTACTGCCTTTACGCAAGGAACGAATCGCAGTTTGAACCTTTTTATATTTGGTGCTGCTATGGCTAAGTTCGTCGCGATTACCCGCAACAATTAACCCCGCAGCCAAATCTTTAGATAAATCCATAGGAGATTTATCTTGGGAAGCTATGATTGAATGAATAAAAGGCCGTGTTTGCTTTTGAGCCTTCTTATTCAAATCCTCTGGTGAGATAAAACCTTCAGGTCTGGATGTGCCAATTTCTTGCTCAGAAGAATTATGACCAGCAGACAACTCATCGGTTTTTGAGGAATTGGCCGCAATATTAACCGCAGAGTCTGGCTTAGAGAGACTTTTATCGTTGCTAATAGATATCTCAGTTTCCCGAGGGGGAGACACTGAGGCTTTTGTTACTGACTGTTGAGATGGTTTTGGTTGTGATTGGGTTTGGGAAACCATCGTTACCTTAGCCAAACCAGGTGCTTTCACAGTTGACTTGAATGGAGCAGTTACCGTTGGGGATGGCGCAACAGGACCCACTGGACTTGCAGTATTCTGGGCCGATGGAGAATTGCTCGATACGGGGATAACCGCTTGAGTCCGTTGGGAGGCTTCTAATTTCGCTTGCAGCTTGTTTTTTTCATCTGCAAGTTGTTCTAACTTCTGCTTGTAAGTTGGGGTGTCATCTTGAATATTCCGATGGAATTTTGAAGAGACATGATCCGCTGTGGCCATGTTGGTTGACCGTTGCTCGTAGAGAGCCATGACTAGCAGAAAAGAAGGAAGCACAATCGCTCCGTTGATCAGTAGTAGAGTCTTAATGACATCGAGTAATACTTTCATGAGTAGAACTCCTCACACAATATAGCTATCTATGATAGCAATCTAACGCCGAGATTTGACATAGGGGTTACTGTTTATCATATTTATAGATTCTGAATCGAGCTAAAAAGGGACTATAAAACTGTCTCAAGAATTAGTGTCAAACCACACTGTGAGAAGCTTCATCCTAATTTACTTAACTATTATTACTAGGTAGTTGTAAAGATTTGGTCAATGTCTTTGAATTTGTTCTCAGTCAAACGATGATAGTCTAGTTAAAGAAATTCTCTAACTTCACTTTTTTCTTTCCATGACATCTTTCTCGGTTAAACTTCATACCCCTCAACTAACTGACTTGGATGAACTGGTGGCCTTAGACCAAACTTGTCTTGGGGGTTTATGGACAAAAGATGGTTATCAACGGGAATTAGAAAGTCCTAATAGTCACTTTTGGGTTTTGTCTCTCGATGTAACTCAGACGATTATTGGCTGCGGGTGTTTTTGGGAAATTTTAGAAGAAGCGCATATTACTTTACTAATGATTGATCCTCAGTATCAAGGTCAAGGGTTAGGACAATTATTACTCCACGGTTTGCTTAGGGATGCGGTTAGTCGAAATCTTCAACGTGCTACCCTAGAAGTCAGGGTTTCTAATCAACCCGCCCTCTGTTTGTATCAAAAGTTCGGCTTTCAGGTAGCAGGACAACGGAAAGGATATTACAAAACCACAGGAGAGGATGCTTTGGTTCTTTGGCGTAGTGGTTTACAGACTTCTCAATTTCAGCAAGATATGTTGATTGGGGAACAACAAATGAATGCTCGTTTCTCCCTTGATTATCCACAAAGTTAAGGACAAAGAAGACAAAACATCCATCCATAGGTTAAAGTCAGATAGGAACAATTAACATTTGCTAGGGATAAACTCCCCCTCAGGAGAACAAAATACTATGCTAACCTTAAAAATTGCCGTTTACATTGTTGTCGCTTTCTTCATTTCCTTGTTTGTTTTTGGTTTTCTTTCGAGTGATCCCACTCGTAACCCTGGACGTAAGGATTTTGAATAAGCATCAAATCTAGTTATAAGTGTAGTCGGACTAGACATGAGACTGTAAGACCAAAGCTAGCACAGCTAGTTGAGGCAAGATTCAGCCCAATAATCCACTCGCGTTTACGCAGTGGAGTGTCACCTTAGGTGAGTAAAACGATAGGGGCGAGATATGGCTCGTCCCCGTCTCATCTCATTTGATCACGCTGCAGGTAGCCACTAAACCTTTGAGCTTGATATTATCAATTTAAGATGCCCCCATTCGTTCCACCACCTAGTCCTCCAGCCCAAATTGAACCCGTTGTTTCTCCTATCGCGGAAAAGCAGCTAACTTCTGGAGTGCAGGCTCCAGGACAACCGAGAGAAATTACTAAACCTAACACTTTATTAACTCAGTTATCTTCTGAGGCAGTTACCATACCTGTAACCCTTCCACTGTCCCCAGAGGTTCAGACAAATCCTCCAGAGGTGGTAGAATTTTATTTATCATCACCCGAAGACTTATCAGAGCAAGGAGTTACCCATTCCTTACCCTCCACAGGACAAAATGCAGATGTTTTGGGTGATCCCATCACCACCGGAAAATCTTCATCGCCACCGTCTTCTCCTGTGATCCGAACAGAGAAAACCAATGTTTCTCAGATCATTCAATTAAACCCTCAATCTCCTCAAGCCAGTCGTTTACTACTTAAACCCCGAACCCCTCAAACAACCCCCTCAGAATTAGTGATCGCCCCCTCCTCAACGTTAGCACAAGGACAAGGGGAAACCACCGATTCCCTCGCCTCCGAAGCCGTGGGAGTGATAGAATTAGTCTCTGATCGCCAGGAATACGACGCAGAAAGGGAAGTGGTTTATGCTGAAGGTAAAGTCATCATGCGCTTTGCCAGTGGCGTGTTATTAGCCGATCGCCTCTGGATTAACCTTCCGGATCAATTTGCTGTAGCTGAAGGCAATGTTGTCCTCGATCGCGGCGAACAAACCTTACGGGGAGAACGATTTGAATATTATTTTGTTCAAGATAGCGGCGTCATTTTTGAGGCCAATGGGGAAATCTATCAACCTAGCACCGGCCAAGATTTTGCCCCCACCTTGCCCAGTGCCATCGATAACAATTTAATTCCCAATCAAACCCTCAACGAACGACTCGCCCTAGAACAACCCCTACAGCGCATTACGCGAGCGGAAGGGATTAGTTATTCCTTTGGGGTGTCCTTTGACCAAGAAAATCCTCAAAATATTGGGGGAAACACAGGAGAAGGGAGTGGAGGACAAATTAACCGTCTTCGCTTTGAAGCGGAGCGCATGGAGTTTGACTCCGAGGGTTGGCGAGCGAACGATGCTCGCTTGACAAATGATCCCTTTTCTCCCCCAGAAGTAGAAGTACGGGCAGAAACAGCCACTTATCGCAATATCGGGCCGTTGGTGGATGAACTAAAACTGACCAATTCACGAGTGGTACTGGACCAAGCCAATTCTTTTCCCACCCAAGACCGTTTAATTTTTGATCGGCGCGATCGCCAACCTGGGGTGATCGGGTTTGGGTATGACGATCGCGATCGCGGTGGTTTCTTTGTGGAACGGGGATTTAATGTCATTGATACTAATACGCTGAGTTGGCAAGTTACCCCCCAATATTACCTACAAAAAGGGATTGACCCCGAAGGACTGACCGTCGACGATCGCAATACGGATTTATTTGAGGAAGACCAAGACGAAATTGATGCCATTAGTCCCCCTACTTTCGGGTTTATTAATGAATTTAATGCTAATTTAAGTCCACAAACCACCTTTTTTTCACGAACCTCTTTAACCAGTTTAGAATTTAGTGATATTGAGGATCGACTGCGAACCAAAACCTTTTTACAGTACCGTTTTGGTAATCCCATTAGTCCCTATGATGTGAGATTGGAATATAATTATCGCGATCGCCTCTTTAATGGGTCTTTAGGGTTCCAAACCGTCCGTAGTAGCTTTGGTTTACTGCTCGTTTCTCCTCAAATTCCTATCGATCAGACAGGGATCACCCTCAGCTATCAAGGGTCAATTCAAACCGTTAATGCGGATACCGATCGTCCCAGTCTCATTGGGCCAGAATCGGATGATCGTCGCGTTAGCTTAGCGAGAGTTCAGGGGGCTGCTTCCTTAAATAAACCGTTTTTACTCTGGTATGGACAAGCCTTACCTCCAACCCCGGAAGAGGGCTTAAAATACACTTCTACGCCGGTTTTACCTTATTTAGTTCTATCTACTGGTGTGACCGGGGTGACCAGTGTGTATGGCAATGGAGACTCTCAACCGTCTATCTCTGGAACGATTGGCTTATCGGGACAAATTGGCAATTTTTCTCGGCCGTTTCTAGACTATACGGGATTCAATATTAGCTTTAGCCAAGCATTACGGGGAGATCCGTCCCCCTTTTTCTTTGATCGGTATGCCGATCTCAAAACCTTAAACTGGGGCATTACTCAACAATTATACGGACCGGTGCGGGTTGGGGTTCAAAGTGCCTATAATATCGACACCGAGGAAGAAATTAACACGGATTTGTTTATCGAATATAGTCGACGAACCTATAGCATTCTGCTACGTTATAATACAGTCCTAAAAGTAGGATCTATTTCCCTGCGGATTAGTGACTTTAATTGGGGAGGCAACCCTGGCCCATTTGATGGAACCGGTATCCGTCCCGTTATTCAGGGCGTTCCTCGCTAAAGAGACGCTCCTATGGTATAATAAGGAGTTCGAGTCAAACAACAGACCACTCCTATCCAACTAGCAGTCAAGGCCATTGAGATGATTAAATTACGATTAAAAAAATACGGCAAAAAGCGAGAAGTTAGCTATAGAATCGTTGCGATTAATAGTGCCAGTCGTCGGGACGGTCGTCCTTTGGAAGAGTTAGGATTTTATAATCCCAGAACCGATGAAACGCGATTAAATGTCCCTGCTATTGTCACTCGCCTTAAACAAGGGGCCCAACCCAGTGATACCGTTCGGAGTATTTTGAAAAAAGCGCAAGTATTTGAACAAGTTAAAGTTAATGGTTAAATCGATTGATACCTCTAATTTATCCTATTCTGTCCGCCCTAATTATTTAAAACTCATTGGATTTTTAATTCAACCCTTATTAGATTCTCCAGACTCTTTGAGGGTTGACTGTGAAGAGGTTAAAAGCACTCAACGAGTTTGGATTAGATTAGCCGTTGATGAAGGGGATAAAGGACGAATTTATGGACGAGGAGGACGTAATATCCAAGCAATACAGGCAGTTTTAGCCACTGCTGCCAAACAAGTGGGTCAAACCCTTTATCTCGAAATTTATGAAGAACAAGGGGATAACAACCGCTCAACTTATTCCCGACGCTCTGAGTCCAACCGCAGATTTGTGCGCCGTCGTTCTCGTTCCCAGAGTCAACCGAGTCCCAAACTCTCCATTCGCTCCCGTTGGCAAGAGGAATGAAACCCCTTGATATTCTCATTCTCTCCAACGGACCAGGGGAAATTACGACCTGGGTTCGGCCGGTGGTTAAGTCCTTAAGGCAACAATTAGGGGATGATTCCACTCAAATGAGAATTTCAGTGATGTTATCCCCTTGTCCCCACAGTACCGGACAAGAAGCAGCTATCGCTCGTGGTTATCCCGAAGTGGATAGAGTCCAGTCCAGTGAACACTTTTTTTCTTTTCTGCTTTCGGGAAAAACAGTGGATAATTGGCATTGGCGAGAGCAAGGGGTGGTGTTATTTTTGGGGGGAGATCAATTTTATGCGCTGATGATTGGAGGCCGTTTAGGCTACCGTACGGTCATTTATGCGGAATGGGAAGCCCGATGGTATCGTTGGTTAGATTGTTTCGCGGTGATGAATCAGAGGGTGATTGACGCAGTTCCTGACCCTTATCGGCATAAATTGAGGATTGTCGGTGATTTGATGGCGGATTTTTCGCCAATTTCCTTGAATTTTGCAGATATGGCCGCTCATCCGGTGATCGGCATTTTACCCGGTTCAAAAGCGGGAAAATTAACCCAAGGGGTTCCTCTCTGCTTAGCTATCGCCCAACAAATTTATCAACAGAAAACCCAAACTCGTTTTATTTTACCCATTGCCCCTACCATAGACAGAGAGACGTTAGTTCGTTTTGCTGATCCTCAGCATAATCCCTTTGTGATGAAAATGGGGGGCGTGAGTGGTAAATTAATTGTGAAAAATGAAAACAACGAAGAAAAATATTATTTACAAACCCCAACAGGCTTAAATATTCAATTAATCAGTCAATTTCCGGCACACGAACACCTTCGGCAATGTTGTTTAGCCTTAACAACAGTAGGAGCCAATACCGCCGAATTAGGAGCGTTGGGTATTCCCATGATCGTACTATTACCGACACAACAACTCGATGCTATGCGAACTTGGGACGGTATTCCTGGTATTTTAGCTAATTTGCCCATCGTCGGGAGTCAGTTAGCTAAATTAATTAATAAAAGGGTAGTAAAAACGGGACGTTTATTTGCTTGGCCTAATATTTGGGCAAAGGAGGAAATTGTGCCAGAATTGAAGGGAGAATTACAAGCTGAGACAGTGGCAGCTTTAGTATTAGACTGGTTAAATAATCCCTCAAAATTAAATAAGATTCATCATCGTTTATTGCAAGTGAGGGGCCAACCAGGGGCTGCCAAAAAAATTGCTCAAATTGTTCAAAAACAATTATTTGATAACTAGCTATTTTAAGAATCTTAACGAGTTAGCTTTAAGTAGCCAATGTACTAATTTTAACTCTTAAAAATACTTCGATTTCTCCCCAAGGAATATCCTTTATTAGAGAGTAATGATTTTGATGAAGACGTGAACTGCTTTTATGACATCTAGGACAAACAGCTTTTTTTGAGTTACTTTCTCCTTCTAAGATCAGAGTATTTTCTAATTGTTTTTGTGATTTTACACTTACTCCTGGAAGAGAAAGACGTTTAGTTAACTGTCGTTTCATGTTTGTGATTTTTGACTATTATCTTAATATTTTAGCATAATAAGTCCTGTAGAACCGAATAATTAAGGTGAGTATTACTCACCCTATCATTTTTGTTGACTCAAACAATAACTTCCATAGGAGTCCCACTTTGTGGTGGCGGATAAATACGAATTCTCGCTTGTTTTCCCAGTTGATGTAAATAGTTGCTAACGGTTTCTAAGGACTTCAAAATTTGCCAAGTTAAACCATTTTTAGGACAAATCAACACGAGGGTTAACCCATCACGGCCAGTGGTTAAATTCCAACCACATTTTGATAATAACCGTTGGGTTTGTTCGTCACAAGAGTTATAAAACAAACGGCTCACTATATCATTGAATTCCCAACATAATTCGAGATCACTGGGAACCCAACAGGGTAAATCATCGGGAGGTAAAAAAGATGGATTCATGACAATGTCAGGGATTGATTATCTAATTTAATTTTTGTATAAAATGTTACAGAAGTCAAGGAAAGAGTATATTAAGAACCATTACAATAACCGGGTAGGGAAAGTAAGAGGAGCAGAGGGAGACTGGGAGAGGGGGGAGCAGGGGGAGCAGAGGTAGCAGGGGAAGCAGGGGAAGCAGGGGGAGACTAGGAGAAGTGATTGATACATATTTCCCTATTACCCAGTCACCCCGTCACCCCATCTCCCCGTTACCCCATCTCCCCGTCACCCCATCTCCCCGTCACTTCTCACACTCTCCACCCTTCCCATACTCCCTATCACCCCGTCACCCTCTAAAATAGGAATAGGGGTTGATTTATTTTTTAACTATCCATGAACCAAAAAAAACAACAAGGATCACTCGAAGATATTCCTGAAGCATTGCGAGATATTCCTATTTCTCCTCCATCGTCTTCATCCCTAAACCTTAAATGGATAATGCTAGGGTTAGCTGGAGTTATTATGGTTGTATTGGCAATATTAGGGATCATGCGTCTAGTGTCTTCCCCATCACCGACGACTACGGTATCGGTTGAACCGACTCCCCCATCTACTCCAACCCCTGAACCTGAAACGGTTGAAAATATTTTAGGTCATTTACCCTATGAAGAAGCTGATCCCAGTCAGTTAAAAGCTATTACAAATGACGGCAGAATTAAACTGAGAAAAAAAGCGGCTGATCGCTTCTTACAAATGCAACGAGATGCACGGACAAATGGCATTATTTTAACGCCAATTTCTGGGTTTAGAACGGTTAAAGAACAGGAATACTTATTTTTTGAAATTAAGCGTCAAAGAAATCAAGATACTCGTAAACGGGCTGAAGTCAGCGCACCTCCTAAATATAGCGAACATCATACCGGGTATGCTATTGATATTGGGGATGGTCAAGTTCCTGCTACTAATTTAAGTGAAAAGTTTGAACAAACCCCTGCTTTTCGCTGGTTGGAAAATAATGCAGCAAAATATAGTTTTGAATTATCTTTTCCTCCTAATAATCCTCAAGGTATTAGTTATGAGCCTTGGCACTGGCGATATGTGGGAGATGCTGATAGTTTAAAAACGTTTTATGAGGCTCAGCAGTTACAAAATAAGTCTTCTTCTCAGGAAAATACAGTTAATTAAGGTAAAATTTAAGGATTATGACTAATACTACTTTATTAAACAATGATAGTGGTTTACCTCAACAGGAATGGTGGGTGGTTCGTTGGTTAGAATTGTTAGATTCTTATCGCTTTAAAAAGCGGTTAGAAAGGGCAAGAAATTATGCAAGAGAAGGCCATGTATTAAGTATTGAGTTTTCGGGTTCTCAGGTGTTGGCTAAGGTTCAAGGAACGGAACCTGAACCTTATCAAGTTTCTCTTTCTCTTGACCCTTTTACAGATGAAGATTGGAATTTTATTATTCAAAGTTTATCGGAAAAAGCGATTTTTTCGGCTCAATTATTATCAGGAAAAATGCCAAATGATATTGAAAAGGTTTTCACTGATAATGGTTTAAGTATCTTTCCTTTTAGGTTATCGGACGTTCATTCCCGTTGCAGTTGTCCTGATAAAGCTAACCCTTGTAAGCATATTGGAGCTATTTATTATCAATTAGCAGAACGATTTAGTGAAGACCCTTTTATTATTTTTCAGTTACGGGGAAGAAGTAAAAATCAAATTCTAGAAGGATTAAGAAATTTAAGAAAACAACAAGTCAATCAGGATAACAATACTTCAAATCAAATTAAAGAAACCGTTGATAATAATCAAAAATTAGAAGAAAAAAACAATCAAGAAAATGAACCATTGGCAGTTACAAAATTTTGGCAATATTCTGAATCTTTAGATCCTTCTTTAGTGGTTATTGTTCCTCCTACAGATAATAAAACAGTGTTAGATGTTTTGGGGAGAATACCATTAACTTATGAAGAGGCAAAAACAGTGAAAGATTATCTACAACAAGTTTATCAAACGGTTTCACAACAAGCGATGATGACAGCTTTAAAGAGGGATGAATGAGAAAAAATCAGCCTATTTTATATGTCATTTGTCCTGGTTTTCATGACCAAAGCTTAACGGATTGTTTTGTCCAAACTATTAACAATTATTGTCCGGATCTTAGTAATTTATTGATCTTTCCTACGGAGCAATATCATCCTTATTCTGGTGTTCATTTGCTACACTATTTGCAAGAAAAATGCAAGCAAAAAGTACAAAAGTTAATGTTTATTGCCTTTAGCGCGGGGGTGGTTGCTGCGGTTACGGCTGCTTGGCAATGGCAACAACAGGGGGGGACGATTAAAGGGTTAATCGCTTTCGATGGGTGGGGAGTTCCTCTCTGGGCTGATTTTCCTACTTATCGTGTCAGTCACGATGAATTTACCCATTACAGTTCTGCTATTTTAGGGAAAGGTAATCTTAGTTTCTATGCTGATCCTGCGGTTGACCATTTGGACTTATGGCGATCACCTGATCGGGTTCGAGGTTGGATGATTGATACGAGAAACCCCAACCACACTGCTTTGTCTTATTTGCCTCTTATGGAGTTCTTAGGTTGGATTTTGTGAGAATCCCTGTCAGTTTATTGACAGGGATTCTGGAAGTTAGCCCATCCTTTAATAATGACTACCGGACTTACGATGATGAATGGCGGTTACCCCATCTTGCAACACCTGTCCTTTGGTAACCATCGCATAAATGACCCAATGATCCCCACATTCCATGCGATCGCCTACCTTACACTCTAAATAAGCTAACGCATCTTGCAAAATGGGAGAACCATTATCAGCCACCTCCGTTTTTACCCCTTCAAAGCGATCTTCTCCCGGAGAAAAAGGCTTCAAAAAATGCTTCATCAAGGCAATATGATCCCCTTCTCTGAGAATATTCAAGACAAAGGAACTCCCCTTATGTAACAAAGATTCGATCGCCCGTTCCTTGGCCACTGCTACCGTAAACCCCGGGGGATTAAACGTCGCTTGAGAGATCCAAGAAGCCAACATGGCCCCACTCAACTCTTCCTCTTGACACGTGACAATGGATAATGACCCTACAATACGTCCTAAAGCCTGTTGTAACCGGTCTGTTTGGGACTGATTCACCGAATTTTTCGGTTGACGGCGTTTCTGGGCTTTTTTCACCCCTTGGGCAAAGTCGGTTCCTGCTTCCTCGCAGGTTTTTAACGTTGTCTGAGTGGGGCTAAATTTCACCCTGATGGGGTCAAAACCGAACTGATAACCCCCATCTCGAAATTTGCTTTCTAAGAGGTCTATGGCTTCTCCACTCCAGCCATAGGACCCAAATACCCCGGCCAGTTTCGATTTATCCGCATTGGCTAAGGTGATGCCTAACGCCGTTTGAATCTGAGTGGGGGCATGGCCGCCCAAGGTGGGGGACCCAAAAATAAACCCGGAACAGTTATTGATAGCTTCTTTGATGTCGTCCGGTTCGGCTACTTCTGCGTTAATCGATTCTACTCTGACTCCAGCTTTGGTGATACCACTGGCGATCGCTTGGGCGAGAGTCGCCGTATTACCGTAAGCGGAGGCGTAAATGAGGGCGACGCTTAAACTGTTGGCTTTTTGCGCTTCTAACCATTGTTGATAGGAGTCGGTTAACTCTCTCAACCCATAACGAACTAATGGACCGTGGCCAGTTCCGTAAATTGTAGCGGGTTTACGGCTTAATTTTTCTAAGGCGGTGTTAATTTGTTTAGCGTAAGGGGCGATTAAACAGTCAAAATAATAGCGTCGATCTTCGGCGTAAACGGTCCATCCTTCGTCAAAAATTTGATCCCCACAAACATGGGACCCAAATAATTTATCGCTGTAGAGAATCTCTGTTTTGGGATCATAAGTACAGAGTTGGGCGGGATAACGGGGGTTAGGCGTAGGAATAAATTCCAGTTGATGGCCCTTACCTAAATCTAAGATATCTTCTCCTTTCACTATTTGTAATTGGGGAGAAAAGTCTGATGACAGAATATTCGGTAAAAGTACAGCCCCTGGATTAGAACAAACGATAGTCAGTTGAGGGGCAATTTTTAGTAACGCTTTGATAGTTTCCCCACGGTTGGGGTTAACATGACCCAAAATTAAATAATCGATGGTAGTGGGATCAATGCGTTCTTGAAGGGCTTTTAAAAAGATGTCGGTAAAGGATTCGCCGGGGGGATCAATTAAGGCAATTTTATCCCCTTGAATGAGATAAGAATTGGCGGTGGTTCCTCGTTTGAGGGCGTATTCGATTTCAAATTTTAATCGTTCCCATGTCCGCGATCGCATGACAATGGTATCAGAAGCAATGGGACAAACTTGTACGTCTCTGGGTTTATTCATATTGTTTTTTCGGGGTTAATTAATTTAGTTTGCTTAGGTTTTCAACGGTATAGGTTACTTCCTCATCGGCTAAGATTTTTTGATAGTCGATAGCCACACGAGTTGGATAACCTAACGTTTTATGGTAAGTAATTAAAATCTCATCAGCATTACGTTGAATCGCATCTTTGATAATGTTAAATATTTCATCGATGGTTTTGGGAAATGTTAAATCCGTGATGATTTGATTATTGTTTAAATTGACAACTTGAGTAATTTTATCATTTTTAACGGATACTTTGAGGGGGGTATTACTGGGAAGAACGCAAAAACACTGTTGTTGATAGATATATTGATAATTTTTTAGGCGTTGCGATCGCCATAATTGACGATTTTCTTTCATTTCTTGTATTAAGGGAGAATTATTGTCCCCATTGGCAGAAATAGGCATAACATTCACCACCATTACCATTAATAATCCCATTACTAATAAAGTGAAAAATGACAAAATTTTCATCGGTGTTAGCCTCACATTTTTAAACAAATACAGACGTACTAATGCACGTCTGTTAATGAATGGATAATATGAATAACTAATTTATTTAGACTCTTTTTTGGGACTCATTAACATCATCATGTTACGGCCTTCTCGTTTGGGGGCTTGTTGAATTTCTGCTAATTCTTGTAAATCAGTGGCCATGCGACTGAGTAAGTCTTGTGCCAAGTTAGAATGTTGTATTTCGCGCCCTCGAAAGGTAATGGTTGCTTTAACCTTATCCCCTGATTTAAGGAAACGTTTTGCCTGATTGACGCGCACTTGATAATCATGCTCTGATATTTTGTAGCGCATTTTTACTTCCTTAACATCAGCCGTATGTTGTTTCTTCTTAGCTTCTCTGGCTTTTTTCTCCTGTTCAAATTTATATTTACCGTAATCCATAATACGGCATACAGGAGGCTTAGCCGTTTCACTCACCAATACCAGGTCTAATTCTCGTTCCTGGGCAACGTTTAAGGCTTCTTCTGGGGTAATAATCCCTAATTGTGAACCATCGCTATCGATAACCCGAATTTCAGGGAAGCGGATTCTTTCGTTGATTTTGGGGAGATCGCGTTGTGTGCGTCTTTTATCTATCACAGGCGTTTGTTAATGTCTCTCGGTATGATTGATGAACTTGAGTAGTCAATTTCGGCTGCAATAGTAGCCTACTTTATTTTAATCATTTTCTACCAAGTTCTGGGGGAATTTATTAAGTTTATTGTTAGGTTTGGGTCAGTTACCGTTGATGATAATTCTTACCCTATTTACTTCCTAGTTTAATCCTTCTGTGAGTCATCGTAAAATAAAAAGGTGTAAAGATTTATAACAGGATTAGTCAGTGAGTCAGCAACTACCTTGGGAAAAGCGCGTCGGACGGGAAAGACAATGGATTTGGCGAGGTTGGCCCATTCGTTACACTTTTTTACCTTGCGAAACGGCACAAGATTCCCAAACAAAACCCCCATTAATTTTAATACATGGGTTTGGGGCTGCGGTGGAACATTGGCGACACAATATCCCCATCTTAGGGCAACATTATCGTGTCTATGCGTTGGATTTATTGGGTTTTGGTCAATCTTCTAAAGCAGCGACGGATTACACTGCGTATTTATGGGCTGAACAAATTTATAATTTTTGGCGATCGTTTATCGGTGAACCCGTTATTTTGGTGGGAAATTCTATCGGTTCTTTAGTTTGTTTAACGGCAGCGTTCAAGTATCCTGAAATGGTAGCAGGGTTAGTGATGTTAAGTTTACCGGATGTTTCTTTAAGACAAGAAATGATCCCCAAAGGATTACGCCCTATTGTTAATACCATTGAAGGCTTTTTTAGTCCTCCTTTATTATTAAGAACATTATTTAAGATTATTCGTCGTCCTGGGGTGATTCGTCCTTGGGTTAGGGTTGCTTATTATGATAAATTAGCGATTACGGATGAATTAGTCAATATGATTACCATTCCTCCTCAAGATCACGGGGCTGCTAGAACTTTTTGTTTATTATTTGAAGGACTAAGAAACCCTCATTATTCTCCTGTTGTCAAGACAATTTTACCAAATTTAACGATGCCCATGTTATTAGTTTGGGGTCGTCAAGATAGAATGATTCCTGTTACTTTAGCCTCCACATTTTCTAAGTTAAATCCTTTAATAACTTTAAAAGAATTAGATCAGGTGGGTCATTGCCCTCATGACGAATGTCCTGAGAAATTTAATACGATTTTATTAGATTGGCTAAAAACAGTAATTAAAGAATCTTCGATTTCGTAGGGTGGGTTAGACGGCTATAATTGAAGTTATCACAGGAATATAACAATCCGTCGTAACCCACCTTCTGAATACCGTTTCTTGGACTCATAAGGTACACTTAACACCTGCCTCCTGCCTCAAAGAAATAACCTTTTTCCTTCACAAGTATGGGAACTACTCTATATGATTTAAACTTTTAACCAACTAAAAACATCACCGACAGTTAATTGTAGTTCATCTAAAAAATTGGGCATCGGTAAGCTATCTTCTGCATCTTCTAATAATAGGGGTTGTTGTTGAGGAAGAAAGACCAAAATTGATTGAGTTTCAGGATCAATTAACCAACCTAATTCCGTTCCATAATTGAGACAATGTAAAATATTACCTGTTACTTTAACATAACTTTGATTCGGGGAGATAATCTCAATCGTCCAGTCAGGATGAGTTAGACAACTATTAGCAACATCACCATTTTCTTCGCGGGGAATTCTCTCCCATTGTAAAACAACAACATCAGGAACGATAGAACGACCGCCAAAGGTACAACGGAGTTCAGGAAAGGCATAGGCAATTTTTTTGGCTTTGGTGATAGCGTTAATTGCCATAATTAATTCGGCTTGAATACGACTATGTTTTCCTTGGGGCATGGGTTTTTGTGTAATTTTACCGTTACTATATTCCTGGGCTGGTTTTGTTTCAGGAAGTTCCAAAAATTCATCTAATGTTAAAGGTTTATTCTGAGTTTGTACCATAATATTTTCTGAAAATTGATTGATTAATTTGATGTTTGAGCCATTTGCGTAATAAAGCCCGAATTAACGGGCTTTTTATTTCATTAATTTCAGTTAGAATCCTCAAAGGAATTCAATTTAGAGGCTCACCAGTTCTAAGGTCATAATACCTCAATTCTCGAATTCCTCGGCCATTCAAGACATATTGACTGGAAATATTTCTGAAGTCGTCTAGCGTGAAGTTTTCTGGTCTTCTTCTAATAAATGGCCGACTGTCTTCTGGAGAATCAGCATTTAAAAAATTAACAAAGGTTTGAGAACCAAGCACTCTGGGACTAATTTCTTGTCGGACTGCTGTTCTTCTCGACATCGCACTAGGAAACTCTAAAAACCGATTATAATAGTTGACATCCTGCCAAACGTTATCCTGCTCAACGTTATCCTGCCAAACGTCACCCTCATTTCCCATTTGTCTTTGCCGACGAACATAACTATGAATATCAGCATAGGTTCTCATCGGTCTTTGGGGTCTTCGGATAATTGCACTATCCACAGGGAGGGAAGTGGAATTATCAACAGGAACTCGACGACTGAAAGTGCGTTCTGCTTGTTGGTTTGCTTGGGGTTGAGTTCTAGGGTTGTTTTGATTACACATATAGGACAAATCGACGGTTTGACCGGCTTGATTTACCATATAACATTGGGGAACTGCTTGAACTATTCCCGCACCCATTAATAGGGTTATAAACGTTGATAGTCCAGCAACAGAAAACAATTTTTGCGTTAATGTCATCATATCTCTCACCTCAATTGTTTTACGAGGTTATTTGCGAGAGTTTCTTCTCTACTTTGATCCTACTTATGAACTCGAGTTATCCCTTTAATATCTTCTCAAGTTGATAAGTAATTTAACATTTATTCTTGGTTCTTAATATTAACATTTTAATTAGTCAAACAATACTGATGAGCAAGAAACAATAAACTACAGACTTCTTCATCGGTGGTTTGGGAAAAATCATCGTACCAAAGACTAATAGAGTTGAGATGTTCTGGTTTTTTTAGAACCATTACTTCATCAACTTCATAGCTTAATTCTTGGCAAACAGACGGAGGTGCAATAGGAACAGCAATTATAATTTTTTTTGCCTGTTGTTTTTTAATAATTGCGATCGCTGCTTTAATAGTTGAACCGGTAGCAATCCCATCATCGACTAAAATAACCGTTTGATTATAAATTTTAGGAAAGGGTTGCTCTCCGCGATAAACTTGTTCTCGACGACGTAATTCTTGTTGTTCTTTTTCAGTAACCTGTTCTATAATTTGAGGGGATATATTAGACCAATGAATAATATCTGTATTGAGAATTCGTACCCCTCCTAACGCGATCGCACCCATTGCAAGTTCGGGACGCTCAGGAACCCCTAATTTTCTTACTAAACAGATATCTAGAGGGAGATTTAATTGTTTAGCGATAGGATAAGCAACGGGAACCCCTCCTCTGGGTAATGCTAACACAATCGTATTATCTTGATTTTTATAGCTTTCTAATTTTTCAGCTAATTGTTGTCCGGCTTCTGTGCGATCATGAAAGCGACTCTTCATGGTATTTTTCCCCCAGATTATGTCTTATCCTAAGTTATTTTTTGTGGCGTTTAACTAGGATTAAAACTTGTTTATCATTTCTATTGTAACATTTTTTCCTAGCTCAATCGGTTTTTGTGTTACAAAATATAAATATAAACTTGATTGATATTGATTATTTTAAATTAATGCGATCGCCTCAACTTTGGCAAGTTACCCTTATTTTAACCCTTGGCATTTTATCGGTTTCTTCTACAGCCATTTTCATCCGTCTTGCGCTACAAGCTTCAGGGACATTGGGGTTAGAATTTAGTCTTTTCTTAGCAGCATCTCGTTTGATTATTGCTTCAGTTGTCTTACTCCCTGCTTGGCGAACTGTTGTTACCAATAAGGTAACTCCTAAAGCTTATTATTATGCCATTGGGGCAGGATTTTCTTTAGCATTACATTTTGTTTGTTGGATCACTTCTTTATCCTTTACTTCTATTGCTGCATCTACAACTTTGGTCACGACTAATCCGATTTGGGTGGCTATTTTATCTTGGTTTTGGTTTAAAGAAAAGTTAAAAAAATTAACTATTGTTGGGATTATTATTGCTTTGTTTGGTGGTATTTTAATCGCATTAGGAAGCAGTGATTCCAATAGTTCATACACTCAACCCCTATTAGGTAATACCTTAGCTTTGATGGGAGCTTTTTTTGTTAGTTTTTACTTAATTTTTGGTAAATTATCCCAACAAGAAGGATTAAAAATTAGCAGTTATAGTGTCATTGTTTATACAATGGCTGCTATGCTTCTTTTTCCTTTACCGTTTATCTTTGGTTCTGGTTATATGAATTATTCTAATTCTGTTTATTTTTATGTGATTTTAATGGCTATTTTTTCTCAATTAATTGGCCATACTAGCATAAATTGGTCAGTGCGTTATATATCTCCTACTTTAATCACTTTAGCTATTTTATTTGAACCGATTGGCTCTAGTTTTTTGGGGTTTTTCATCTTTAAAGAAATCCCTTCAATTTTAGTGTTAATGGGGGCGATTATTATTTTATTTGGTGTTATTATTTCTGTCCTGAGTTCTCGGTATAAGGATAAATTCGCTTAGCATTGCTTTGTAAAATGTTGATAGCTATTTCTAAGGCTTCTTCTTCTCCTAAATCTCCATCTTTAACCGCTTCTTCTAAGACTTCAGCCAATAATTTTCTTCCCCATTTTGCTCCTAAATAATACAATTCTGGGATATTATGGGCATCAGAAGAATATAAAATTTTTGTAGTCGGTGCTAATTCTAATAATTCCTTTAATACCCGTTTCATTCCTTGGATACTTAAGGACGGAATAGCTAACCCAAAATCTAAATAAACTTGAGGGTAAACAGACGCTAAATATCCTGCTTCTTTGGTATAGGGATAAGAAGCGTGTAATAGAATAATAGGAACCTCTTTCCATCGAGGATTTTCTAATAGTTGACGTAAACATAAGGGGTTACTAAAGCGTAAATCCAAGTCGCGATCGCCAAACCCTGTATGAAACTGAATTGGTAGCTTATTCTCGGCAGCAATATCTAAGGCAATACCGAGTAAAAAATCAATTAAAATTTTATCAGTTAAGCGAATCTTTTGATTAGTATTATCTTGTCTTATTTGTCTAAATCTTAGTTCAGCCGTAGGTTTAGGGATAGCTTCGATGGTTAAACCACTGCGATAAGCGGCAATACTTTTTAATCCTATTACTTCAGAGGATTTTGACTCTATTGTTTGTCTAAACTGTTCTAAAAATTCATCAAAATCGTTTATGGTGTTGATTAAATTTTCTGCTAAGTATTCTAACCTAATTAATCGAAAAACTAAAGTAAACTGTTGATGCCATTGCCAAGGTAAAATAAAGTCAGGTAAAAAGCCATCGTCTAAAAAGATACTCTCTAAATTAGCAGAATTAAAACATTTTTGGCTTAATTCCTCTATTCCTAATGTTTGACGAGTTTTGATAATAGATTCTTCTATGGGATCACAATTTAATAACGCTCCAATATCCCTTAAACTGCGTCTAAAAAATAAGGTATAATGAGCATGGTAATTCAAAATTTCAGGATCGTTTCCTTCTGTGAATGCCGTCGTATAAGCAGCATTATCAACCCATTTTGGTTGTAATAAATTATGACAGTGATGATCAATCGCTGGAATTTCAAAGATATCCTTTTTAAGCATTATTTTTTCTCTGTTTTTTAACAATTTTACCTTAGGTATAAGTAGTAAGACGAAAAATCAGTTATAAATCGGATGTTATTAATACCATAGACGAGTTTTATTGTCAACCAGTTGCAAGAATAATTTACATTTGGTAATATTAATTTATAGGAGGCATAACAAACCTTCGATCACTAATGTTTAATGGAGTGACGAGTGATGAATAAGTATAAATACAATAAGGCGACTTCTTTCAAGAAGAACAAAGATGAAGGAATGAGCTTATTATCCCTGTTATTCTTTATGATGGGTGCAGTCAACGTTTATGGCCATTTACAAGGTAGTGATAACCAGGTGACTAACACTAACGATAATGATGTAACTGGTTTATTGAAAGTGGGTATTTTTGCTATGTTTTTGGCGGCAGTTATTGAACTTTTGGTCATTTAACCTTATTTTGGACTGAAATTGTTAATGAAAGAATTATTATAAGGGAGTAAATAAAAGCCTTGGAACTGTGGCTTTTGCTCCCCATATTATTTACTAATTTTCAGGTTTGGTAAACCCATAATCTCCAAAAACTGCTTGGGCTTTTTCTTCCAATAGAAAGTCAACAAACTTCTTTGCTTCTTCAGAATTTTTACTTTCTTTAACCACAGCAACAGGATAAACAATAGGAGAGTGTGTTCCTTTGGGTGCAGTATCCGTTATTGTTACTTTATCAGAAACTTTTGCATCAGTACCATAGACAATACCAGCATCAACATTTCCCGTTTCCACATAGAAAAGAACTTGACGAACATCCTTCCCATAAACTAATTTTGGTGTTAACTTATCGTAAGATTTCAAAGAGCTTAACACTTCCTTTCCGTATTGTCCAGCCGGCACACTATCGGGATTACCTAAAGCAATTCTATCTAACTTTGCAGTGGGTAAGGTTTCAAACGTAACCGTTTCTGAGTTATCTTTGGGTATAACTAAAACAACATTATTTTCCAGTAAATTTTTACGAGTTTCTGTCAACAATAAATCCTTATCTTGTAGTTCATTCATTTGTTTAGGTGCAGCAGAAATAAAAATGTCTGTTGGCGCACCTTGTTCGATTTGTTGTTGCAAAGAACCCGACGAACCAAAATTATAAACAATCTCTACATCAGGATTTTCTTGTTGATAAAGTGGTAAAACCGCTTTCATTGCATCTTGAACACTAGAAGCAACCGATACTGTCAAAGTCATTTTAGAAGCATCTTGTTGATTAAGAGTCGATGCAGTACAAGCTGTCACAAAAGTCGCTAATGCTAACGCAAGCAATTGTTTTCTTTTCATAAATATTGATTACCATCGGGTTCATCTAGAGGTATGCTAAAAACAATTATGAAGCTAGTCTCTAAAATTAACATTTTTTTAATTTGTAGGTCATTAAATTTTTCACTGGTTAAAACTGTGATCATCCTGTCTATTAAACAAGAAAAAAAAGTTCCAGATAGCAAAAAATAAACTAAAATATTATCACAATCAGTATTTAGGTCACTTTATCACTGTGTAATCATGTCGAACAATGACAATAAAAAATCGGCTCTTTTTGATTTCGGCTGTTTAGTAGAATTATGTATTTTTTTCTTAATGCTTGGTGGCGGTTATTGGTATTTCTTTATAAAAAAGAATCATACTTTACCTGGTTTCATTGCCAATCATCCAGTGGTGATTGAATTATCAAATAAATATCCTAATTTACCTATTCCTATTAAAAATACTGAAGAAAATACCATAACATCAAGTCAACCACCAAAAACTGAACCAATTGTACCTGAATCTCCGCCAACCAATAATAGTGAGCCTCAAACAACTTCCCTGGAACCTAATAATAATAAAAGTCCAGAAAAGCCAACCAATGAAGCTATTAAACCTGAGACACAGAAACCTCCCGAAAAAGCATTAACCCCTTGGGAAAAGAAAAAAATTAGAGGCATCTATTTAAGTCGCTATCAAGTTACAAATAATGCTAGTGAATCAACTATTCGTCAACGAGTCAGATATTATAAAAGCCAAGGATTTAATACCATTATTCATGGGGTTTGGGGTAACGGTTGCACCATGTATAATAGTGTGGTCATGCAGGAAACATTAGGTTATAATAGTTGTCCTAATCAATTTAATTCCCAATGGTTAACCTGGTTAATTGAGGAGGCACATAAACAGGGGATGGAAGTCCATGCTTACTTTGAAAAAGGGATAAAAATCGATAAAAATAGTCCTATTTTTGATAAAGCGATTGAAAATAAATGGTTAGTTCCTGGTGTGGATAGAACCTATAGTAATATTGAACATTATGTCCTAGATGTAGAAGTACCAGAAATTGCCAAGTTTTTCACCAATATTGTCGTCGAATTCGTCAAAAAATATCCTCAAATTGATGCAGTTCAATGGGATGATTATTTAGGTTACCATGCAGAATTGCCTGGAAAAGTGGATCGAACAGCTAAATTAACTCAGTTTAGTAAAAAGATGATTTCAGAAGTAAAAAAAGCCAACAATTCAGTGAGTTTTGATATTAGTCATCATAACCCTTATTGGTCAAAAAGATATTTTGCTGCTGACTGGGAAAATTGGGGAGTAGATAGGGTGTTTATTCAAGCTTACAATGAAAACAATTTTAAAGAAGAATTAAACTATGGTGCAAAATACGATGGAATTGCCATAACCGATCAACAATTACATCGTTTAGAAGAACTTGCGAATAATAAAAATATTGATAGTGTCCTTGTGTTTCCCCTGTCAGGAAAACCAGAAGAAACTGCTTCCCGTGTTAAAAATAGTTTTAATAAATAACTTGAATTCAAAGATTATTCCATTGCTCAATCATAGTTCCAGAGGATTTTCTGGGAGTTTCAGGACAAGGTGAATTGTCTTTTTTCAATGCTTCTAAATAAGCTAAAACAGCTTCAATGATATTTTGTTCTGCTTCTGCAAAATCTTTGCCAAAAGAAGATACATAATTTAAGTCTGGTACAGTCGCAATAACAGAATTACTATCAATATCAAAGCTATATTCTACTGGAAATTCAAGCCTGTTCATTTTCATTGATTATAAATCTTTCAAACTTATTATAATTCTAACATCTGCTTAACAAAATATGTTGCTATCGCCATCATCGATCATTAAGTAATAAAATACACAGTTAAAAATTAATTAAATTTTCAAACAGTAGCAAAAACCTAGATTAAACTAAATGGAAAGCAAAATTAGGCTATATCGACAGCATCGGGTTAATAACGTTCTGAATAAAGGGTTATCAGTTTGTCAACAAATGCTCAATTTAGATTCCTGACTAAACTAAACTCAAGGCTTCATCTAGTTCAGTCATTGTCCTTAATAATTGTTAATCAATAGATGAAGCAAAAACAAAGAAGAGTTTAAAGTTTCTTCTTAAACCGTTAATAACCCTGAGAATATTAACAACAAACTTTTAACCCATAAACGAAAGCAAGGAAGGTTAAATATGCTAAAAATCGCAGTTCCAAAAGAAAGTGACTTAGGAGAATTGCGAGTTGCCCTCGTTCCTGATATTGTCGCCCGCTTTATTAAGTTAGGGTTTGAAGTATTAGTGCAGTCTGGGGCCGGCCAAGGCGCTCATTTTGCCGATAGCGAATACGAAGCAGCCGGGGCCACCATTATCAACTCAGCCAAAGAACTGTGGGAGTCTGCCGACATTCTCCTCAAAGTTGCCCCACCCGGAGAACAACAGGGAGAAGAGGAAATGAACTGGTTAAAACCCGGTTCAACCTTGATCAGTTTCCTCAACCCCTTAGCCAACCCCGAACAGGTTGAAGCCTTAGCCCAACGGAAAGTCAATGCGTTTAGCATGGAGATGATCCCTCGGACCAGTCGCGCCCAAAGTATGGATGCGCTGTCCTCTCAGGCTAATATTGCTGGTTATAAGTCTGCCTTGATCGCTGCAGCCTCCTTACCCCGTCTGTTTCCCATGATGACCACAGCAGCCGGTACCATTCCCCCGGCCAAAGTATTAGTCATTGGTGCAGGGGTAGCCGGGTTACAAGCGATCGCTACTGCTAGACGGTTAGGTGCCGTAGTAGAAGCCTTTGACGTACGCCCGGCAGTGAAAGAAGAGGTGCAGAGTGTGGGGGCGAAATTTATTGAGATCCCCATCGAAGAAGACACCGCCACCAGCCAAGGTTACGCCAAGGAAGTGGGTCAAAGCACACAAGAAAAGATTCGTCAAGTGCTAACGGAACACATTAAAAAATCCGATGTGGTCATCACCACTGCCCAAGTCCAAGGCAAACGCGCCCCCTTGATCGTCACCGAAGAAATGGTCGGTGAAATGAACTCAGGATCGGTGATCGTGGACTTAGCTGCGGGCCAAGGAGGTAACTGTGCTTGTACCGAAGCCGGTAAAGACGTTTACTACAACGGGGTCACCATCATTGGACCGTTGAACTTGCCCTCAACCTTACCGGTAGACTCCAGTAAAGTGTACGCCAAAAACCTCTTAACCTTAGTGAAATATCTGGTTAAAGACGGTGCCATCGACTTCAACTTTGAAGACGACATCGTAGCAGGAACTTGTGTTACCTACGAAGGAGAAATCCGCAACGAACGGGTTAAAAACGCCCTTGCGACCTTAGTTCAAGCCTAGAAATGGAGTAATTTATGACAACTGGATTATTAATCGGTTTAGTGGTGTTTGTCTTAGCCTCCTTTGTGGGGTTTGAGGTGATCAACAAAGTACCTCCCACCCTACACACTCCCCTCATGTCTGGGGCCAATGCCATCTCTGGTATTGCTGTGGTGGGGGCCTTACTCATTGCCGGCCCCAAAGAATGGAATATTACGGTCATTTTAGGTTTAGTCGCCGTGGTTTTAGCCACCGTTAACGTGGTGGGTGGCTTTTTGGTAACTGACCGGATGTTGCAAATGTTCAAGAAGAAGGGAGCATAATTAAAGATGAATGATACTTTATGTACTGACGTTCTTTCCGGTTTAACCACTGGTATTGAACTGACCTACTTAGTCGCTGCGGCCCTCTTTATTGTGGGGTTAAAGCAGTTAGGATCACCCGCTACCGCCCGCCGAGGCAATATTATCGCTGCGGTAGGGATGTTCTTTGCCATTATTGCTACACTCATTAATCAATCGGTGATCAACTACCAGATGATTCTCGTTGGGGTAATCATCGGATCTATCATCGGAGCGATCGCTGCTCAAAAAGTAGCCATGACAGCCATGCCCCAAATGGTGGGTATTTTCAACGGTTTAGGGGGTGCTGCCAGTGCCTTAGTTGCCGTGGGAGAGTTTTGGCGGTTACTGGATGCCGGTGATAAAGTTCCCTTTGATGCCACTTTAGTCGCCATTTTAGGGGTGTTTATCGGTGGTGTTACCTTAACCGGTAGTTTACTTGCGTTTGCGAAGTTACAAGGGTTAGTGAGTGGTTCCCCTGTTACTTTTCCCTTACAACAGCCTTTCAATATTCTGCTGTTCTTATCTTTTATTGCAGGCAGTGTTTATCTGTTCATCAACCCGGCCAACCCCGAACTGTTTTTAGGGTTAGTGGGTTTATCCTTAGTCTTTGGGGTATTATTCGTCCTACCTATCGGTGGTGGGGATATGCCTGTCGTTATTTCCCTGTTAAACTCCTTCTCAGGGTTAGCTGCCAGTGCTGCTGGTTTCATTCTGATGAACAATATGCTCATCGTCGCTGGTGCGTTGGTGGGTGCATCGGGTATCATCTTAACGGAAATCATGTGTAAAGCCATGAACCGTTCGTTACTGAGCGTTTTATTCGGTGCCTTTGGTAGTGCCGGCGGAACGGTGTCCGGCGGTTCCGGTGAAGCAACGGATAAAGTAGTTCATTCCATCGATAGTGAAGAAGGGGCAATGATGTTAGGTTATGCCCGTTCTGTGGTTATTGTTCCTGGTTATGGGATGGCTGTGGCACAAGCACAACATACCGTTAGAGAGTTAGCCAACCAACTCGAAAAAATGGGCGTTGAAGTCAAATATGCCATTCACCCCGTCGCTGGAAGAATGCCCGGTCACATGAACGTTTTATTAGCCGAGGCTAACGTTCCTTATAACCAATTGTACGACATGGACGACATCAACCCTGAATTTGAACAGACTGATGTTGCTTTGGTTATCGGGGCCAATGATGTGGTTAACCCTGCTGCAAGGGCCGATCAAAGTAGTCCTATTTTTGGAATGCCTATCTTAGAGGTAGATAAAGCACATCATACCATTGTGATTAAACGGGGTATGAGTTCAGGGTTTGCTGGCGTAGAAAATGAATTATTCTACGACGATAAAACCATGATGCTTTTTGGTAGCGCACAAGATGTTGTGTCTAAGTTAGTGTCTGAAGTTAAACAACTGTAATTGTTTTACCTCAGTTCAATAACGAATGTTATACCTCCCTTTTTATATTAATTGGGAGGTATAATTATGAATGAAAAGGTATGATGTCATTTGAATTTGAATACGATGAGGCTAAAAGTCGTAGCAATAAAGCTAAACATGGCATTGATTTTGTAGAAGCACAAGCTCTTTGGCTAGATGAAAAACGTCTTGAAATTGCTGCCCGTTCTAATGATGAGCCAAGATGGTTTGTTTTTGCTAAGATTAGTGACAAATACTGGACAGCCGTAATTACATACAGAGGTAACAATATAAGAATTATTTCTGTTAGACGTTCTAGGGACAAGGAAAAGAAACTTTATGAACAACAAACCTTTTATTAGTTCTGAAGAGTTAGATAAAATTTTTGATGAAGGGGAAGAAGATATTATCGAATATCTTGATTTTAGTACAGCCCGTCGCCCAGGTTTAGAGGCGAATAAAATTGCAGAAAACTACCAAGAAACAATTCAAAGTACAAAAAAAAATTCATTAATAAGAAGCATCACTATACTATTGCTAATATTATCTTGTATTTCGGCAATATATACCTTTTTCGGTTTAGATTCAGATTTAGATAGGGAGGAAAATACAAATAATGAATATGTTTAAAGGGTAACTTTAATATGTAAGGAAGTTTTACCTTTAGTTTTCAAATAAGAGAGGTTTATGATTAATGGAAAGTACAGAAATCAAACAGAGAATAACAAAAACACTCGATAATCTCAACCTTGAATAATTAGCTTTAGGTAATAAGAAAGATAGCTTTAAAACTTGATAAAAACAATATTTAAACTTTTATGGTTTATAGAAAAATAATATTAAAATTCATATTTTTTAAATAATCTGATTACTAACAATGGTGTTACAATTGAGATATAGACCGAAGGGGTTATTAAGAAGATGAATACCCTGGTATTTGGATGGAAAAGACTGACAGCAGCAAGTATAATCACTTTACTTAGTAGTATTGGGATAACGACGATAGCATTAGCATCTTCTGATACTACAATCGCTCAAGGTGAAATGATATCTGAAGAAGAATGTCCAAACCAACAAGAATATATAAGGGAACGTCAGGAAAAGTATTTAGAAGACTATAAAGAAAAAATAGAAGAATATCAAAAGAAACAAAATTCATTACAACAAAGGTCATCACAAGAGAAAGAATATGACAAAAAAATAAAAGACTATAAAGAAAAAATAGAAGAATATCAAAAGAAACAAAATTCATTACAACAAGGGTCCCCAGACGAGGTTAATTTAGTTTGGAAAGAAATTTGTGAGAATGAAGAGGCTGACTTGTCAGAAAAAAAGATTCCTGCTGAACTCTTAAGAACAATTCTGTTAGAGGAACCCTTTCAAGAATTTTTGCCAACCAAAGTAACAATTAAAAATGCAATAATTACAGGAGAATTAGATTTATCAGCAGAAGAAATTCAACAACAACTTCATTTGGAATCATCAACTTTTCAAGAAAAAGTGAATCTTACAGAATCAAAATTTTTGCAGTCCTTATATTTTGATGGCTCAACTTTTGAAAAATCTTTAGACATGAAGAGTGCAATTTTTGAAAGAAGCTTATATATTCGAGGAGCAACCTTTGAAAATGCTGAGAATAACACTTTAAATTTATCTAAAGCGAGAATTGATGGGACATTATCCTTAAGTACCACTGATCCAATGAATTCAGACAGTACAAATAATGAAGGAACTAGATTTAACTTTAATTTTAAAACAGCTCAACAAGGTTCAGATCAACGAATACGAATTGTCAATCTTCAATTAGCAGAAATAAAACAAGCTCTTGATATCAGAAAATTACAGGTTTGTAGAGATGATTCTTTTTCTCATAATGATCAATATGATTCAGTTTATCCTTGTCAAAAATATAAAATAAAATCAAAAGAAGAAGAAAAATCAAAACCAGAATTTTTTGCTCGTAGTAGTAAAATTGGAGATGCAATTATTATTGATGGAGATACAGGTTTTGATAAACTCGATTTCCAAAACTCTAAAGCTAATATGCTAGTCTTTGCGATTTCTTCAAAAACAGAAGATAAATTAGATGATATTGAAATTGATAATATCCTACATAGTTTTAATGATAATATCCTACATCGTCTTATTGATCAGATACTAAATATTTTTAATAAGAGAAATGTATCAAAGCTAGAAACGAAGCTTACTGAGTTGTCTGACACCAGTTATTTGCTTCAACAAAAAGTTAATTTAAGGGAAGTAGAACTGAATAAAATTACTGTTTATGCCAGAAAAGATAAAGACAAAGATATATATAAATTTACGACTTACGACAGGAAAGATAAAGATAAAGTAACATTTACGACAGGTAATCAAGATGATCAAAAGGATGAAAGTTGTCATATTGAATTAGATGGATTAGTATCTACGACAATTGATCCTCTGGCAGCAAAATTCTTTCTTATTTGTCTTAGACAACATTATCGATATGTAACTGACGAAAAGATAAATCAAGATATAAAGGAAAGGATAAAAAAGTTTAAAAAAGCAAAAGCTGAACAGATAAAAGACGAAATAGATCAAGTCATAAAAGGCCAATATGTTAGATTATCTAGCTTAATACAACCGTTGGAAAATGCTGCTAGGATGGCAAAAATGTTAGGAAAAGAGAAAGTTTCTACTAGAATGTCATATCAACGTAAATCTTTGGATGTGCATATTGCTACGATTGATATATTCAACAAACGACATCAGTGTATGGACTTTAATGAATCTCTATGCTTTGCGGTATTTGAAAGACTCAATCATGGTTGGTTGTCACTATTGAATGTCTTTTATGGTTTTGGTTATTATCGAATGCAGGCATTGTGGTGGGTATTGGGATTATTCTTTGTAGGAATTTATTTTGCTCAGAAAGAAATGTCTAAAAAACAAAAGAGTATTATTTCAGATGCTATCTTAGATAGTGTAAATTACACAGTGAAAAATTGTTCTGAATCTGCTATGGTTAAAAAATTTGAAGAACTGGAACCTGATTTAGAGTTTTTTGCTAACATCGAAGCAATTATTTTTGATTATTCTAACTACCAAGATTCAGAAAAATTCGATTTTCTGATTAAAAAGAAAGGTAAGAAGAAAAAAAATTCATCGAATAATTATCTAAAAATAATTCTATACAATAAAAAAAACCTTAAGTGGTTTATAGATAGATTAGAAACCTACAATCCTGATGCTAAAAAGATGGGTTTTTGTCATAATTTCTATGGTAAGAATAGTCTTTATTTAGTTATTCCTAAACAACCAACAAGGGAAAAATTAAATGTCAGTCAGTTTGACCTTGAAAAAATCAAGAATATTCAAGAGGATCTTGACAGTGAAACCATAAAAAAATTTACATTATTCTGGATAAAAGAGGGACAAAAAATAATATTGCCCACCTACTTAACAAATGTTTGGAGATCAAGTATCTATTCATTTGATAATATGTTTCCTATTATCGAACTGGATAAAGAATTACAGCAGTTTATTTTTGAAAACTCTGAAAAAGTCACTCGATTTGCCTTACAAGTCCAGCAAATTGCTGCAAAAATTATCTTATTTATTTTATTACCGATTCTCTTCTTTTAATGGGTCACCAAGCAATTTGTTAATCCATTCCTTATCTATTGGCGATGAAAACTGATATCAATCAAACTGATTCTTTTTACGAATATCAAGTAGGAGGTAGTCTCAGAATTAATGCACCGAGTTATGTGGTACGTCATGGAGATAGCCAACTCTATCAAGCTTTATTAAAAGGGGAATTTTCCTATGTTCTCAATACCCGTCAAATGGGAAAATCTAGCCTTCGGGTTCGCATCAAAAACCGCTTACAAAAAGAAGGTTATCGATGTGCTTCTCTAGATTTAACCAGTATGGGCAGTGAAACCACCACCCCGATACAATGGTATAAAGGAGTCATATGGGAACTGTGGCGCGGGTTTAACCTCATTGGCAAAGTTAATTTAAAAGCGTGGTGGGGTGAACAAGCAGAGTTTTCTCCCATCCAACGTCTAGACCATTTTATACAAGACATTCTCTTAACATCCATTCCGTCTCAATCTCTTGTCATTTTTATCGATGAGATTGATAGTGTTTTGGGATTACCGTTTGCTGTGGACGATTTTTGGGCATTGATTCGGTTTTGTTACAACCAACGGGCAGAAAATCAAGAATATCACCGATTAACCTTTGCCTTATTCGGTGTGGCCACCCCTTCTGAATTAATTCAAGCGAAAGATCGCACCCCCTTTAACATCGGCACAGCCATTGAATTGAGAGGGTTTCAACCCCATGAAATTAAGCCTCTGATAGAGGGGTTAAAGGGGTCATTTACCTATCCGCAAGACATTTTAGAGGAAATTTTGTATTGGACGGGAGGACAACCGTTTTTAACCCAAAAACTCTGTGCAATGGTGGTCAGAGAAACCCCTCCTTCCCTTACCCCAGTAATCGTACCCCAATGGATAGAACGATTGGTGCGATCGCAGATCATTGATCATTGGGAAACCCAAGACGAACCGGAACATCTCCGAACCATCCGCGATCGCCTTTTACGGAACGAAGCCAATACACCCCGCATTCTGGGTTGTTATCTCGAAATTTTACAATCAGAACAAATTCCGTTGGATGATAGCTTAGAACAACGGGAATTACTACTTTCAGGGATAGTAGAGAAACGGGGATCTCGCTTACGCATTCGTAATCCCATTTATAAAATGGTGTTTAATAGGGATTGGGTCAATGAGCAATTAGATCGTCTTCGTCCCTACAGTTCCCTATTGCAAGCATGGATCAAGTCCCACTATCAAGATGAGTCAAGACTGTTGCGAGGAGAAGCTTTAATAGAAGCCAAACATTGGGCAAAGCAGCGTCGTTTAAGCGATCCTGACTATCAATTTTTAGCCGCCTCTGAAACCTGCGATCGCCGTGAAACTCAACAAAAATTAGAAGCAGAACGCTTAAAAGAAACCCAAGCAAGACTAAAGGTGCAAAAACGGTTAAGTCGAGTGATTAGTGTTGCTTTATTGGTGTCCTGTGGTCTAATTGGGGTGGCGGTTAAGCAATATCGTCAAGCGGCCTTGAATGAGATTCAGGCGATCGCCCTTTCTTCCCAAGAACAATTAAGGGATCACCAAGGCTTAGACGCATTGTTCAATGCCATTGTTGCTAAACGAAAACTGCAGAGATTAGGCATCAAAGAGACACAAGTGGTAGATCAAGCCCTGGGAAAAGCGGTTTACGGGGCCTTACAAATTAATCGTCTCATCGGCCATCACAACGGAGTTTGGGGGGTTGATTATAGTCCAGAAGGGAACACCATCGTAACCGCCAGTTGGGATACCACATTAAAATTGTGGCAGAGAAACGGCAAGTTACTCAAAACCCTCACTGGCCATAAAAATCGGGTGCATAAAGCCAAATTTAGCCATAATAATCAGATGATCGCTTCAGCTAGTGTGGATCAAACGGTTAAACTGTGGACCCATCAAGGGGAATTGCTTCGCACCCTTGAAATGAATGCACCGGTGTATGATCTTATCTTTAGTGGTGATGATCAAAGGATCATTGCTGCTACGGGTCAAACCATCCAAATTTGGACGATCGAGGGAACATTACTGAGAACGTTAACCGGACATCGTACAGATATTTATGATGTGGAACTCAATCATCAAGGCAACATTATAACGTCTGGTAGTCAGGATGGAACCATCAAACTATGGAGTCAAGAAGGAGACTTATTAAACACCCTCGAAGGTCATGATAACGCTGTTTGGGAAATCGAATGGAGTGAAGACGATCGCTATTTTCTCTCAGGGAGTGAAGATGGAACCGTCAAAAAATGGCTGAGGAATGGAAAATTAGTGCAAACCTTGATGGCCCATCAAGGATCGGTGATGGATATCGAATTTCATCGCAATGATCAGGTGTTTATTTCCACTGGAGAAGATCAACTGATTAAAATCTGGTCGATGGAAGGGGAGTTGATCTACACCATTTATGGACATCAAGATGGGGTTTTAGATTTAGCGGTTGACCCCCAAGGGAAACAACTAACCTCAGCAAGTTGGGATGGAACCGTGAAACTTTGGCAGCCTAATAAACCCCTTTGGGTGGATTTTTTAGAACATCAGGGAGAAATTCGCGGTATTGCTTTTAATCACAATGGTGAGCAAATTATTACTGCCAGCCGAGATCATACCCTTAAAATGTGGCATCCCTCGGATAATTCAGTTATTTCTTTGAAAAAACATCTTGATGGTGTCTCTGCTGTGGCCTTTAGTGAGGATAATACCTTTTTTGCTTCTGGGAGTCGCGATGAAACCGTTCAATTATGGCATCCTGACGGGAAACCTTGGCAGACTTTGACAGGTCATACCGATTGGATCTTAACGGTGGCCATTAGTTCTGATAGTCAGTTGATTGCTTCAGGAAGTTTAGATCAAACCATTAAATTATGGGATAAACGCGGCAAATTGCTCAAAACTATTTCTGCACATCCAGGAGGGGTTTTAGATATTACGTTTAGTCCTGATGGACAGTATTTGGTTTCTGCTGGAGAAGACAAAACCATCAAAATTTGGCGACGGGATGGGAGTTTAGTGAGAACCCTCAGGGGCCATGAAGCATCAGTCAGAACGGTTGCTGTTAGTCCCGATGGCAGTAAAATCGTCTCAGGAAGCCGAGATACCACCGTAAAATTGTGGGATTGGCAGGGAACCCTTTTATCCACTTTGAAAGGACATCAAGGCAGGGTTTGGGCGGTTAAATTTAGCCCTGATGGTCAAATGATCGCCTCCGGTAGTGACGATGGTAGCGTGAAATTTTGGGGACTGGATGGCCAATTAATTAAAACCTTGTATAGTTATCAAAGTAAGGTTCGTTCTTTGGCTTTTAGTCCCAATGGTGAACAGATCGCAGTAGGCAGTCGGGAAAATATATTAGTTTTATGGAATTTAAAGGCAATTTTAGCCGTGGATGAATTAGATTATGGTTGTGGCTGGATTCGAGATTATTTACAATTCAATGCCCCCGTTTCAGACAGCGATCGCCACATCTGTGATGGAATTAACAAATGAGATATATTAAGGATTAGAAAATATGGATTCAACAAGACGGAACAGAAGAAGGAATCGCCAATGAATTAGTAAATCTGGGTATTTCTCATCAGCAAATCGTTCTCGCTTTCAAAACCCTTGAACGTCGTAAAATTACCGACTTTGCTATTTCCTAAATTATCATTTTCTATCAATTATTTAAGAATAAATCCTATGGGTCGCTCCAAAAGCTTAATTAAGTCTTTCCGTTTCCTCAAAAAACTAAATCTTGCTACTTTATTCCATTCTGCAACCCATGATCTCTATCATCGGTTATTATCTCTTCGTTGGCGATATTTTTTGATTTTAATTAGTCTTTTTTATTTTAGCATTAACTGTCTGTTTGGCTTGGCTTATATGACGGCTAAAGATGGTATTGCTAATGCAGAACAGGGATCATTTAAAGATGCTTTCTTTTTTAGTATTCAAACTTTATCGACGGTGGGTTATGGTTCCATGTATCCTCAAAGTTTGTACGCTCAAATTTTAGTGACAATTGAAATTTGGGTTGGTTTATTATTATTAACTATTTTAACAGGATTAATGTTTGCCCGTTTTTCTCGTCCCACTGCAAAAGTGCTTTTCAGTAATGTGGCCGTCATTTGTCCTTATAATGGGATTCCAACCTTAATGATTAGAACGGCTAACCGACGCGATAATCGCATTTTAGAAGCACAAATTAGACTCTGTGTTATTTTCAATGAAGTGAGTGAAGAAGGATATCAATTAAGACGTTTTTATGACTTAGAATTATTGCGATCGCAAACCCCTGTGTTTGACTTAAGCTGGTTAGTTATGCACCCTATTGATCAAAATAGTCCACTGTATGGGGAAACAATAGAATCTTTAGCCGAAAAAGAAGGAGAAATTGGGGTAATGTTAACAGGTCTTGATGAAACTTTCTCCCAAACCATTCATGCTCGTCATGTTTATACCCTTGTAAATATTTTACCCAATCGGCGATTTGTCGATATTTTTTGTCGTGATATTACAGGTAAAACTTACATTAATTTAACTCATTTTCATGATGTTATTCCTATTAATTAAGACATTAAAAATCAATAATTAGCACTTGTGAATTGTGATAGAATTAACAAACATGATGTGATCGGTTTAACGGCACTTTTTCAAATTAATCGTCATGATGAGATAGAATTTTTATTAACATTATTTATGTCTTCCACTCATCTAACCCCTAATCAATTATCTACGGAAAGTTTATCTCGTCTAATTATTGAGCATTTAGAACAAAAAAAGGAATTATCTCAGGCGGTTCATAGTTTAGTGAATCAACTGTATCATACCCAAAAGTTACTAGAAGAAAATAAACCAAAGGAAGCCCTATTAAATATTGAACAATTGGTTCATTATGGGGAAACCCTTGCCCGTCAATTTTAAACCATTAGCCGATTATTTCCTTCCAATATCACCTTTTCTGCTTCTTGGGCAGTTAAAGGTTTAGCAAAATAATATCCTTGTCCGTAGGGACAGTCTAATTGTTTCAATTGTTCCCATTGTTCCCTAGTTTCGATGCCTTCTGCAATGACTTCCATACCAAAATCATTAGCGAGATGAATAATGGTTTGGGTTAATCTCAATTTATCGTTTTTTTTATCCATATTTTGAATAAAACTGCGATCAATTTTTAAGGTATCAAAAGGAAAATAATGGAGATAACTTAAAGAGGAATAACCTGTGCCAAAATCATCCATTGATAGTTGAATTCCTAATGACTTTAGTTGGGTTAAAATTGAACGAACTTCTTCAGGATTTTTGATAATGCAACTCTCTGTTATTTCTAACTTAAGACAATGATAATTCATGCCTAAATTCTGCACAGTCTTAATAATCTTTTCTACTAAGTTTTTTTCTGAAAACTGTTTGACTGAGAGGTTAATACTGATAATAAGACCCTGAGAGGAATCAGAAATTTTTTGCCATTGACATATCTGTTGACACCCCTCATTTAAGATCCAGTTACTCAAAGGAACAATTAAACCTGTTTCTTCCGCAACTGGGATAAATTTGGCAGGAGAAATCAAGCCTTTTTCGGGATGTTTCCATCTAATTAAGCCTTCAAATCCTATGATTTTTTGAGTCTCTAATTCCACAATAGGTTGATATCTAAGCTCAAATTCTTTACGATCAATAGCCCGTCTTAAATCATTATCTAATTGTAAACGGTTTACAGCGTTAAAATACATTTCTTGACGAAAAATAGTGTAACTTGCTTTATCTTTAATTTTAGCTTGGTGTAAAGCTGCATCAGCGTCTCTTAAAATATCCCCGACTCTTTGATAGTTGAAATCGCATATAGTAATGCCAATACTAGCACTACTATAAACTTCATAACCATTCAATTGAAAGGAACGGGAAAAACTTTGTTTAATTAAGTCAACTATTTCTAAAGTATGTTCTAAATTACCGAGATGATTTAAAATAATGCCAAATTCATCTCCTCCTAATCGTGCTAAAATATCTTGAGAATGAATATATTGTTGTAATCGGTCTCCGATCTGAATCAAAAGATTATCTCCCATTAAATGGCCATAACTATTATTAATTAATTTGAATTGATCTAAATCTAGTATCAAGACGCTAAAAGAAAAATTAGTATTTTTATGGGCTTTTTGTAGAGATATTTCTAGTTCTTCAAGAAACAGTCTTCGGTTAGGTAAGCTGGTTAATTTATCGTGACGAAGATCATAGTATAATTGACTTTCATTCTCCTTAATTAATTGCTCGATTCTTTTTTCTTGACTCATTTCTTTTGCTATGGAAATAATAGCCATATTTTCCTGATTTTTAGCATAAATTAATTGATTCAATAATAGCACTTCAACTTTTTGTCCATCTTTTTTAAGATAAGCAGTCTCTCTTGTTTTATTGAAACTGTTTTCGAGGTCGGAAATATCTTTTATATTCTTAGATAAAAGATTAAAAATAGATTGATTAATTAATTCATTTTCTCTATAGCCTAATAAATTTAGTGTTGTTTGATTAACCATTAAAATTGT
This sequence comes from Crocosphaera sp., assembly GCA_030065205.1. Classification (GTDB taxonomy): domain Bacteria; phylum Cyanobacteriota; class Cyanobacteriia; order Cyanobacteriales; family Microcystaceae; genus Crocosphaera. The sequence continues at coordinate 57,190 of JASJDN010000026.1, forward strand.
ATAGTTTTTATCCAGTAAAATCACACTATCATTAATCGTATTGATGATGGTTTTTATCCAGATACAAGCAACAGGCGTTAAATCAGAAAACCGTTGATTAAGGTGGGTTAACCCTAGGGAAACAGTATTTTTATCTTGAGGAGTATTATTCATTATCGTTGTCTCTCAATATAGAATTAGAAAAATAGTTAGGACAGATGGACTGTCGTAAAAGAGAACAAAAAACAGGGAGCAGTAGGTAGGGAACAAGGAGCAGAAAAAAGTCCTACCTGTCCTAACCGAAATGGGTAGTGCTAGACAACAGCAAAGTCAATCAGAAGATATAATTTGACAGTTACATTACTCCCTTAAAAAAATATCAAGGAGAGATAAAAACAACTGGTTTTAAACCTTCTAATTTAGTTTAGGAATTAATAAACAACTTGTCTGTGAGAAAATAGAATTAAATGTGATCTATTTTCAAACACTAAAAAATGCTCGCTGAAGAAGAAGCTTTTACCTTCATAGAAACTCTCCTTAAACCTAACTGTCTCAACGATGTTCAAGCGTTGGTATTTCGTCAGTGTTGGTTAGGGAAAACATACCAAATCATTGCGGAGGAAAATGGCTATGATCCTGATTATATAAGGGTTGTGGGTTCTCGACTCTGGCAATTACTCTCAGATACGCTAGATATCAAGATCACAAAAAGTAACCTTCAGACAGCCTTGAGACAAGCTTTCAACAAAACTCCCTCTATATCTGTCAATTCTTTGGCCCAACTCCCTTTTCCTGATGGAACAGTGCCACTCGATTCCCCATTGTATATAGAACGTCCTCCCATCGAACACCGTGCTTATGCTGAAATTATCAAACCAGCAGCCTTATTACGCCTTAAAGCTCCATCTAAAATGGGAAAAACCTCTTTAATGTTGAGAATTTTGGCATTTGCAAGAGAAAATACCTATCATACTGTTCGCTTAAACTTACAACAAGCAGATAATACCTTATTTAGTAATTTAGATCGATTTTTACGTTGGATTTGTGCTAATATTGCTCATCAGTTAAACAAAGAGCCGAGACTAGATGACTATTGGGATGAAGAATTAGGGAGTAAAGTGAGTTGTACTGCTTATTTACAGGGTTATATTTTGGAATCTCTTGATAATCCCTTAGTTTTGGCTATAGATGAAGTTAATCATCTGTTTGAATATGGACAAATTGCTCAAGAATTTTTACCTCTTTTGCGTTTTTGGCATGAGGAAGGGAATAATATTGATATTTGGCAAAATTTGCGCTTAATTATTGTTCATTCTACAGAAATTTATATCCCCCTAAAGTTTCAGCAATCTCCTTTTAATGTGGGTATTCCCATTCAATTATCTGAGTTTACTCTAGAACAAGTTCAAGATTTAGCAGCTTTGCATTCTCTCTCACATCTTACGGATAATCAAGAAAACGAACCCTTAAAAAACTTGATGAAAATGGTGGGGGGGCATCCCTATTTAATTCGTCTTGCTTTGTATCATCTCTATCAAGATAAGATTACGATGAAACAGTTGTTAGAAGAAGCACCTACTCCCACCGGTATTTATCATCATCATCTGCAAAACCATCTCATTACTTTACAAAAAAATACTGATCTAGCTTCTGCTTTTGCTAAAGTAATAAAAGCACAAAAACCTATCCAGTTAGAAACAATTATTGCTTATAAATTAGCTAGTATGGGATTAGTTAAATTGCAGGGAAAAGAAGTCTTTTCCAGTTGTCAACTCTATAGTTTATATTTTTCTAATTTTTTAGTAATCTAAAATTATTATGTCATCAATTAAAGCTTATTTAAAGTGGATAATACTAGGAATTACCCTATTTTTTATTGTTTCTACCTTTAGAAATCATTGGCAAGCAGTTACAGAAATAAAAATCAATTCTCAAGGATGGTTATTTCTATTTTCAGCTTTAATAGTAACTTTACTAGCACATATTTGGTCTGCTTTTGTTTGGATAAGAATACTCCACTTATTTAAGCAAACTTGTTCTTATCAATGGGGTTTAAAAATCTATTTAGTAACGAATATTTATAAGTATTTACCGGGAAATGTTGGTCATTTTTATGGTCGTATTAATGCTGTTTCTAAACAAAAACAAGGTGTTTCTTTATCTGTTGCTAGTTTAAGTGTGTTATTAGAACCGTTATTAATGGCTGCTGCTGCTTTGTTTATTGCTTTATTAAGTCATAGTATTGGTATCATTGAAACCACGAAAAATTTTACTATTTTATTCTTGCAATGTTTTCTTTTAATTAGTGTTTTAGTCGGAATTCATCCGATTATTATTAATGGATTGCTTCGCTTTGCAAAAAAAATAAAATCTAAGAAAAATAAAGAAACCGAAACTATTTATCTACAGAAATATCCTGGCATCATTTTAATAGGAGAAATTATCTTTTTATTATTAAGAGGATTAGGCTTTATCTTAGCTTTAATGGCATTTATGTCGATTTCTTTTCAACAAATACCGATAATTATCAGTGCTTTTAGTTTTGCTTGGTTACTGGGTTTAGTGATTCCGGGTGCGCCTGGGGGTTTGGGGGTTTTTGAAGCCACAATTATTGCGTTATTAGAAACCTCATCTTTACCTATTGAAATCGTTTTAACTACCATTGCTATCTTCAGACTTATTAGTATTTTAGCTGAAGTAATGGGAGCAGGATTGGGTTATTTTGGATTTAAACACTAGGAGATGATTATCGCTTCGCTTTAAGTTCCTCACTCCGTTCCGGCGCTATCGCACAGAAGTCAGAAGTTAGAAGTCAGAAGTCAGAATCAAAAAAGGTTAATTCATCTTCTATTTTTAGAGCGGTGATTTTCTGACTTCTTAAACCCCTAACTATGGAAACTAATTATTCCTTATTAATATATTGAGACATGAAGCCTTCGAGTGCTTTAGCAAAGGAACTTTGTGCCTCAACCCCTTCGTCAGAATACTCATTAAGAGGCGCAACGGGTTCTTGAGGTTCTTCAGTAACTTCAGGTTGAGCAGGAGGTTCAACTGGCTTTTTAGCCTCAGTTTTAGCTTCTTCCTCGATGGGTTCTTCTACTTTAGGGGTAGTTGAAGTTTTAGCTTCGGTTGTTTCGGTGGTAGGTTCTTTAACTTCAGAAGTTTCAGAGGTTTCGGTTACTTTTTTCGCTTCAGTTTCAGTTGTTTCGGTAGTAGGTTCTTTAACTTCAGAAGTTTCGGGGGTTTCGCTTACTTTTTTCGCTTCAGTTACGTCTAGGGTTTTTTCTTTTAATTGTGTCATAGGATCTGTTTCTTCTGATTCTGTCGTTTTATCGTTTGGATCTATATTGTCCACTTCTGTTTGAGAAGTGTCCTGATTTGATGGTGATATTGTAGCAGGTGAATCAGAAATTGTCTTTTCCGGGGGAGCAGTTGGGGGGGTTGGTTCGGGTTCGGGGGGTTGGAGAACTTTGATAAACTGTCTGAGGAGTTCCTCATCGGTAACGGAAAGCTTACTGACTTCTTCAACCTTTTGAGCGATCGCTGTTTCTCCAATATAGGCTAACCATTTCTCAAAATCTCCCCGTTTGAGATAATATATGACTTCTTGAGGAGACTGATGACAGACTCCGACTAAATCTTGTACGGTATAGGCAAGATGACCACTGCTGAATCTAAATGGTTCTGGCATTGTTTATGTAAATGTATAACAATAATTGAACGGGAGAGAGCAACTCTCTTCTCAAGATAGTATCAAAAAGCTATACCTTTGCGCTATTTGTTAGTGACATCCTCCCACGCACGCCGCTACGCTTTGTGCGGGGCTTCCCTAACTCACGATAGGGCATTCCTGGTTATTCGGTTCTACAGTACATACTATGCTAAACTATCAGTTATATGCCAAAACAATAAAGCTCTATTTTTGAAGTTATTTACATTCCTAAAACCAAAACCGCAACGTTTTAAAACTTTCAATCGGTTATTAATTCCTTCCACGACTGCGTTGGTTGTTCTTCTTTCAAAATAACCAACAATTTCTCTCTTTGTTTAACAAAATCTAAATAAGTCCTGTAGAACCATTAATTTTTTTACAACTGAATAATTAACATTCTTTCGACTCAAACCAATCTAAAACCCGATTCCAAGCCCACCAGCGATCGCCGTCTTCGTATTGACGCTGACAATTCTTATTACTAATATAACCAACATGACCGCCATAATCGGTTACCCGAAGATCGATGTTAGAATTATCAGCACAAGCTGACTTTAAATCAGGGATAATTGTGGGGTCAAATAAGGGATCATCCGCCGCATATAAAATTAAAGTGGGTTTGCATAAATGGGGTAACAAAGGTAACGGACTACTCGCATGATAATACTCTTCTACAGAAGAAAACCCCAGTCTTTTAATGACTAATTCATCATCAAATCCCCAAATACTATCAGCCCGACGAATCGCTTCTGGATCAAGTTCTTTAGGATGAGATTCATAGATTTTCCAAGCTAATTTTTTCAACTGTCTGGCGATTCTTTTTTCGATATATTTACCCCATTGACTACTAACAAGATAAGACAGCGATCGATTAGAATCTAAGTTAGGACAAATAACCGCACCACCCGCAATATCTGACGCTTCGATGGGAAGGGTTTGACCCCAACTAGAAACAGTTTGCGCTGCTTTTATCCCCCATAACGCCAACTGTCCCCCCAAAGAAAATCCCGTTAACCAAAACGGTGCCGGACACCCCATTGTTTTCGCTTCTGCTGCAATACGCACATAGTCTTCCCCTTCATAGATACCATCAGAGGTTAACGTCGGAGAAAGTTGTGCTGTTTTTCCGTGGGCCCGCCAATCAAAAATCACCACCGCATAACCCGCAGCATAGGCTTTTCTGCCTAATAATCTTAAATACCATTGATTATCGAGATCCCCGACAATACCATAAGTTCCGACAATAGTACCCCGTGGGTTTTCAGGAATCGCTACCAGTCCAAAAATAGGGGTTTCTTGCGCTCCAATAAAGATTTTTTCTTCATAACTAGGTTCAGGAAATTGGACATTTTTTTCCCAATTTTTCCCTGCAAATAAACCTGCATAAATGCTCATTGATAAGCCATTTTTTAGTCCCCAAGGAGGAGTATAAGTAGTAGAGTGCATCAAAATATCAATATTAAGTAATTGAAGTCATTATATCACCTACTAAAAACCTATTAATATCTAACAATGTGTTGTCAGATAGCACTGTTATAATTAAAAGCGATCGCAAACCCAAAAATCAAATCATTAAGATTATGAATATCGGTGTATTAGGCATAGGATTAATGGGTAAACTCTTAGCAGAAAGGCTTTTACAACCGTTAGGAGCTAAAATCGCTCAAACCTCCTTAGAAGCCATCCAAACGGCAGACATACTCATTTTAACCCCCCTGGCGAGAAATCCCCGATTGAGGAACGAAAATCGAGGGGGTGCTACGCAGAGCCTTCGGCAAGAGAGCCAGGACAGAATTTTTGTGATAGACTAAAGACGGCCGTAAGGTATGAACCTGAATTGTAGCCA
>JASJDN010000027.1 GCA_030065205.1 Crocosphaera sp.
TATAGCAATCAGGTTTCAGTTGTGAGAAAATGACAAAGAGGATTTAACATTGTTAAATCCCTACAGCAGCTTATTGGTAGGGACATAATATTATTATGTCCTCATGGGTTCTCATATATCATTCCTGATTGCTATACTTTATCTATAGTGTTATTAATTATAATAAAAACATTCTATTTTTGACTATCGATTATTTCTATTTCACTCCTTCATCCTAAATGACACAATTTGAAGAGCAATCTAATAATAATACTGTTGGTGATCAACCAACTATAGAAGATACCCTTGGTTTTACCCCTTATGTTGTTGCCATAGCTGAATTTTTAACTCATCCTGATACAAAACCACCACTCACCATTTCGATAGAAGGAGAATGGGGAAGTGGGAAATCTTCTTTTATGAAACAACTTGAAGCTGAAATTAAAACGAAGTCTGAAGAGTTAAAAACAGCACCCTTAAAAGAAATTGAACAAAATATTATTGTTAGTAAAAACCAAATTTACTGGCGTGATTTATCAACTACATTGAATTTTTTACGTTCAGGATTAAAATGGACATTAGTTAAAATAAACTTGACCTTAAAGAAAAAAACAAAAACTGTGTGGTTTAATGCTTGGAGACATGATAAAGCTGAATCGCTTTGGGCTGCTTTTGCCTTATCTTTTTTAGAACAATTATCTAAAAACAACAGTTTTAAGGATTATATTCCTAATCTATTGAGTTATCTTAAGTTAATTACATCTCGTTTAAAAGTGAAAGAAAAACCATTAAACTTTATACAGAGCTTGGCTATGATAGTCTTGATAGGAAGTTTGATAGGAGCCATTCTAATTATATATTTTAAAGTCGGTAAAAAGGGAGCTAATGAATGGGCTGAAAATGTTGAAAATCTTATTAAATCTGGCACAGAGGAAGAGAAAAATAATACAGAGGAAGAGGAAAATAATACAGATGAAGGGAATAAACAAGAGATAAATGAAACAGTTGATGAACAAGAGTCAAATGGTGTTTTAACTTGGTTATTAATTCTGGGAGGGACTGGTGGTTCCGTTGCCGGTATCGGTAAACTTGTGGTGGTATTAAGGGATTTAATTGGTGATCCTAAAATGAATTTAACTAAATATATTAAATCCCCTGATTATGAGCAAAAAGTTACCTTTATCGAACAATTCCATCAAGATTTCTCGAAAATTGTAAATGCTTATGCAGGTAAAGATGAGAAAGTTTATGTCTTTATTGATGATCTTGATCGTTGTGAATTAGGTAAATCTGCTGATTTATTACAAGCTTTAAATCTCATGATTTCTAGTGATCCGAATCTAATTTTTATCTTAGGGATTGATCGAGAAAAAGTTGCCGCAGCCATCACTTTTAAACAAAAAGATGTCCTTCCTTTTCTAGCCTCAATTACAGTAGAAAATAAGAATCACCCCAATGAAGATAATCGGTTAAGAAAAAAAGTGAACTATGGGTTTAATTATCTTGAAAAATTTATTCAATTATCATTTATTGTTCCTCAACCTTCTCAACATATATTAAGAAATTTTCTAAGAGGTATAGATTCTAAAAAGATAGAAGACTCTCAAACTATTTCGCCCAATGAATTAGCTATTTTCCCTATTTTTAAAAAAGAGTTGAACAAAGAAAATCTCCAAAAAGCTCTAGAGATGGTTGCCCCTTTCTTTAATTATAATCCTCGTTATTTAAAACGCTATATTAATGAACTTAAACTCGCTACTTACATTGCTTATTATTCTATTGGAGTTTCCCTACGAATATCAGAAAGAGAACAGATAACCCTAGAACAAATTGCTAAGTTTACTGCACTTATTCTGAAATATCCTCGTCTTCTTCTTGACCTAAAAAATCGTCCTAATTTACTTTCTGAACTAGAAGATGAAGCTCTTGCATCTCGTACTTCAGAGTCATCTAATGAAAATAATCAAGAGAGAACGCAAGCTAGTTTCTGGGTTAAGTCTGACTCAAAATTAAAAGACTTACTTCTCTATAATCCAGTAGCAAATGAAAATAATCGACAAATCCATCCAGATTATAGTCTAAAAAATGAATCTATTAAAAAACTCCTACAAGTTTCCCCATCAGGGATATCCCCTAAATATTTTAAACTCCGAGACTTCCTCGCAGCAGGGAAATGGAAGGAAGCAGACCAAGAAACCAGTGACGTTATGCTGAGAGTCGCTAACCTAGTCTCTGAGGGGTCTTTAAGGTTTGACGATATCGATAATTTCCCCTGTGACGACTTACGCACCATCGATCAACTTTGGGTACACTACAGTGAGGGAAAATTTGGCTTCAGTGTTCAGCAAAAAATCTATATGGATGAATTAGGAGGAACAAGAGACTATAATGAAAAAATCTGGCACGAGTTTTGCGATCGTGTTGGTTGGAGAGAAGGAGGAAGCTATGTGAGTTACTTACATCTCACTTTTGAATTATTAGATACTACACCAGAGGGACACCTCCCAATTAGTCTGTATAAGGAGAATACGTTAGGATTTTATCACCGCGTCTCTTCTCTCGCGCAAAGACTTGTAACCTGTGAGGTATAACACTTTCAGGCGTTTGTCAAGAGTTAATTTTCCGTTCTTTTTTTACGAGTTCACGCGCTTCGCAAAGGCAAAAGTCAAAAGTTAAAAGTCAAAAATTAATTTTTTAAGACCGTAGGGTGGGCAAATCAGAGATTTATCAGGACTACCCGTAAAGTAAAAAACATTGCCCACCAGACAAAACTGGTTTTTAATATTTCTTGAACAAACAGTCTCTTAATCTTTAGGGAGTGGAACAGGTGTCGAAAAATTTCCGACAGGGGTTCCATTGAGAACAATCGTAGGGTTTTGGTCACACAGACCAAACTTAGCTTGCCAACGAGACGGAAAATCAGGGTCTATAAATCTAATCTCAAATCGACCCCAATAATAACTAGGTTCACCATTCATTCCTTCTCTATAGGTATCGCAGCGACGGGAAGAACTAGACTGTACCCAATAACCATTATAAGATCCTCGATTCTTAAAATTTCCCCCTAAACCATCTATAAAAATATGTCCCAGTTCATCCCCATAACTCCAAACTGCCGTCGTTTTTCTATCTTCAAGATAAATTACTTTATATTCTTCCGTTGACCACACCTCATCCCCATAGGCATTTTTTGGGAAAAATAAAACATTTAAGAAGACAAATAAAAGTAAAAAATAATTCTGTTTCATCTCATCAATTTTTTAACCTCATCTCACCTTAATCATTTAACTATAGCACTAGGTATTAGGGTTAGCAAAAGACCGTAGGGTGGGCAAATCAGAGATTTATCTGGACTACCCGTAAAGTAAAAAACTTTGCCCACCAAACAAAACTGGTTTTCAATATGTCTTGAACAAACAGTCTCTGAGATTTGGAGTCTCTCGCAATGACAAACAAAGATATAAAAAAACCCCGTCAAATGACGAGGTAAAGAACAAGAGAAAACGGTCAAAACTGTAATTAACGTCCTAATTTTTGAGAATAAGAAACTAAACCAGCACTCACCACTTGACCATAGTTATTGAGGCGATCTTGTTGTCCGGTACGAGTAGGGGCTAAAAATGTATCGGTTAAACCTATTGCAGCAAACATAACAGTAGCAGTGAGAATGATGTAGTTACGGACGATGATGGTGTTGGTGGTGGTGGTGTTAAACATTGGTGTGACCTCTTTTTTTCTCTTGTTACCTTTATATTAGGAGGTCATCAGGGGTGATGTCAGTCCCAAAAACAAGGTATATTCAACGTTTTGACGATTTTTTTTTCTCCTTATAAGTGGAATAAAGTGGAATTTTTATTCCATTGATATGAACTTGCTGTACTTTGGGCAAACTAAGAACAGATAAGAACAAGTCAACAAAGATAAAGACTTGCCTTTTCAAAACATCTTTAATAGTCAAAATTGATCTTTTATCTCGTGCGTCGTTTGCATTTCATGGAATCTCCTCCTTTACCTCAGTCTTACTGAGGTTTTTTAGTGTATCACAGTATTCTCTAATTATTGACCGCCAATATCCAACTATAAGCAACCATAAGAACAAACAGTAAACCAATCAAAAACTCAGTATGAGTAGAGATCCAATGAGATAGACTATCTCTAAAAAAGCGCAAACTTTCTCGTCTTTTTTGCCCCAGTTGCTTCATCAACATTTCTACTTCTCGATCAACTTCCTCGATGGATAACTCTCCTTGCTGATAACGAGATTCAATATCGTCCAGTTGTTGCCAGTATTCAGTCGTCGCTTCAAATAGGTTAGGGAACATGGTCATTAAATGATCTTATATTAAGCTTTATTACCTTTATTATAAGAAACTTTACATAATAGTTACAATACGGTATACCTCACTATCCCCTACTAATAGCAGTTTTCAATTGGGTGTATCAAGATTTTAGTGAAGTTGAGTGTGGGAAGTGTGGGAGGGGTGGGGAGTGTGGGGGGAATTTTTATTTTCATTGTTAGTCTATTGATATGAAAACTGCTCTAAAACTAGATTTGACCCTTATTAGTCCATCACCAAATCTAAAGAAAATGTTAAGAAAATCTAAAAACGATACATAAAACTTTACAATGGACTCATAAGATAAATACCGCCAGCCATCTTATATAAAGGCTGGTTTATAACAAACCACCCCAAGGATAATTAATCTTTGGGGTTAATTTTGGTAAAAAAATATGAATTTAGTTAAAATGATAAGTATAAAAATCTAACTAAATAGATAATTTAATGATGAGACAACAGAAAAACAATTTATTGAATAAATATCGACTTATTTTTAGTTTCATGTTAGCTATTATGGGGATAGCATCGACAAAACTCCCATGCCAAGCAGCCGAAACCGTTGTCTTAAAGTATAGTATTTTACGAGAGTCTGTTTCCGTTGAAGAATTAAGTCACTTAGCTAATACAGGAGAAGCTTCAAGATCCCTAAGATCCTATTTAAAATTAGCCAATAAAGAACCAGAAGAATTAAGAGCATTATTGAATAATAACGTCGACGTTGACCCCGTTTTTCTCTCTAAAGTTCTGAATAGTTTTGCAGGAAGTATGGTCCTTGATCCCGTTGGAGAAGTGATTCATACCCCATCAAAACGAGCTAATAGAGAATCATTAAGAGGGGCGTTAGTCACCTCTGCTTTATCCGATAAAAATATACGCTTAATTGAAATTCTTGAAAACTATCCCACCGAAGAACTTCACGTAGACGGCGATCGCTTGGCAGAAATTTATCAAAGTATTGAAGGATTTGTCAGTAACGTCCCTCGTCTTCCGTTTTAATTGATTTAGGGAAGGGGAATAGGGAACAGGAAATAGTTGCAAATGTGAAGATTTCCTTTAAAATTGATACAGTTTCTTGATGGATTTAACCCTGCTATTCTGTATCCTAATTCCGTTCGGCTGATTTTACGGCCGAACTCTATATTCTGACTCCTTGTTCTAAATATAACTATGACTCAAAGCTTAGAAAAATCTATAACCACTCCCACCACCCTGATAGAATTATTACGCTTACGGGCTGATCAAACGCCTAACGGTCACGCCTATACTTTTTTAATAGACGGAAAACGAGAAACCCCACCTTTAACCTATGGAGAATTAGATCGACAAGCCAAAGCGATCGCTACCCTACTCCAAAAATATCAAGCCAGAGGCGAAAGAGCATTACTGTTATACCCCCAAGGGTTAGAGGTGATCGCAGCCTTCTGTGGCTGTTTATATAGCGGTGTCATTGCCATTCCCGTCCCCCCACCAGAGTCCGGAAGACTGAAGCGAACCTTACCCCGTTTACGGGCTATTGTTCAGGATGCCAATGCTACCTTTGCGTTAACCACAGAGGCTATTTTATCCCTCGTAGAAGAGGTTAAAGAAGAATTTCCTGAATTTGAGCAAATGAAGTGGATCGACACCGCCACGGTTGATTTATCCTTGGCTGAGGGATGGGAAGATCCCCAGGTGGATAAAGACGAATTAGCTTACTTACAATACACCTCTGGGTCCACTTCCACACCCAAAGGAGTCATGTTATCCCACTTCAATTTAATGCACCACGCCCGCTATTTACAACGGGCCTGTGGTTACGATGAACATAGTATTACCCATACTTGGATGCCCTATTTTCACGACTATGGGTTAGTGGAAGGGATGACGGTTCCTCTCTACAACGGAACCCCTTGTTACTTGATGTCTCCTTTTTCGTTTATTAAGCGTCCCATTCAATGGTTAAAGAACATCACCAAATATAAAGTTACCCATTCCCAGGCCCCTAACTTCGCCTACGATCTCTGTTTACGTCGCTTAAAAAGCAAAGATATAGCCCAACTAGACTTAAGTAGCTGGGAAGCAGCCGGAAATGCGGCTGAACCCATTAACCCTAGGGTCATGATGAATTTTGTGGAAACGTTTTCCCCCTGTGGGTTTCGTTGGGAAACTTTTGCCCCTGCTTATGGGTTAGCAGAATATACTTTACTGGTATCTACTAAACCGAAGGGAACCCATCCCGTTTTTGCTTGTTTAGATGCGTCGGCTTTGGAACAGGATAAAATTGTGGAGGCTGACCCCCAACAGGAAAAAGGAACCCGTATTATGGCCAGTTGTGGTCAGTTAGTGTGTGAGACAAAATTGGCGATCGTTAACCCCGATACCTTAACCCGTTGCGCGGAGGATGAAGTGGGAGAAATATGGGTATCTGACCCCAGTATGGCCCAAGGGTATTGGCAACGGAAAGAGGCTACAGAAGAAACATTCCAAGCCTACATTAAAGATACTCAAGAGGGTCCTTTTTTAAGAACAGGGGATTTAGGGTTTTTCAAAGACGGAGAACTCTATATTACGGGACGGATGAAAGACTTAATTATTATCCGAGGAACCAATCATTATCCCCAAGATATTGAGTGGACGGTACAACATCTTAACCCTGTTTTTCGGTCGGACTATGGGGCTGCTTTTTCTGTGGAAGTGGATGGGGAAGAACAATTAGTAGTGGTTCAAGAGTTGGAAAGAAGAAGCGGAGAGTTAGACTTTGAGCAATTATTAGGAGATATTCGTCAAGAAATTGCTGAAGAACACGAAATCCAAACCTACGCCATCGTTTTAGCCAGATCAGGAACGGTCTTAAAAACCGCCAGTGGTAAAATTCAGCGTCGCGCTTGTCGTCAAAACTTCTTGAATGGAACCATTAATATTGCTGCGGTTTGGAGTGATAATTCTGAAATTATGAACCAGTTTTCTGACGTTTCATAACCCTTGTTAACCCCCCTTGTTTAAGGGGGGTTTGGGGGGATCTAGAACCTTAGCCCCAAAAACGCTATAATTGGAAAAGAATAGGATTATTGTCCCCATAACCAGGGTTGGCCGAGCGGTTTAGGCAACGAACTCATAATTCGTGCTAGGCAGGTTCAACTCCTGCACCCTGGATTTTGATAACTACTTAAATTCACCCGATCGGATGATTCTTGTGGGGGAAGATTTCAAGGACAGATTATCCTTCAATAGTGAGGTAAGTTGCTAGAGCTAAAAAGGGTCAAACTTGAAGAGTCCAACAGCAATTAGGCGATCGCCAGAAAATCAGATCAAACCTGTTTGTCTTTATGCTAAACAATGTCCCTCTCTTAAAGCTATTAAAGCTATCAGAGAAGGACAAGACGTGGATAGATTATTGAGTCCCAAGTCTCATCAAGAAACAAACTTTGTGCGTGACTTTTTGAGTTACCTAAGTCTGTCTGCACTTTGCATTATTATGGGGCTTTTTATTGGGGTTTTAGGCTATCATTGGACAGCCAATTTAACTTGGCTGGATGCGACGGTGGAAGCGTCTATGATTCTCAGTGGAATGGGTCCAGTTAATCCGTTATTAACCAATAGTGCCAAGTTATTTGCTTCTCTTTATGCCTTGTTTAGTGGTTTAGTCTTTGTGTTAGCGATGGGTGTGGTTTTATCCCCATTAATTTATAGTTTGATGAAGCAATTACGTCTCAATAAATGTCAAAAAGATTAGATAGTAAGTAACCCTTCATATCTGGTTTCTACTTGAGGAATTAATTCCCTTAAACTGGGATCATTTTCCAGTGTTTCCCAAACCTGAAAAATATAATCGTCCGATACTTCTTCTAGTTTACAGTTTCGTTGTGGTAGTAAGGATAAATATCTTTCGATTAGCAGGGTGGTTCCTAGTAACCATTGTCCTTTTTCCTCATCTTCTATGGTTTCATACAATTTTTTACCATTATTTAAAGCGGTTTCAATACGGGTTAATTTCGTTTTTTCCTGTTGAATCATCCATTGCTGCATATCAGCCGGATATTGCTCAAATTTCTCTCTAATTTTCATACCCAGAACCATTTATTAATACATTGTTTTATCGATTCTAACTTTAATTGTAGTCTCACAGATGAAAACACTAAAAACAATTAAGCTTTTGACTTGATCTTAGTCTAGTCTCCGTCCATCTGTACTGATTTAGGTTTAACAACAATTGCTAATTTATGCAACACTAGCAAAATCAGCAATGCCACGTGTTATTATGCTATTAAATTTGATACTGCATTAGTCGACTTTATAATACCAGGAGAATAAAAAAATATGCCGTTAGTCTTTGTTCATGGAGTGAGAACTCGTATGGATCAAAAGTATCAAAAGGAAATAAATACTCGTGATAAATTTTTTAAGCGTTACATTTTAAAAAACCTTTTGAAAAGAGATGATAAAATTTATAATCCCTACTGGGGAGATAGGGGAGCTTTATTCTATTGGAATCATGCTTCTGTTCCATCAGTGAATGAAGAAGAAGACGAAGAACTTGGTTTACTAGAGAATGATGAAATTATAGTTCTTCTAGAGGCAATTTTAGGGGATCAAACATTTTCTCAAGGGGATAATATTTTGTTAGAAGTCGCTCAACAAACTTCTTTAGAGAATGTTATCGATTTGATTTGGGCTGCTAGTTTAGATCGCATTCCTGAACACCAAACTGATGAGTGGGTAGATTTAGCCATTAAAGCGATAGATTATGCTCAACACAATCCTCATCCAGACTGGTTTAATAGTGTAGAAGATAATTATCAATTTCTATATCAATTGCAAAAAGCAGTAAGTAACTGGGAATTACAGTTACCTTATCAGAGTCAAGTGGAAATACCAGAATTGGAAAGACTAGGCAGCTTAAATAATGTATGGACAGGTATTAGAGAGGGGGTAGAGAAAGTTCAGACAACAGTAGATCAAATTTCTGAGTCAGCAAGTCGTATGGGTGATGTTGGCGGATATCAGGTAGGACGTACAGTTGCAAAGCATGGTCGTCCATCAGCACATCCTTTTGTATCCGATTTTGTAGGGGATGTTTGTGTATATCTCAACAGAAAAAAACTAATTGTTGATAAAATTATTCCAGAACTCAAAAAAGCAAGAAAAGAAGCTGATATCAGTGGCAACAAGTTAATTGTTGTTGCTCACAGTATGGGTGGTAATATCATGTACGATATACTGACTCATTTTCAGCCTGATCTAAAAATTGATTTGCTGGTTACAGTAGGATCTCAGGTTTCTTGGTTTGAAGAACTCAAGCTATTTGAGGTTAGTGATTGGGCTATCTCTGCTAATGCAGAAGTAAATAGAGTTCCTAAACCAGCTAAAGTAGACTATTGGCTTAACATATACGACCCCAATGATCTCTTTTCATTTCGTGTTACGCCAGTATTCCAATCCTCTTGTATCAGACAAGAACAAGACAATGAGTTGTACGATTTGTATGATTGGCAATATTCCACAGGAAAAGGAATTCGTGCTGCTCATACAACTTATTTTCATAGGGTTAGCTTTTATGATCGTCTAACCAAGCATATTCAAAACTCAAAATTGTGGAACGATGACAACAATTCTGATCCCTGATGTCAAACCCAATCCGGGAAAAACTTATGTTTTTATTATAGCGATAGGATATTATCCCCATCTTATTGATCCATCGCCTAAATTACAAAGTAAACTATCGGAGTTTGATTTAACTACTTTAGAAGGCTACTTATCTTGTCCTCCTATTTCAGCTATACAATTTGCGGAATGGATGGAAAGTAAATATCAAAACCTTAAAGCTCCTTTAGCTAGTATTGATATGTTTATTTCTTCTGGTGAACAGAAAGGAACAACGATAAGTCCAAAAACAGAAAACTACATTTCATTAAAAACAGGGAACAGTCACCCAGTTGATCGAGCTACTTGGAGTAATATTAGTCAGGCTTTTGATCAATGGCTGAATCAATTGAAGATGGATGATGTAGCAATTGTTTACTTTTGTGGGCATGGACTAGGAAGGCTAGGAAGGACGAGGGAACAGACACTCCCTCTGGAAAACTTTGGAAAAAAGCCTAATATGTTGTTCACAGATGATGCTATCGATATTGAAAATACATTTATCGGAATGACAACAGCCTGTAAAGCGAAGACTCAATGTTATCTTATTGATTCGTGCCGCCAAGAGACAGAAGGCTTATCAAAAATATCAGGAAATTTAGGTCTCCCATTAGCCAGAGGAGGTCGAATTACCTCCTCTGTTGGAAATCAATGGATTTTTCGCGCATCTCCAACTGGGGCTACTGCTTACGGTAAACCAGGAGAAGCGAGTTACTTTACACAAGCTCTTATACAAAGTCTTGATATATTTGCCAGTCAACTTAGCTCAGATAGTAATGAAAAATGGTTGGTTGAACTTTCCGAGATAAATAGGGCTTTGAAGAAAACGGTAAAGCGGCTGAGTCATGGTAAGCAAAAGAGAACTGACTATCAGGACATTTCTGAAACTTATATCTTTCACGAACTCAGAGAGCCTCCCCTATTACCTATTAATGTTTCCATCCACCCATCGAGTGTAACTGAGCAAGCTCAGATCAAGTTGAATAACTCTCATCAAAATTATTATCTTCCACCATGGAATTTCAATGTTCAAGCCAGTAGACAATACTATAAGATTAATATAAATTCGCCGTCAGATTATGTCATTGACTCACCTCAAGATCATAATCTAGATGCAAGTGATCCCATGAAAGCCCCCATCACATGTCAACTAACAGTGAAACGAAGATAATGGTTAATGTTTTTGAACAAGAGGAAAACGCAATTCTTCAGCTACAACTAATAGCAGAAGGTCTTCGCGAAGACACGCTGATTTCTACAGAAGTTATTGGCAACGACTTCCAAATTAGCTTATCTGTGTCAGTGGGACAGTATTGTGATGTCCCTGTCAAACTCGGGGATTATCTCATTCGAGCTTATATGCCATCGGGAGAAACCATTAGCCAAGAAACTTCTGTCGAAAAAGGGAAGACCAATCTTGTCAAATTGAAATATGGCAAATCATATCATGGATGGCCCTACTACATAGAAGATGCTCACGAAGATCAACTTACTGGAGTCTCTAATTTTCCTGGGACTTGGCAGAAATTATGGAGTTATGACGGCCAATTCGCGCAAGAATTATCATGGCCAACTGAGTGGAAAACCCCAGTTAATCCAAGAGTTGTCAATTATCATTTAGATGATAAATTTAATCAGCTTAATCAGCAAAAAATCTACTTTCTTCAAATTGGGGGAGAAGAGATTCCCTGGAGGCTGAGTGCCTTACCTCCATGCTCCAAGCTACAGATTTTAGTTTATCCATCTGAAGGAAGAAAGGATTTAGCAATGGCGATCGCAAGCCATGATCTTCAGGTTGAAACCCTATTAGGTTATTTGATTTCAGGTAGGCTCAAGGCAGCAAAAATTATCGGTGAGCAATTATTAGCTGAGCAAGCTTCACTTGAGCCGACGTTACTATTTGAAAATCCTGTTAAAGCAGTAATACTGAGTTATTATCTACTAAGAAGTAAAAATAGGGATGCTTATCAACAATGGTTAGAACAGTTAGTTAATCAAGTAAATTGGCTTCCTGATTTACCAGTAATTCTTGCCTGGCAATTACTCCGCGACAGCACGCCGAAGATAGATTCCATTAGACAATATCTGTTGGAGGCTGTTAAGCGAGGTATTCCGATCTACAGTCAGGGGTTACAACTCCTTTTCGATGGTCTACGGCTAATCAGACAAGATGCTATAGCACGAGGATTACCCGATCACAAAATAGAAGCAGCAGTTAATTTAATTCAGCAATATACCAATGTTACAGACTGGTCTCAACCACTAACTACGTTTTATGGTGACAGTCCCCAAAAACCTTCTTCAAGCTTAATTAAAGGTATTCCTGAAAGGCAAGAAAATCTTGTTTGGTTAACGGAAAAAAAAACTTCGGCTATTGAGAAGCAAAAGCCTTCTATTCTGTCGAAAAACGATAAGAAAACAACAACAACACAAAAATTCAGTCTTTCTGGAGCTATGCCTAAATTTGGCGGTAGTACAGGGGGTTTACTCTCGAAAGCCGAACGTGAAGAAAAATATGCCATTACCTGGACAAGTTCCTTTGAGAAAGTCTTTGAAATGCCGACAGGTGGGGCTGCTATCATGAACGAAGGAAAAAACCTCCTCTATTTGGCCACAAAAGAACAATGTCTCGCGTTGGGAACTCAGTTACGGACAAAGTTTAGGCCCTCAATCCAAGATTATAAAATCTATCGCATTTATCCTAGTGGAGAAACCCAATATCTACATCCTGCTGATGGTGTGTTCCCTGAAACAGCCAATAGAGGTCGTGAATATAACGGTAAGAAAGACAGAAAAATTGGGGATAATCCTGAACCAGCAACTCTCAAGTTTTCTGGAAAATCACCTTACGAATGGTAACGAACTGGTTCTAAAGCCTTCTTAAGAATTAGATCATATTTAACGAAATACACTTTGCGAGTTATTAAAATTTCCTAAAAAAACGCATCCCCAGGAAAAAAATACCGATTCAATAGAAGCAGATTTAATCAATATTATTTTATGCACGAACTGGGGATTACTCAAAATATTGTAGCTATTGTCTGTGAACAAGCCAAGGGCGCACCTGTGAAGCGTGTTACCTTAGAAATAGGCAAACTATCGGCTATTATGCCAGATGCGATTCGTTTCTGTTTTGATATTTGTTGTCAGGATACCATTTTAGCCGGAGCAACCTTAGACATTATTGAAACCGAAGGAAGGGGAAAATGTCGTCATTGTGGCCAAGAAATTAGCCTATCTCAACCCTTTGGAAAATGCGATCGCTGCGATAGTGTTGAATTAGATATTATTCAAGGACAAGAATTACAAATTAAAGAAATGGAGGTAGAAGAATTATGTGTGTAACCTGCGGTTGTTCTGAGGGAAATGATGTGACTTTAACCAATATTGAAACAGGAAAAACCACTGATATCAATGGTCATCATACCCATACTTTAGCCGATGGAACCGTCATTAGTCATTCCCATGATGATGATGCTCATCATCACCATTCTCATCATCACCATTCTCATCATAACCATGCTTCAGAAATTCATGCTAAGATGCACGGTACGACGATTACGTTAGAAGAAAAGATTTTACAGAAAAATGATTTAATTGCTGCTCAAAATCGAGGCTATTTTAAAGGTCGAAATATCTTAGCCTTAAATTTAGTCAGTTCTCCCGGTTCAGGGAAAACCACCCTCTTAACCCGAACCATTAATGACTTAAAAGAGAAACTTAAAATTAATGTCATTGAAGGAGATCAAGAAACGGCTAATGATGCACAGAGAATTAAAGAAACCGGGTGCAAAGTTGTACAAATCAACACAGGAACGGGTTGTCATCTAGAAGCATCAATGGTGGAAAAAGGCTATACAGAACTAAACCCAGAACCCAATTCAATTTTAATGATTGAAAACGTGGGTAACTTAGTCTGTCCTGCGTTATTCGATCTCGGAGAAGCAGCCAAAGTGGCCATTCTTTCCGTGACAGAAGGAGAAGATAAACCCATCAAATATCCTCATATGTTCCGAGAAAGTAAAGTCATGATTTTAACGAAAATCGATTTACTTCCCTATGTTCAATTTGATGTTAAAAAATGTATTGAATACGCTCAACAAGTTAACCCATCATTGGTTATTTTTCAAGTTTCAACCGTCACAGGAGAAGGGTTATCTTCTTGGTATCAGTGGTTAGAAAATCAATAAATAATCCCTGCTGCACAATTTTTGAGTTTGTGATATGGTAGAGAGGAAAGACTGCCGTATTGGTGACTGCCAATAAAGTTTTTTGATCTATGCTTTGAGTTTAAGGGCGTTAACCAGCTATCGTGGCAGTAAACCGAGCTTGTACTCGGAAACAGAAGCGATAAGCGGTCGATACCCACCTGGTTTTCCCAGGTCATAAACTGAGGTAAAACGGTACGGCGGTCTTTCTAGACTCTTGCTAAATGTCAAGATTTCCAGACATAAGATCAAAGCAGTTAAGACAAAACTTTAAACTTAACTTAAAATTAAAGAAAACCTAACTATTTTAGGCATTGAGACAACAGACAAATCGTTGCAAAACTATGGGTTTCCCCTTCAGTGTTACCCAACTCGACCAAGGAATAACGGTTGTCCATCAAAATTGTTCTGTTACTCCAGTGACAGTAGTGGATGTATGGGTAAAGGCCGGGGCAAGAGTTGAACCTAAAAAATGGGGAGGTGTTGCCCATTTTTTAGAACATATGATCTTCAAAGGAAGTGAAAGAATTTTGCCAGGGGACTTTGATCAAATCATAGAACATAATGGAGGCATAACCAACGCCTTTACCAGCTACGACTATGCCCATTTTTTCCTAACTGTAGCAGACAACCGCCTCACCCAAACCTTACCCTATTTAGGGGAAATTTTGCTCCAAGCAGCCATTCCCGATGAGGAATTTATCAGAGAAAGAGATGTCATTCTAGAAGAGATGAGGTCATCCTATGATGATCCCGACTGGGTATGCTTTCAAAGTCTGTGTGAAACATTGTACCAACATCATCCCTATGGTCGCTCTATTCTCGGTCATGAAACCCAACTCAGACAATATTCACCCCATGAGTTACGATGTTTTCATCGAACCCATTACCAACCCCAGAATATTACTGTCGTGGTTGTGGGCAATGTGGAACAGCAGACAGCCTTATCGTTAGTAGAAAAGTCGTTTTCTGAGTTTAGTCTTCCTTGGGAATGTCCCCCTCACCAAATCACCTCAGAACCCCCTTTAACAGCTATTAGACGCAATCATATCTATTTTCCGAGGATCAGCCAAGGACGGTTATTAATGGGGTGGATAGGACCAGGAATCAACCAACTGCAACAGGGACTGGGACTAGATTTATTATCCGTTATCTTAGGAGGAGGACGAACCTCCCGTTTAGTCCAGGAATTACGAGAAGACAAGCAACTGGTAATGGATATTGAAAGTTCTTTTTCCTTGCAACAAGATTCCAGTTTGTTTACCATTGGAGCATGGTTAGATCCGCAGCATTTGCTTGAAGTTGAAGCCATTATCTGCGATCGCTTAAAACAATTACACCAACAACCCATCACAGAAGCAGAATTAAATAAAGCCAAGCGATTACTTTGTCATGATTACATTTTTTCCACAGAAACTGCGAGTCAATTAGCAGGATTATATGGTTATTATCAAACCTTAGCCCATGCTGAACTGGCCTTAAATTATCCTACCTTAATTAAACAATATACTGCCCAACAACTCCAACAACTTGCCAGGGAATATTTGTCTCCAGAACGGTATGCTATTACCATTATGGAACCCTGCTAAATTATTCAGCATAATTAATCAACAATGGAAGCATCTTCTCCCGTTTCTCTACCTAAATTTATCCATCGCTTACAATTAGATAATGGCATTGTTTTAATTGTCAGAGAAAATCCCACCACTGACTTGATATCGGGAAGATTTTTCTGGAAACAAGCGGGGACTTTATGGGAAAAACTAGAGAAAGCGGGTATTTTTCATTTATTAGCGACCTTAATTACCAAAGGAACCCCAACTCTTTCCTCTCTAGATATTGCAGAGGCCATTGAATCGATGGGGGCCAGTTTAGGGGGAGATACCGCATCGGATTATTTTATGATGGGTACGAAAACGGTTTCTGAGGATTTTGAATCTATTTTAAACTTATTAGGAGAAATTCTGCGATCGCCCACTTTTCCTGAAGAAGAAATTGCTCTAGAAAAACAATTAATTTGTCAAACCATTCGTTCTCAACAAGAACAACCTTTTAACATTGCTTTTAATCAATTACGGGAAAAAATCTATGGGGAACATCCTTACGGACGCTCAATTTTAGGCACAGAAGAAACCGTTTGTCAAGTAAGTCGAGACGACTTACAACAGTGTTATGCTGACCATTTTCGACCGGATAACTTAATTATTAGTTTGTCGGGAAATATCACCTTAGATAAGGCGGTTCAATTAATTAAAAACACCTTTGGAAGTTGGGAAAATCCTTCCCAAAACTTAACTCTTACTTCTTTTCCGATGTTAAAGGTTTCTCCCTGTGAAATCATCACCCCTCAATCCAGTCAACAAGCCATTATTATGTTAGGGTATTTAACCGTTGGTGTCGACCATATCGATTATCCTGTTTTAAAATTATTGAGTACCTATTTAGGGAATGGGTTATCCAGTCGTTTATTTGTAGAATTAAGAGAAAAAAAAGGACTCGCTTATGATGTTTCTGCTTTTTTTCCCACTCGTTTACAGCCCTCCCATTTCGTTACTTATATTGGAACAGCCCCTCATAATACTAACATTGCCCTCGAAGGATTACAACAGGAAACCGAAAGATTGTGTGAGGTAGAATTAACCCCCAAAGAACTACAAACTGCCAAAAATAAGTTATTAGGACAATATGCTTTAGGAAAACAAACCAATGCAGAAATTGCTCACTTATACGGATGGTATGAAACCTTAGAATTAGGGATTGAATTTGATCAACAGTTTCCTGAAATTATTAATAATGTTACTGCTGAAATGGTGCAGAAAGTAGCAAAAGATTATTTATTATCCCCTTACATATCCATCGTAGGATCAGAAATAACACTCAATTAAACTTCAGTGTAACAGCATATATTGAAGTAAATTTTATTATTCAACATATGCTGTCTTCTGAACACTTGATTAGGAAACTTTCAGCCAATGAGATAAATCAATATCTAAAAGGTCTTGAGTTTTTAAGATATCCTCTCGATACACCTTCATCAAATTTTCTCTCATTTCTTTCGATAACGTTTTCTTTTCGATAAATATATTGTCAACTTTTTTTCTTAAATTGTATCTTTGACTCGTGTTAGTAAAAGGTTTCAGCATTGTCGAAGCAGTCGTTTTAATAACTGGATTAGAAAAAAGTAGATTTTGAAGCTTTTTGTGTTTCACTTGTCCCCCTTTACGAACAATAACAGAAGTGTCGGGAATAAAACTATCATCCACCTCAATAAATTGAAAGAATTCTTGATAAAATTTTTCTTGATTCTTGACAAAATCATCAAAGATCAAAGATTTGAATTGATTTCGGTCAAAGTTTTCTAAATATTGTTTCAGGGTTTTATAATAAAATCCTAACTTAACAATCTTATTGGATGGTTGAGGACAATAGGCTATATCTTTGAATTCACCCTTGATTTGCTGACGATTAGATAAAGCATTAAAATCTGAAAAAGCACGATCAACAGGATTGCGTAACATGATTAAAAGTTTAGCATTAGGAAAGTATTTTTTGATCGCTTTACAAGCTTTTTCTGATTGGAAATAAACACTAGATACTTCTCCAAATATTTTTTCTGATGTTTTTAGTTCATAAGATTTTTCATAAGCTTCTATGTCTAAATTAACTTTATTAAGAAGATCCTCCCCCTTGATTTTAGGCATTACAATATCAGGATGTTGTTTTAAATAATGATGTAACGAACTTGTGCCACATTTATGTCCTCCAATGACAATAAATCTAGGGGAAGTGAAAAAATCTTTTGATGAATTCATATCAATTAATCCTTTTGATAAAACGATTAGATTGTCTCACATTTTCCTGTTTAAGTCAACTAATTTAATGTTTTTATTGTGAACCTATAAATAAGTACAAACTAAATTACTATTTACTATTAATAACTTTTATTTTCCTGATATATCGGTAAATTTTCATGACTTAGGTCAGCAATCTATTGACGAAGAATACATTTACTCGAAACCACAAACCATTCCTCTGATTGAAAATCTGTGCAGTTTTGTTTGAACTTGAGTAAGCTAGGAATTTTACCTAATTTTTGCTCATTAGATATTTTTTTAGCTATATCTTTCCACTGTTTGAACCAGGTACTTCTTGTGAAAAATTTTGGGGTAAAGGTTGACTCTCTGATCACAAAAAAATCGATTTGATACTGTTGAATAAATTTTTTAAGTTTTAACTGATCATCAGTGTAATGAGCTTCAATTAAATCAAGAGTTTTTTCCTTCATGGGAATATAGTGTTTAGGATGATAAGGAACAACAAATTCTGGTGCTGTTAGGGTAGAACGTTGAGAAAATATGGGTATGTTATTACTTGGTGTACCTTCTAATGACGCAACCAGAATATCTTTCGGTTGTGCAGCAAAAAACATTTCGATTTCAGGGAGATGATACACAACACGAGGGCTTACTCTCGATGAAAAATACAGAGGGTAAGCTAAACTATAACCTCCTAAGATGAGAGTTATTATAATGAAAGCCGCTTGCTTAACTTTTACAGTAAATTGCTGAGCATTGCACCAATTCCAAATTGCTCTCAAAAGTATAAACAAACATAAGCTAGAAGATAAAGCAATGAGAAAAGTTAGAGGCATTCTGGTATATCTATTGGGATAATAAAGCTTAAAAAAAACAAGATGGGCTAAAATATTTAATCCACATGATGCTATCAGAATATTCAGCAATATTACTCTATTTTGGGTTATTTCATTTCTTAGAGAGAACTTAGATGGAAAACATAATAAAAGCGGTAGTATTAAACTTAGCCAACCAACTAAAGGTATTGATTTTAAAAGTTTTCCTGGTTTTAAACCACTTTGCCAACCAAAAATATAGGTATCTAAAATGTTATCAGAGTAGTAAGGAACTCTACCTTCAGGATACCAAAACTCAGGTAATTTTATTGCCTCTGCCCCTGAAATTGAAGGAAGATAATCTTGGGATGACAAAATATAAACTATGCTAACAATAGCCGCTACAAAAATACCACTTATAGAAAAAATATAATCTTTCTTATCCGAGGAAATCCTTATTTTTCTATTTTTCCAAGAAAATAACCTAACAATTAACACTCCTATCAAGACAAAAATAAAAGGGGTGTAAAATAATCCTTGCAGAAGAATTGTCGCTAAACAAGGCAATAAGGCTCTACGAATGAGATAATATAGAAATGCAGGAAAAAGTATAATAAATGATGATCTGGGTAAGGCATCCGTCGGAAAAAATGTCATCCATGATACTATAGTTGTAACAAAAGCAAAAGGAATGATGGGCAGAATTTCCAGAGATAGTAGAAAAATATAGGCCGATGAAAATACTGCTAAAAACAATGGGATGACTTGCATGACAAACCTTGGAGTAATTCCTAATTTTGCCAGTATAGAGAAGAGAAAAGTATAAGCAATAGGGGTAACAGATTTAAAGTAGTCAGCAATCGGATCGTTGGGAAATAAATCAGGATCAAGAAATTGGTCTAACCAGAAGTAAATTCTGAGATCATCATTGAAAATTTCCCCCCGATATTGCCCCGTCAACACATCATAATAGGCAATGACAGAACAAATAAGTATAAAAATCAAAGTTACACTTAATCCAAGTTTAACTTCCTGGTTTTGCTTTTGATTAATTGGAGAAAACAGAAAATCATATAGTTTATTGTTTTTCTTTGGCTGTTTCTTTTCTGAGAAGATTGTCGGCATTGATTTAAGGTTAAATATTCGCTGTATTTATGCTCATCATAAGGATTTTGACCATCAACCTATCATAGGTTGACAAAAATAGCAACCCTGAAGATGTTTACCTTACTTCTTGTCATTACTATCTATTAACTATCAAACTTTTCGTAAGCTTCTACAATTCTTTGTACCAAAGGATGACGCACTACGTCTGCTTGAGAAAAATGACAAAATGCAATACCTTCTACTGATTTTAAAATGTGAGTCGCCACCACTAAACCCGAGTCTTGATGTCTCGGTAAGTCGGTTTGGGTAATATCTCCTGTTACCACCATTTTTGAGCCAAAACCTAATCGTGTCAATACCATTTTTAATTGTGCCGGTGTGGTATTTTGAGCCTCATCAACGATAACAAACGCATTACTTAACGTTCGTCCTCGCATATAGGCTAAAGGGGCGACTTCTATCTGTCCTCTTTCCATTAAATCAGGAATTCTTTGCGGATCAATAAACTCATATAACGCATCGTATAAAGGTCTTAAAAAAGGGTTTACTTTTTGTTGTAAATCTCCGGGTAAAAACCCCAATTTTTCCCCTGCTTCCACTGCCGGACGGGTTAAAATCAACCGTTCACATTCATCATTTAATAACGCCTTCACCGCCAAAACAGCAGCTAGAAATGTCTTTCCCGTTCCCGCCGGACCAATGCAAAACGTCACATCATGTTTCTGTATGGCTTTAATATATTGCTTTTGTCGAAAGGTTTTTGCTCGAATGACTTCCCCTCGACGAGTTCTTGCTAAAATGGACTGCTGTAAGTCTTGGTATTCCTCCATTCGTCCCGTATCTAACGCTTGAAAGGCTGTCATTAAGTCAGGACGCGAGATGGTTTTTGCTTCTTGCCAATAGGGTTGTAGCGATCGCAATACTTTCATCACCCTTGCCACCGGTTTTTCAGGTCCATAAATGCTTAATTCTTGACCCCGTAAGACTAAGTTTGCCCCCGTATGACGGGAGAGGAATTTTAAGTTTTCTTCGGCGACTCCTGCCAAAGCGATCGCACTTTCATGACTGGGTAATTGAAGGGTTTGGGAAGTTTCGGTCATCTATTGTTTTCTTTAATTTTAGTCAATTTGATATTTTATCAATTATTCTAATGACTGTGCATAGTAACACAGTTTTCTCCACTGTTACAAGATCAAACTTCTTAGAAGTAGAAAGCGTATTTTTTCTCACCACGATCCTTATAATGACTGATAAATTTTCCCTTGACTTCAAAAAATGGGGTAAAACACTAAAAAAAGGTTAATTTATAAGCCTAGCTGAAAAACAACAATTATCATCGAGCTAAATCTAGAAACAGTAAAATATATAAGTCAAAAAACGGATTATTTATTATCTTATTGGTAAGGGAGAAAATCATGAAATTTGTTGATGAATATCGTAATGCTGATTTGGCTGAAAAATACGTTCAAGAAATCACTCAAATGATGACTAAACCTTGGACTATTATGGAAATTTGTGGTGGTCAAACCCATTCTATTGTGAAATATGGTATAGATCGCTTATTACCTCCTGAAATAACCCTAATTCATGGGCCGGGTTGTCCGGTTTGTGTCACCCCCATTGAACTGATCGATTGTGCATTAAAAATTGCCAGTTTACCTAATGTTATTTTCTGTTCTTTTGGGGATATGTTAAGAGTTCCTGGAAGTGACAAAGATTTATTAACGATTAAAGCATCTGGGGGAGATATTCGTATTGTTTACTCACCCTTAGATAGTTTAAAAATTGCTCAAGAAAATCCTGATAAAGAGATTGTTTTTTTTGCGGTTGGCTTTGAAACGACTACACCAGCAACGGCTATGGCAGCCTATCAGGCTAAACAGCAAGGAATTGGAAATTTTTCTTTATTAGTTTCCCATGTTTTAGTTCCCCCAGCAATGGAAGCCCTTTTATCCTCTCCTAATTGTGTGGTTCAAGGATTTTTAGCAGCCGGTCATGTTTGTACCGTTATGGGTTACGAAGCTTATCAGCCTATTGCTCAAAAATATAAAGTTCCTATCGTTGTGACCGGCTTTGAACCTATCGATGTTCTCCAAGGAATTTACCATTGTATTCAACAGTTAGAAGCAGGAAAATTTGACTGTGAAAATCAATATATTCGCTCCGTCAAATCCCAAGGTAACCCGTTAGCCCAACAAGTCATTCAAGACGTTTTTGAGGTGGTTCCCCGTCGTTGGCGAGGCATCGGAGAAATAGGGGAGAGTGGGTTGGGATTACGCTCAGAATACGCCCGCTACGATGCCTTAAAACGCTTTGAAACGGAATTATCATCCATGACCCCATCCACTGCCCCCCAACTCTGTATTAGTGGTCAAATCATGCAAGGGTACAAAAAACCTAACGATTGTCCCGCCTTCGGAAGCCAATGTACCCCAGAAAACCCGTTAGGTGCGCCTATGGTATCCTCAGAAGGGGCTTGTGCTGCCTATTATCGCTATCGAAACCACCCACAAACCGTCCAGTGTTGATCCCCAATTTCTAAAAAAAATATTACAAAATATTAAGAAACAATAGTGAATGTCAACACAATGCCAGAAAATAATTGGGTCAGGTTGCTTGGCAACGAATAAAGTTGAAACACCCAACAGCAACCCGATTTCGTATAAGATGTCAGTTTAAGAGCATCTAAATCAATTTATTGGGAGGAATCCATCAATGAGTATTGTCACGAAATCCATCGTGAATGCTGATGCAGAAGCCCGCTACCTCAGCCCTGGCGAACTTGATAGAATCAAAGCCTTTGTGACCAGTGGTGCTGCTCGTTTACGCATCGCAGAAACCTTAACCGGTTCACGGGAAACCATCGTTAAGCAAGCTGGCGATCGCTTATTCCAAAAGCGTCCTGATGTTGTTTCTCCTGGTGGAAACGCTTACGGCGAAGAAATGACCGCTACCTGTCTTCGTGACATGGACTACTATCTCCGTCTCATCACTTACGGAATCGTTTCTGGCGATGTTACCCCTATCGAAGAAATTGGTTTAGTGGGTGTACGGGAAATGTACAAGTCTTTGGGAACCCCCATTGATGCAGTAGCCCAAAGTGTACGGGAAATGAAAGAAGTAGCAACCGGAATGATGTCTCCTGAAGATGCAGGAGAAGCGGGTTCTTACTTTGATTATGTTATCGGTGCGATGAGCTAAGACGAGTAGAGTATACTCGGATTAACCAAGCCGTCCCCAATAATTGTAAGACTGTTGAAGACTAGGCAAGATTAAGGAAGCAAAACTATGCAAGACGCAATTACCTCCGTCATTAACTCCGCCGACGTTCAAGGAAAGTACCTTGATGGTTCTGCGATGGACAAACTGAAAGGCTACTTCGCCACCGGAGAACTCCGTGTGCGCGCTGCTAGTGTAATCAGTGCTAACGCTGCTGCAATTGTTAAAGAAGCGGTAGCTAAGTCCTTACTGTACTCTGATGTTACCCGTCCTGGTGGTAATATGTACACCACTCGTCGTTACGCTGCTTGTATTCGTGACCTCGACTACTATCTCCGTTACTCCACCTACGCTATGTTAGCGGGTGATCCTTCCATCTTAGATGAGCGCGTTCTCAACGGATTAAAAGAAACCTATAACTCCTTAGGCGTTCCCGTTGGTAGCACCGTTCAAGCCATCCAAGCCATGAAAGAAGTGACGGCTGGTCTTGTTGGTGCAGACGCAGGAAAAGAAATGGGTGTTTATTTTGACTACATTTGCTCTGGCTTAAGCTAGAACTACTAATGGTTACAACCAACTAAGGGTTGTCTAAAAAGAGGTTCGGGAAGTCTAGAGTGAGTGCTAGCTGGTTAAAGGCTTAATCTTTGCTGCTAAAGATAGGTTTTGACGATCTAGTATTGACTCTTGACTCCCGAACTTTGTTGTATCAAGATTTTTGAGGAAATTTAGGAGAACTCGACCCATGCGAATGTTTAAAGTCACCGCTTGTGTTCCCAGTCAAACCAGAATTCGGACTCAGCGAGAATTACAAAATACCTTTTTTACCAAATTAGTTCCCTATGATAACTGGTTTCGGGAACAACAACGCATCATGAAAATGGGCGGAAAAATCGTCAAAGTAGAATTAGCCACAGGGAAGCCTGGAACCAATACAGGACTACTGTAGAGATCAATTTCCTATCTCACAGTGTCTCCCTTATTCATTTTTGACTCAATTTAAGACCTCATAGGCTTTAATGTGGCTATGGGGTCTCGTCTATTTTCTCTGAGATGATCCGTTTTTCTCAATAGTTGCTAAGATGCTAAAAACTGTTAGCTCTAGATTAATTATTTCTTGAGACTGATGGCTAAATGTAATCTATTGCGAAAATAAGAAAATGCTTAAACAACTATTATTGAAAGGCGGTCTTGGTTTAGTAATCTGTGCCACTGGGTTGGCCGGATTTCCTGTTTCTGGTCAAGCAACAGAAGTGATCATCGCTCAATCCTCTGCTGAAATGGCCGCCTCAGACATTTCAGAACAAGAATTAAAAAAATTTGCCAAAGCGATCGCCGACTTACGAGCGATCGATGAGGAAACCCAATCACAAATGATCAAAGCCGTCCAAGACATTGGAATGTCCCCGGAAGAGTTTATGGAAATTGGCAAAACAGAAGACGATCAAAGAAATCTCTCTCAAGAAAAACAAGACCAGTTTGAGAAAGCATTAGAAGCTGTCAGAACCCTCAATGAAAAAGATCGCCAGAAGAAACGAGTCGCCGTTGAAGAAGCCGGTTTAAAAATCTCACGATTCAATGAAATCGGCAAAATGGTCGAAAATGATCGAGACTTACAAAAACAAGTTGTTGAAATACTGTCCCGTTAACGAGAGATGGGGGAGCAGAGGGAGACTGGGAGACTGGGAGACTGGGAGAAATCATTGATATATATTCCCCCGTCACCCCATCACCCCGTCACCCCGTCATCTTATCCCTTCCCACCCTTCCTACCCTCCCGATGTCCCATCAACGCAAAATATCTTCTGAAAAGTCAACCAGAGGCTTAAAATGTTTTAAATAGCACTCATTTTTATTACTATGTTTAATTGGTTTCGCCGTAAAATTAATAAAACCGACTCCGAACCCGTTTCAGAACCCACCGAACAAGTTACCCAACCTGAAACCGAAACCTCTGATCAAGACAGTCCCTCAGAAGATTATTTAAGTTGGGCAAAAACCGCCTATAAAAATATTCAACAGCGTCAAACTCCCTCAACTACACCCATTTCCACCACAGAAACCCCTTCAGAAACCCCAGAAAAGGAAGTTCGCCCTGAGACTGAACCATCACCTCAACCAGAGTCTGAGTCCCCTAAGATAGAGGCTAAAGAAGACAACCCAGCCTGGATGCAAAAATCCGATCGCCTAGAAGCCCTCAAAGAAACAGCCTTAGAAACAGCAACGGTAGAAGAAACAACCCCCTTAACCTTTGACGAAGAATTCGTTTGGTCTGCGAAAGTGTTAGCAGCCCAAGGAAGGGCCCCAGATGATATTTCAGAAGACGAAATTAATTGGTTGAAACGGCTGCGTCAAGGTCTCGGAAAAAGCCGTCGCGGGTTAGTCAACCAACTCAAATCTATTGTGGGGCAAGGGCCGCTTAATGAAGATGCGGTCATGGAAATTGAAGCCCTTTTATTACAAGCCGACACAGGGATAGAAGCCACCGATCACATTATCTCCACCTTACAAAATAAACTTTTAGAAGAAGCTTTGCCCCCAGAACAAGCCCTGGAGTATCTCAAAAGCATTTTAAGAGAGATTTTAGACCGTCCTTTGCAAAAAGTCGTTAATCCTGGTTTTGCCCCAGAAAAAGGGGTTTTGAATATTTGGTTATTAACCGGAGTTAATGGTGCGGGCAAAACCACAACCATCGGTAAATTAGCCCATTTAGCCCAACAATCCGGCTATGACTGTATTATTGCTGCGGCCGATACCTTTCGGGCGGCAGCCGTTGAACAAGTCAAAGTTTGGGGGGAAAGAACCAACACCCCAGTTATTGCTAACCCAGGCAAAAATACAGATCCGGCTGCAGTGGTGTTTGATGGTATTTCTGCGGCTCAAGCTCGTCAAGCTGACTTATTGTTAGTGGATACAGCAGGAAGGCTACAAAATAAAAAGAATTTGATGGCAGAATTAGCGAAGATTCGGCGTATTATTGATAAAAAAGCAGCCAAGGCTCAAATTGAATCTTTGTTAGTCTTAGATGCCACCTTAGGACAAAATGGATTACGTCAAGCCCAAGTTTTTTCCGAAGCAGCCGATTTAAGTGGGGTGGTTTTAACAAAATTAGATGGAACCGCTAAAGGTGGGGTCGCTTTAGCCGTCGCCCAACAATTGGATTTACCCATTCGTTTTATTGGGGTTGGGGAAGGAATAGAGGATTTAAGACCGTTTTCGAGTTATGAATTTGTCGAAGCTTTGTTAAATGAATAATTGATGACTCCAGAAACTTGAGGGGACGGGGCTAAAATCCCCATCCTCATGATTTATAAAGAAAATTTCATGAACTACCTACGCACGACGCTTTGCTTTGTGCGAGGTTTCTAACGTTTCAACTAAGCCACTTACCAAACAAGTCGGAAAAGCCGGCAAGATAGAGGTCGCTTATCCACGTCTAAAGACGCTAGTTCCTAACGCCTATCACAAATTTGTGTTTTTTGTTGGCAGGGGTCTTATTTTTTCGACGTAATCCCACCTTACGGGTTTGCTCTCCGAATACTGCCACCAACTGCATTGTTTAGGGGTAGATAAGAGCTTTCACGGCATTACTGCACTATGGAGAAGGTTGTCATCCCTGGTAGCAAGCGGGTCTATTACTGTTATTGGCCTCGCTGGAGTTGATTTTACAAGAAACTATTAGTTTTGTCCAGTAGGTTATGCCCTGGCGAGAAATCCCCGATTGAGGTACGAAAATCGGGGATTTCTCGCCAGGAATTGGTTAAGTAGAATTTTAGATTAACACAGCTAAAGTGATTAAGATCACCGTCTAAGTAGGGTTTTGATCAGTGGAAAGTACAGATTAATCATTCATAATTGAGGATAACTTTAGGAGCGATCTAAATAGTTAAACTATATTCTGAATTATTTTTGCTGTTATTATGCTCTATTTACAAGAAAAGAAACAAAATATACAACATATATTAGCATTCAATTTAACCAGTGGTGAACGAGTTTTCTATCTGGATGAATCCCAGTATGCTATTGGACGACATCCTCAAAATTCTATTGTGATCAATGCTGAAGGGATTTCTCGACACCACGCCACCCTCATCCAAAAACATAAAGAGAATGATCACTTCTCCTATGTCATTATTGATGGCAACATTGAAGGGTATAAAAGTAGAAATGGACTTGCGGTTAATGGCAAGAGAATTGATAAGTATGAACTAAAACATGGAGATATTGTCCACTTTACTAAAGAAGTAACAGCACACTACTATATTATTGATCAAGAAAGTCAAGGATTTATTCAAAAGTTAACCCCTAATGTATTTTTAACGGCTAAAGATTCCCCGATAAATAGTCTTTCGACTGATACTCAACTGATTCAAAGAACAGAAAAAAACCCCACTTTATCAGAGATAAAAAATCTAGCATCTGTTGTTGAATTAAGTCCCGTTCCTATTATTGAAATTAATAGTGAAGGAACGATTACTTATCTTAATCATTCTGCTAATTTAAAATTTCCTGACTTAGAAAAAACTCAACTTCAACATCCTTTGCTTCAAGGACTGATTGAAAAACAAAATTATAATAACGGTAGTTTAGTTATCCGAGAAGTTGACATACAAGAGCAAAGTTTTGAACAACATATTCATTATTTAGCAAAAGAAAGACTCATCCGTAGCTATATTTTTGATATCACCCAAAGAAAAAAAGCAGAAAATGACTTAAAATATCATGCTTTTCACGATACTTTAACTGGATTGCCTAATCGTACTTTTTTTGATCAACATATTTCTTTGATGGTCAATAATTGTGAAAGACATCAAAAACTATTTGCTATTTTATTTATTGATATTGACAGTTTTAAAAACATTAATGATACTTTAGGTCATAGCATTGGCGATCGCATTTTAAAATGTTTTGCTCAACGATTAACCTCCCAAATCCGAAGTGGCGATTTAGTTTGTCGCTGGGGAGGAGATGAATTTGTTGTACTGCTTTCCGAGATTGAAAATCCCGATGAAGCAGCTAAATTTTCTGAAAGGTTACTGCAAACCTTTGAACATCCATTAAATATGGAAGGACATCAAATTTATCTTAAATCTAGTGTAGGAATTGCTATTTATCCTGAAGATGGACAAGACGCAGAAATGCTGCTTAAACATGCTGATGCTGCTTTGTACCGTACCAAAGAATCGGGACGAAATCATTATCAATTTTATAACCCAGAAATGAGTTTAGAAATTGCTGAGAATTTTGCCCTAGAAAGCCAACTTCATGAGGCTATCAAGAATAATGAACTTATTCTTCATTATCAACCACAAATTAATATTAAAACAGGACAAGTTTATGGTTTAGAAGCTTTAATTCGCTGGCAAAGTCCCAAACTCGGGTTAGTTAGACCCGATAAATTTATCCCTTTGGCAGAAAAAACTGGGTTAATTCTTCCCATGGGAGAATGGGTACTTAAAACTGCTTGTCAACAAAATAAAAAATGGCAAAAAATGGGATTACCCCCTGTAAGGATTTCGGTTAATTTATCGGCACAACAATTACAACAACCCAACCTGATTGAAATAGTGGAAAACACCCTCGAATCTGTAGGATTAGATCCCGAATGGCTAGAATTAGAAGTAACTGAATCTATTTTGATGAAAAATACAGCCCTAGCTAGTCAAACCCTACAGGAATTACGAAATATGGGCGTTTATATTTCCATGGATGATTTCGGTACAGGATATTCTTCTCTGGGTTACTTAAAAAAATTCCCTTTTGATACCCTCAAAATTGATCAAAGTTTTGTTAAAGAACTCAATCAAAATTCTCAAGATTTATCTATTATTTCTGCTATTATGACCTTGAGTCGCGGCTTTAATATGAGAGTCATTGCTGAAGGAGTAGAAAATAAAGAACAACTAAAACTTCTTCAAGAATTAGACTGTGAAGAAATGCAAGGATATTTCTTTAGTCACCCCTTGAGTCCAGAAGAGATATTAAACTATTTACTCAAGTTTAACCAACAAAAACATTTGATTTTTACTTGACCCTAACTATTTTTTTAAATTTTAGTAATTTTTTTTGTCAAACGTATTAACTAAAAATCATGAACACTCATATCAATTATTCTCAAAAAAACCGCCACTTAATCGTTATTGAAGATAAAAAATATCGTCAAACTATTTCTTTAGAAGAAGAAACCTATTCTATTGGTAGACATACCAATAACTCAATTATTATTCATTCACAACAAGCTTCTCGCCGTCATGGTACGTTAATGAAGCGAAAAAATCGTCAGAATAATACTTATTCTTATTGGATTATTGATGGAGATTTAGATGGGAATAAAAGTCGTAATGGAATTTATGTTAATGGAGAAAAATGTTTAATTAAAGAATTAAAAAACGGTGACTTAATCAACTTCGGCTGTGAAGTCAATGCTACTTATTATGCCAGTCATGAATGGTCTAATACAGTGATAGATATTGCCCAAAGTAAACCTGATCAACTATTGGGTAATACCTCAGGAGTTAATCATCAATATACCCTATCGCAGTCTCATATGGATTTTGCTCACGAGTCTCCCATCTTGAATCCTAAAGACACACTTCAAGCTCAAGAATATCAAGATCCTTTAACTCAATTACCCAATCGAATTTTATTTAAAGAATATGTATTAAATGCCCTAAAAAATGCCAAGCAGTATCATACATCAATGGCAGTCATTATCTTAGATATTAATCACTTCAAAGCGATTAATAAAAACTGGGGTTATCCTGTGGGTGATAAAATTTTAGTAGAAGTAGCTCAACGGCTTAAATCTAGTTTGAGAGATAGTGATATCGTTGCTCGTTGGGGAGACGACGAATTTATTCTTTTATTGCCAAAAATTAGTCATGGAGATGATATTGAAAAAATAACTCAGAGAATTTTAAAGAATATTAGTCAATCTCTAGAATTGTGTGAAACACTCTTATATTTAGAATATAGTGTTGGTTGTGCTATTTATCCTCAAGACGCTCAAGATAGTAACGCCCTTTTACGGAAAGCAGAAGTTGGGTTATTCAATCACCAAAAGCAGATGCTATCATCTAATCAAAAATCTCATTTAACCGTTGATCCTAAAGCCTCAAAATTATTAAAAGCTAAAACGGCTCTACAAAAAGCTTTAAACCATCAAGAATTAGAACTTTATTATCAACCTCAAATCAAAATTAAGACGGGAGAAATTTCTGGATTTGAAGCATTGGTTCGCTGGAATCATCCAGACTTAGGTCAAATCAACCCTCAAAAATTCATTCCTGTAGCTGAACAAACTGATTCAATTATATTAATAGGAGAATGGATTTTAAGGGAAGCTTGTCGTCAAAATAAAGCTTGGCAGGACATGGGATTACCCAATTTTATTATGTCTGTTAATTTGTCTCCACTCCAATTAAAAGATCCGAATTTTGTCAACGTAGTTAAAGAAGTCTTACAGGAAACAAAACTCGCTGCCCATTGGTTAGAATTAGAAATAACAGAAAAAGCATTGCTGACTAATTCAGGACTTGCCCATCAAGTTTTACAAAATTTAAAACAATTAGGCGTTCATCTATCTATGGATGATTTTGGCACGGGTTATTCTTGTATTAATCATCTTCCACAATTTCCATTTGGTACATTAAAGATAGCTCAATCCTGTGTTCAAAAACTTACAGAAAAACCCGAAACGATTGCTATTATTTCAGCCGCCGTCGCTTTAGGCAACAGTTTAGATTTAAGGGTGATTGCAGAAGGAGTTGAAACCCATAAGCAACTCGATTTATTGGAAAACCTAGATTGCCGAGAAGCCCAGGGTTATTTATTAAGTCAACCCTTAAATTATAAGGAAGCAACTCAATTTTTAGACCTTTACCAAGTGCCGAAAGTTTCTTGTTGATTTTTATCAATTGAACTTAATTTATTTGAATATATTGTAAATGAGTTCCTTGCCTATGATTAACGAAAAGGCTTAATATTTTCTATTTTTGCGAACTCAAGTAATTTTATAGTATAATCAGACAAAGCAGCTTTATTGTTAACCACAATTTCCTCAGTTAACAAATCATAAGTCACCAATGTCTGAAGCAAGCGATCATAACTCCTGGAACTTTCAAGACTTGGACGAAGCCTTGATGAGTTTTGATGATATTCAAGAACAATTAAACTATCAACAAGCGCAAGATAGTCTAAGCAATTTAGTTCACCATTTAGACTTAACCCCCCACGAAAAAATCGGGCTAGAGAATGAGTTAAAAAATCTCACAGAAATGCTGGAAAAACTAGAGCATTCCTTAGTCCAAATTGCTGCTTTTGGTATGGTAGGGAGAGGAAAATCTTCCGTTTTAAATGGGTTATTAGGGGAAAATATTTTTAAAACAGGTCCTTTACATGGGGTTACTCAAACCACTGATACAGTCGCTTGGAAATTACAACAGGATGATAATATACAAGGCTTACAAACAGTTGCTTTATCAGGTTGGGGACAGTCTCAAATTGAGCTAATTGATACTCCTGGTATTGATGAAGTGGACGGCCAAACCAGAGAGATTTTAGCTCATCATACAGCCAGACAAGTGGATTTAATTCTCTTTGTTATTTCTGGGGATATGACCAAGGTAGAATTTGAAGCACTATCCCAATTACGAGAAGCAGGAAAACCGATTATTTTAGTGTTTAATAAAATTGATCAATACCCCGAAACTGATCGCTTAGTTATTTATGAAAAAATACGAGATGAACGGGTTAAAGAATTATTGTCTCCCGATGAAATTGTCATGATAGCAGCTTCACCTTTGGTAACAGAAATGACCCAGGATGATCAAGGCAATTTAAGACAACAAAAAAAAAGAGGAAAGCCACAAATTGAGGCATTGAAGTTAAAAATATTAGAAATCTTACATCGAGAAGGTAAATCTTTAGTGGCTCTCAATACTTTACTATACGCCGATGAAGTCAATGAGCAAATTGTAGCCCGTAAATTAGAAATTAGAGAAAAAGCAGCGAACCAACTCATTCAAAAAGCAGTGATGCTCAAAGCAATGGCCATTGCTTTAAATCCCGTTACCGTGGTTGATTTATTCACAGGGGCAGTGGTAGATGTTGCCATGATTTTAACCTTATCTCGTCTTTATGGTATTGCCATGACCCAACAAGCAGCAATCGCCCTTTTACAAAAAATTGGGGTGAGTATGGGAGGTATTAGTGCGAGTGAGTTTCTCACCTCTTTGGGTTTGAGTTCTCTTAAAGGAATGTTAGGATTAATGATTCCCACAACAGCAGGGTTTTCATTGCTGCCTTATCTCTCTATTGCTATCACTCAAGGGGGTGTAGCCGGGGTGTCGTGTTACGCCATTGGACAAGTGACTAAACGCTATTTAGGCAATGGGGCGGCCTGGGGACCCGAAGGACCGAAAACTGTAGTACAACGGATTCTACTATCTTTAGACAAGACTTCCATATTAAATCGTATTAAGTGGGAATTAGGGGCAAAATTGAAGCGAGATAAAGATTTTAAGGCTATGAGATGATAAATATATTAATTGTTTTTTAGGTATAGTATTTGGGTGTTAAATGGTGGTGAACTTTTGTATCCGATCAAACGAGTCAATGCAGGAGAAACGACAGAATGAAACATTTTTGGTCAATTATAATAGTGGATTTGTCTAAATTTTAGGTGAAGACTACTGTCAATTTTTTTTGTTATTTAATTGATTATTGGCATTGTTAAGAATACTATTTGCGATGCTTTCTGTAGCCCACTGTCCCAACTAAGATAAGATGAATGCGGTGAATATTGTTTCCACTACCATTGTTCAATTCCTTAAACAATTATCGGTTACTGGCTTAATGATATTTGCCATGCACGTGATCTAAAAAACTCAGTCCTAATATCAGAACCTTCTCCCGCTAGAAGACCGACACTTAATGCAATCACATAACGGTTTTTCCACGATATATCTGAAACAAAGTGTAATTCGTATTTTTGTGCTTTGTCATTGGCACAAACTGTAAACTCCTTATCTAACCAATTGATCTGACCACTATCATCAACTTGGCCATATTCGATGAACCACTTGTGTTCATACACCCCAGAACCAAGAGGACATCCTCTGTATTTACTATCTACAATTCTTACCCTTAATGGAGTATTAGGGAATTCAAGAGATTGTCTAAGATTAATTACTTCCTGCTGCTTTTCTATGAATGAAGCTACAGTAGAAACTTGTCTTTGTTGTAATAAATTCTCTAATTGTTGATTAGTAGTTGTTAAATTCGCAACTTTGTCTTCTAATTGTTGATTAGTAGTTGTTAAATTCGCAACTTTGTCTTCTAATTGTTGATTAGTAGTTGTTAAATTCGCAACGTTGTCTTCTAATTGTTGATTAGTAGTTGTTAAATTCGCAACGTTGTCTTCTAAGTTTCTATTAGCTTGTTCTGGACACCATGAAGATATTGATGGAATTGTACAAAAGTTTATCCCTATTGTTCCTAATACATTAGCTAGGAGTAAACATATAAAAAATCCATAAGCTTTAGGGTTCTGCCAGAACTTGGAAATTGAGCTATCCAAGGAATTATCTACTGGTTTATCTGGATCAGGTGGAGTTGGAGTCGCCATTTTTTAAATCACGATTAACGATAATTGCTTAATGTGTGAAGGTAGCTCTCTACAGAGTTTACACGGCATCTAGCTCCTATGACAACATAACTAAGTCAATAAATAATAATCTCTAAACCGAATGACAAGCAGACTCTTGAACTGTTCCCTGCTATGTTAATAAAAGTGGTAAAAATCCTATCTATCAATAGATCATGAGTGTTAATTCTCCTATCCGTGTCGCCGTGGTTGGAACCGGTTTCGGTCAAGCTATCCATATTCCAGGGTTACAACATCATCCTCGTACCGAGTTGGTCGCAGTTTATAATAGAGATTTAGGTAAAGCAAAAGCGATCGCCGATAAAAATAATATTCCTTACGCGTTCAATAATCTGGACAAACTCCTCACCCTGTCCGATCTCGATGCTGTTACCCTCTCCACTCCCCCTTTCCTTCACTACGATATGGGGAAACAAATATTACAAGCAGGGAAACACCTTCTCTTAGAAAAACCCATGGCCATGTCGGCACAAGAAACCAAACAATTGTACCATTTAGCAGCCAACAATAACCTTGTCGCTACCGCAGACTTTGAATTTCGTTATGTTCCTGCTTGGCAACTATTGGCCGAAAAGTTAGAAGACGGATTTATCGGACAACCGAGACTGATTAAAATCGATTGGTTAGTGGCCAGTCGCGCGAACCCAGAAAGAGGCTGGAACTGGTACGCAAGAAA
The DNA here is from genome assembly GCA_030065205.1 of Crocosphaera sp. Lineage (GTDB taxonomy): Bacteria > Cyanobacteriota > Cyanobacteriia > Cyanobacteriales > Microcystaceae > Crocosphaera. Next base: position 34,442 of record JASJDN010000027.1, read on the forward strand.
GGATAGAGGGGGTGGTGTCTTAGGGGCCGTAGGTTCCCACGCGTTTGATTATATCCACTGGTTATTCGGCCCAGTCAAACGGTTATGCGCTAGGCTGGTATGTGCCATTAAAGAACGACCCGATCCCCTAGAAAACGGCAAATTAAAGCCGGTTGATGCCGATGATACCTGTTTAATCATGTTAGAACTCATGGACGGTACACCGGTGCAGTTAACCATCAGTTCCGTCACCTACAATGGTCGAGGCCATTGGTTAGAAGTGTATGGTGATCGCGGTACATTAATTTTAGGAAGTGATAATTTAAAAGATTATGTCCACGGGTTCCATTTACAAGCAGGAGCAGCAGGAAAACCCTTAACAGACCTAGAAATCCCCAAACGACTCGCTTTTCCTCAAGTATTTACCGATGGACGGTTAGCTCCGTTTATTCGTGTTGTTGATCGCTGGGTAGAAAGTATAGATCAAAAGCAATCCTTAGCCCCTTCTTTATACGAAGGGGTGTATTCTCAATTATTAATGGACTTAACCCACCAGTCCAGTGAAACAGGAGTATGGGTGGATGTCCCTGATTTGACTTCTTTTATTTAACTATTTACTGATTAATTTTTTTAAGATATCTTGGTGCATAAAAGCGCGATCCGTTAAAGATTGAATCCGATCTTTAAGCAACGGTTCCCCATTGGCAAAATATTCCAACCAAGCGGTACTAATAATATTAGGATCAGTGGGAAGTTTAGCTAACTCCCATCCAGGAATTTCGATTTCTTCCATTAAATAATTAACTTTGGGATCATAACTGAGGGCGAAACATTTACACTCTTCAGAAGCCGCCATAATTAAACTATGCAGACGCATTCCGATGGTCATTTCTACTCCTCTAAAAACCCCTTTTAATTCTCTGGGATTTTCTAATTGAATAATTTTGTAAGATCCGGGTAGTTGTTTGGCAATGGAACGGGCAATGTTTAAATCTTGAGACGCTTGAAAAGGAAGCAGTAAAAGACAGGTCTGAGTGGCTTTTTGAAAATCAATTAAAGCTTGAGTTAATATCTTTAACCGTTGGGGGGTTAATAGGGGATGACTCCTTAAATTTACCGCCACTTTTGGTGCCGGTAAATCCGCTAACCCTGACACTGATTTGGCCGTTAACCCCCAGACCGGATCGGGGGCAATTAGGGGGTTCAGATGCCATTTTGACAATAATTCTGCTGACTTATAATCCCTAACACTAATGGCAGTGCAACCCAATAAAACTTGACGGGTTACCCAACGAGTAAAAGGATTATTTAACGGGCCAATTCCTTGCGCCCAAGCAATGGTTTTTAAGCCCTTTTGTTGGGCTAACGCCATTAATCCTGCGTAATAGATGGGACTGGCTAAACTGGTGACATCCTGCATTAAGCTACCCCCACCCCAGATCAACACATCAGAGGTTCGTAGAGCTTCTAAAATAGCGAATCCAGAGCGATTATGACAAGTTTGTACCCCATATTGTTCGTAGGTTTTACGGGGGTTCCCTGAGAGGACAAGGGGTTCAATTTGAGAGGGTAACATCTGCAACAAGGACATTAATAAGGCTTCATCTCCGCCGTTTCCTTTGCCATAATAACCACTAATGACTGCCCGCATTTTTATCTCTCAATTGACCAAATAAGCTTAGTATACAGATAAGCGATGGTTTCCACAATCACAGACTTAACCCCTCTACTGGTTTTCCACCAAGGCCGAGAGGAAGGGGGACAAAAGGCGATCGCACCCACTTCGATCTCCGGTGCCAAAATCGTTTTAAACACTAACCAACTGCGACGAGTGTGAACGTCATAGGAATAGATGTTGATGGACTTAACCTCTAAATTGGACTCTAATAACCATTGTTTTACCGCTTCTGCGCTGGCTGCGGTTTGATTGATAGTAACATTCTCATTCGGGACTCGAACCACTTGTGTCGGATCTAATCCTAAAGCGATCGCTGTGGCCGCAGCTAAGTCAGCAAAGGTGTTATGGTCACTTAAATACTTTCCTCGACCGATCTCATTCCCTGTGGTGATCATCAAGCGATAGTTTTTTTCCTTAAATTCGGCGATCGCAGCTTTGATAGTTCGATCGGGAACCCATCCTTCTATGACCATGATATTTGCTTCTATGGGATGAGACATCCTCAAAAATGGATGAATAAATAAGCCAACACCTATGAACAGTGAAACCAATAAAAAAAATAAAAGTAACCATCCTTGGAGAGTTAAAGTCCACTGGGGTTTATATTCAAGTAAACCCCAAAATTTTTGGGGAGGAAGTTGAGAAAATAGCATGGTTTATTGATTAGGAAGCAGAGGCAGATCGCTGTTGTTGTAGGTAAGTAAATACGGATTTATCGCCAATATCAGGGATTAAGGGTTGAAAGGATTTCCGTAGGGCAAAAATAATGAATAAACCTGTCCAAATTCCCAATAAAGCTTGTTCCAACCCCACTGATAAAACCCCACATAAGTGACCTAATAAAAGCACAGGAACTAGGGGGGTTAATAATTTTGTTTCCAGGCGATTAAAACAAAAGGCTTCCTTAAAATAAATCCCTGTTAAGGCAACAAACATAAATCCGATTCCCAATAAAGTTAGAGGATTGTCATAGACACATAAAGCTAAGGGGTCTTGACAAGATATGCACAGAATTATGGCGGTTAGGGTTCCAATTCCCCAACAGACTTGTAAGAAACGATGCAGAGGGATCAAGTAAATATGAATAGTTATTAAGCTAATGCCCAAACCAAGAGAAAATAAGGTAAATAAGAGAGTGAGTAACGTTAGGGTCAAGGAAGTAGGGCCTATTCCTAAAATCAAGCCACTACCTAAAGCAAAACTTAAGGTGGATAACACTAACCCAAGACGATAGATTTTCACTCCTTTTAGGTCTTCTGGGGTAATAGTATATTGTCCAAATTGACCTTGATAAACAGTTAAGGGTTCGGATGTTGTCTTCATAATGATTGTTTTAGTTCGTTAACGATTAAATTGTATCGTTTTTTTGCAGGAAAGAAAGGTCTTTTTCTCTAATTATAAAATTCCCCTTAAATTTTAGTGGTTTAATCAATTATTTGCGCTAAGATTGTGGCTTAAAAAAGAAGACTTGTTGATAAAATTCGCAATAAATAGGCAATTGTAAAATAATGCTATGATTGTCAACTTTGAACATAATTAAAGAGCTACAATAGTTATTGTAATAAGTAAGGTGCTAGGCAGAGAGAAACAATTTAGCGACCGATAAAGTGTGGTGTGAAGGAGTGAAAGTCCCATAAACTAATCTAGTTTAGGGCAAATTACATAACACAGCAGTTTGTTATTAAAACACTGCTCCTTACACTCTTTGGAGGTCAAAATGGTTAACAATTCAGCTAAGTTTATTGCTTTAGGTACAGTAGCAACCGTTGGTGTACTTGGTTTCGTTTCCGAAGCAGAGGCTCAACATTTCTCTTATCCTCTAGAAGTTGAAAAAGAGGAAATGGTCTCTTATGTTGACTGGGAAAGCAACCCCGGACCCTACGCTTTTGAACGCAAGATCCAAAAAGTTGTGTTTGAATGTATTCCTCAAGCAGACGGCACTTATGCCACTGAAGAACGGGTTGTAGAAATCACCTTTAATCCTGCAAAGGCTGCGCCCGTAGGCAGCACTTTCGATCCTCATAACCCCTATAGTGGTGGTGTTTATTCCCGTGAGGATGTTTCTTCCCAATACATCGCATTGGGTGAATTAACTGGACAACCCATGATTCTATGGAGCGAAGACGTTCCCTCTAGTAATCCTGAAGGGTTATACACTCCCGAAAGTCGTTGTCAAACCGTTAGTGCGCGTTTAACCAATCTTGCCTACGCCTTCGGTGAAACTACTCCGGTTGGTGTTGCACAAGCATTCACTGAAAGAATGGCTACAGGTATCGTTAACGGAGAAAGAGTTATCTTTATGTCCTACGATCCTGAGAACGTTTCTAGTGAAAATGTTGTATTCACCTTAAGACCTCAGAACGGAGCTACATTTGCGGAAGCTCAAAGAACCCTTGCTCAGTTTAACAACTCTGTTTCTGGAAGCATTGGGGGCTTAGAAGAAGATCCCGCTAAGCGTCCTCCTATTCTTGAGTAGATTTACCAGTAGGGAAAGAGGTCTAATCTATTTATATTCTTTCCCTTTTTTTTCTAGAGAGTTAGTGAGTTACTACTCTCTATTTTTTTTGCAAAATAATTGTCTTATATTAATTGATTAAATTGCTTAGAGATTAAATCATTTCAGTTGATGTTCCCAATTGAAACGCGACAGCTTTCTTTTTCATCATCTGAAAAATGTTATAAAATCCGTTAGCACGGGATGGGGTTAAACTAACATTGAGTCCAGTTTCTTCGATAAAATCAGGAGTGACTTCTATAATTTCATTGGGAGTTAACCCGTTTAATCCTTCAATTAATAAAGCCACTAACCCTTTAACTAATTGAGCATCAGAGTCTCCTTTATACCAAATTTTTCCATCTTCTAAGTCGGCGGTAATATAAACTTGAGAAACACACCCTTGTACTTTATTTTCTTCTGTTTTACCGTCCTCTGGCATGGCCTCTAATTTCTTAGCATACCAGAGTAATTGTTCATAGCGTTTTTTGGGATCAGAACGCTTTTTGAATTTTTCGACAATACGAGCTAAGTTAGGAGGTAAAGTGGTTTCAGATGATGACATAGAGCCAGACTAACAACTTACAATAGATTCTTTTTTACTCGAATATGATTGTAGCAAGTTTTTCTCCTAAATATCAAGGGATGTTTACTTATCATTCCCAGGAAACAAAGAATCCCATAAACATCCCGATCTCATATTTCATAGTATAATTCAAGAGATAGTTTTGTAATTAATTTATTAATGATTAATTCAGCCAACTCTCAGCCAATTAAACAGTTATCTCTTTTCCCAAGTTATAATCATCAAGACAGTCTTAAACCGTCTCCTGTACTGAAATGGGCTGGTGGAAAAACACAATTATTACCTGAAATTAAACAACAATATCCTCAACAACTTAAACAAGGTAAAATCACAACTTACATCGAGCCTTTTTTTGGGGGAGGTGCTGTATTTTTTGATATTTATTCTAACTTTAAAATTGAAAAAGCCTATCTTTTTGACAAAAATCCCGAATTAATTATTCTTTATAAGGTAATTCAGAATGATGTTAGTGATCTCATTGAAGAATTATCAACTTTAGAAAACGAATATCTTGATTTAGATACTGAAAAAAGAAAAGAATTATATTATCAAGTGAGAGATAATTACAATAGGTTTGATAAACAAACTGATGCTAATGATTATAGACAAGAGTGGGTAAAACGAGCAGCTTATACGATATTTTTAAATAAAACTTGTTTTAATGGGTTATATCGAGTTAATAGTAAAGGATGTTTTAATGTACCTATGGGGCGTTATAAAAATCCTAAAATACTGAACAAAGATAATTTACTAGCTGTTCATCAAGCATTTAAAATTGCTGAAATTAAACATACAGATTTTGCAGAAGTTGTTAATTATGCTAATGAATCAACCTTTATTTATTATGATCCACCCTATCGTCCTATTAGTAAAACGGCAAATTTTAATGCGTATAGCTCTTTAGATTTTAATGATGATGAACAAAGAAGATTAAGAGATATATTTGTAAAAACATCTAATCAAGGTGCATTACAAATGTTGAGTAATTCAGATCCGACTAATTATATTGATGATCCTTTCTTTGATGAGTTATATAAGGATTTTAATATTAGTCGTATTTTGGCATCAAGGATGATTAATTCTAAAGGTAACAAGCGTGGTAAAATTAGAGAAATTTTAGTAACCAACTATTAAAAATATGAAACAGTAGGGTTATGTTTTTTTAGATATTATCAATTTTCTCGTCTTGAAATTAACACAATATGATGATAAGGAAAAGTTTTTTTGTTATGTTTCCATTTAAAGTTACCGTATATAAAGATAAATTCTCTTTTATTATCATTAAATATACCCCTAATTGGAAATTCAGATTTTTCGCCGGCCGATAATCTCATTAAATTTTGATGTCTCGAATTTGATGCACTAAATTTTCTTTTTGGTAAATGATTTTCTTTTTCGGGACATTGGATTTGTCCTGTATTTTTGTCCTGTTCATAGTATTCTTCACCGTCATAGAATTGGAGTGATACTTCTGAAAGATTAATAGGAATCTGACCTGTATTTTCTATAACATAGGTGCATATTATAAAAAGTTTTCCATTTTTAGTATATTTCTGTTCAACTTTCATCTCAGTATTATATCGGGGTATTAAGACTTCATAAAGTTGAAATTTAATGGCTGCAAATATTGCAGTAATTACGATTGTAATGTTAACGACTATTTCTAAATAATCTTTTTCCATAATCTTTTTACATATTTTTACAGTAACTTTTTAGTAATCTAAAGAGTAATTAAGTTATGTTTATCTTGAACTGCGGTATGTTTAGTATTGCTTTTCTCTTTATGTTACTATCTACCTCTACTGGCCGAAGCCTCAATATAATAAAATTTAATATATGTTTCATTGCTTATTGGTATAGAGTAGGTTAGTGGGAAGGTTTCATTGATCAGTTCAATTTTTAATAGTGATAGATTTTAATACTTCTTCTAACGAGTAAGTCACAGTTACTGGTTCATTCATGAAATTAACTCCCATATATCAATACTATTTATGATAACAGCTAAGAATTACCGATCAATCCCAACATTTTAGCTAAACTTCCTAAGACAGCAGCAAGCAAACTAATAATAACCCCACGATTAATAAACTCTTGATAATCTAATCTTTTTCCTAAACCATCTACTTTTTCTTCTAGTTTAGCTTGTCCAACTTTTAGATCAGTAACATCTTTTTGGAGAGTATCTAATTTTTGATTAACATCTCTCTGAAAACTATCTAATTTCTGTTCAAAGTCTCTTTGGCTACTCTCTAACTTGGATTCCAACTTTTCAAATCTCTGAGTAGAAGCTTCTTCCATTCTATCAAGTTTATCATCAATCTTTTTGAGGATATCTTCTAAAGAGTATTTAACTGTTGCTGGTTCATTCATGGATGTAACTTCTATCGATTAATACTATTAATTATAGCATTTAAGAATTACCAATAAATCCCAACATTTTAGCTAAACCCCCTAATAAAGCAACAATCAAACCAATGATAACCCCACGATTAATAAACTCTTGATAATCTAATCTTTTTCCTAAACCATCTACTTTTTCTTCTAGTTTTGCTTGTCCAACTTTTAAATCGGTAATATCTCTTTGGATAGTATCAAGTTTAGTGTTAACATCTTTTATGTCTTGTTTTACTTCTTTATGGTTACTATCTAATTTGTCATCGATTTTTTTGAGGATATCTTCTAAAGAGTATTTAACTGTCATCGGTTCATTCATGGATTCAATTCCTATCTATTAATACTATTAATTATAGCATCTAGGGATTACCAATCAATCCTAACATTTTAGCTAAACTCCCTAAGACAGCAGCAAGCAAACCAATGATAACCCCACGATTAATAAACTCTTGATAATCTAATCTTTTTCCTAAACCATCGACTTTTTCTTCGAGTTTTGCTTGTCCAACTTTTAAGTCTGTTACATCTTTTTGCAAAGTATCCAATTTCTGATTAACATCTTTTTGATTACTCTCTAACTTGGATTCCAACTTTTCAAATCTTTGATTAGAAGCTTCTTCCATTCTATCGAGTTTATCATCGATCTTTTTGAGGATATCTTCTAAAGAGTATTTAACTGTCACTGGTTCGTTCATAGTTTAAACTGTTATTGATTAATACTATTAATTCTAGCATCTAAGAATTACCAATCAATCCCAACATTTTAGCTAACCCCCCTAATAAAGCAACAATTAGACCAATAACTACCCCACGATTAATAAACTCTTGATAATCTAATCGTTTGGTTAAACCTTCCACTTTTTCTTCTAATTTTGCTTGTCCAACTTTTAGATCAGTAACATCTTTTTGAAGCGTATCTAATTTTTGATTAACATCTCTCTGGAAACTATCTAATTTCTGATTAACATCTTTTTGAAGCGTATCTAATTTCTGTTCAAAGTCTCTTTGGTTACTCTCTAACTTGGATTCCAACTTTTCAAATCTCTGAGTAGAAGCTTCTTCCATTCTATCCAGTTTATCATCGATCTTTTTGAGGATATCTTCTAAAGAGTATTTAACGGTCACTGGTTCATTCATGGATTTAACAGTTCATAGTATTTCTTTGATTATATTGTAAAAAAAGAGAGGGGATAAAACCCCTCAATAACTAATAATTATGGACTGAAAATCTTTAACGATCTACAGACCCCATAATGACATCAATACTACCCAAAATGGCCATAATATCGGCAACTTTAACCCCTTTAAGAAGGTGAGGTAGAATTTGTAAATTATTAAAGTCAGGGGCGCGAATTTTCCAACGCCAAGGAAAGACATCATTCTTACCCACGATAAAGATACCTAACTCTCCTTTACCGCTTTCTAAACGCACATAATGTTCTCCTTCAGGAATTTTGAAGGTAGGGGCGACTTTTTTAGCGATGTATTGATAATCAAAATCATTCCATTCGGACTTTTTCCCTTCCATCATGCGTTTCGCTTCCAGGTTTTCATAGGGACCACCTGGAATACCTTTCAAAGCTTGACGAATGATTTTAACCGATTCGCGCATTTCGCGAATACGCACTAAATAACGGGCAAAACAGTCCCCTGCGGTTTCCCATTGTACTTCCCAATCGAAGTCATCGTAACATTCGTAATGGTCTACTTTACGCAAATCCCATTTAACCCCAGAACCCCGTAACATCGGGCCAGATAGTCCCCAGTTAATGGCTTCTTCTCGGGTAATGGTACCTATCCCTTCCACACGACGACGGAAAATAGGATTATTAGTGATTAACTTCTCGTATTCATCTACTTTGGGGTCAAACGCATCGCAGAAGTCTTCGCATTTATCGATCCAACCGTAGGGTAAATCTACTGCTACCCCACCAACACGGAAGTAATTATTATTAATCAAGCGCATTCCGGAGGCTGCTTCCCAGAGATCATAAATCATTTCCCGTTCACGGAAAATGTAGAAAAAGGGAGTTTGTGCGCCCACGTCTGCTAAAAAGGGTCCTAACCACAATAAATGGTTAGCAATGCGGTTGAGTTCCAACATAATCACCCGAATATATTGGGCCCGTCTGGGAACTTCAATATCCGCTAATTGTTCAGGGGCATTAACCGTAATCGCTTCATTGAACATTCCGGCCGCATAATCCCAACGACTCACATAGGGAACGTACATGACGTTGGTACGATTTTCTGCAATTTTCTCCATCCCTCGATGAAGATACCCGATCACGGGTTCACAGTCTACCACGTCCTCTCCGTCTAAAGTGACGATCAAACGTAATACCCCGTGCATGGAGGGATGATGAGGCCCCATGTTCAACACCATGGGTTCGGTTCTAGTTTCTATTTTCGACATAGGGTGGTCACTTAACCGTCATCTTTACCCTTTAGGATAACGTCTTTTGACAGAGAGAACAGTAAAATAGTCAATATCGATCATGAGTTACAAACTATTCATTTTTAATTCGTCTAGAGAAACCACTTCTAATGCTCTAATATGAGTCGCTTCTAAAATGACAGGAGGCGCGACCCCTGCTTCTTTTGCTTCTTGCCAACGGGAAGCACAGAGACACCAGCGATCGCCTAATTTTAGGCCAGGAAAATTATAAGCCGGCATGGGGGTACTGAGATCATTTCCTTGTTGTTTAGTAAAGGTTAAAAATTCGTCGGTAACTTGAGCGCATATTACATGAACCCCAAAATCTTGCCCCCCTGTACGACAATAACCGTCACGATAATACCCTGTCATTGGGTCATTACAACACGGTTGTAAATTGGTTCCTAGTACATTTTTTGCGTCTATCATTGCTAAAAATCCTGTGATGGTGATGTCAGATGTTACTCTTCAAATAAATTGCTTAGTCGTTCTACTTCGCTTTGGGCCGTGTACATGGGGGAACCGGATAAAATACCCGTAACGTTACGGAAGGGTTTACCGATGTGCATTCCTTTGTTATCGATAGAAAATTCTCGAATATCTTTATCGTGCATTGAACCCCGCATTTTTAACACCGTAACACCGCGACGCATTTCTCCATACATTTCCACGTAGCGCAGTAAAATAATGGAGTCGGTAATGGTAGAAATATGCGCTTCGGTAATAGATGAACCCCCTAATAAAGTCGGGGTAGTGGAGGTAAATAAACCCCCAATCTCTTGCTGTTTAATAAAAGAGGTTAAACCAATAATAAACTCTCGAAATCCTTTTAAGGTAGACACCCGCTCCAACGCCGATAAACTATCAACGGCGACGCGGTTGGGTTTAAAGGTTTCGATGGTTTCCTTCATATTAATGAGGTGATTTTCTAACCCGGTGGTTTCTGGATACCGACACACTACTTTTAACTTGCCTTGTTTTTCCATTTCTTGAAAATCTACCCCCCAACCGATGGCGTTGCGGAATAGTTGTTCTCGGCTTTCTTCAAAGGCAAAAATTAAACATCTTTCATCGTTAATCACTCCACCGGCCATAAATTCCGTTACCATTAGGGTTTTGCCGGTTCCAGTGGCCCCAGACACTAAAATGATGGAATCTCGGAAAAATCCCCCCCCACACATTCGATCTAACTCCTCACTACCGGAGGTAATACGGATGTTAGAGGATTTTTGTTCTAATTCGATCGCAGATAAGGGAATAATGACCACTCCACGACCCGGAACAATGGTAAAGGGGTATTCCCCTTTTTGGTGATCTGTTCCGCGATATTTCAAAATTTCGATAGTCCGACGGCGTTTTTCATCGGCTAAAACGTTGCGTAAAATGACCACATTATCGGCCACAAATTCCTCTACCCCAAAACGGCTAATTTCTCCGTATTCCTCTGTTCGTTCCGCCGTCATAATAGCGGTTACCCCCAACTCCCGCAACGCCGAGGCCATACGAAAAAGATCGCTTCTCACTTGTGCGCTATCGCTTAAATGGCTAAAAATAGCCCCCAAGGAGTCCATAGATACCCGTTGAGCATTATATTTACGAATAGCGAACTCAATGCGGGCGATCAAAGCGCCGAGATCGTAGTCTCCTGTCACCATCATGGGTTCTCCGGGTTGGGGAGAAGCATCCACAAAGGCCCATTTGCGTTCGAGTTCCCATTGGGCAATATTCCAGCCAAACCCTCGCATATTGCGGCGTAAAGCTTTGGGGGGTTCTTCAAAAGTAACAAAAACACCGTTTTCCCCTCGTTTAATCCCTTCAACTAAAAACTGACAAGCAAAAACGGTTTTAGAACTGCCGGCGGTTCCTGCGACTAGGGTAGCCCGTCCTTTCGGGAGTCCTCCTTCTGATAAAAAATCAAACCCTGGAATGGCGGTTTCTAGTTTCTCAATATAGTCTAGTTCGTTGTCTGGAGTCATCCGTGTTTTTGTTAAGGAATAAAGGGTTATAGTGGAAGTCAGAAGTTCCTCACTTCGTTCCGGCTCTAGCGAACAGAAGTTCCTCACGTTGTTCCGGCGCTATCGCACAGAAGTTAAACTCGTTTTGTATTTAAGTTTGACAAAACATGACTATCCTCAACTATACCTCGACTGTCTTTCTGGTTCATTGTTTATTTTGCCTTTTTCTTCTCATCTTGCCAAGAAACTTGGCTTAGTTTTTGTCTTGGGAAACTAAATCTAAGCCCAAGAGAACTTTTTGGGTGTTGGACATATCGCCGATAATACGTTGTAGAGGTGGGGGTAACTGTTTGATAAGGGTGGGGGTGACGAGAATTTTTTCTCGTTCGGCGGTTTGGGGTTGTTCGAGGACATCAATAATTTCTACAGTATACTGGTCGTTTAACTCTTCATGACAGATACGAAAAAGGTTAGCGATCGCCCGTTGAGAGTTGATGGTATTGCCGGTAATATACAGTTTAAGGAGATATTTATTCATAAAAGTTACCGATAATCTTTTCGAGCAGAAAGGTTAATGTTACTTAGCCCTATATAATATTTACGATAAAATGAAGCTAAATAGCCCATTAATTCTAATATCATTAGCCTTCCTTCAACAACATAAGCCTGAGCTTTGGCCATAGGCACATCTTTACTTTTTTCTTTTAAGACTTTGGTGTGAATTTCAATGGCATCTCTGGGACTTGCTTTAAGAAATCCTAATTTTTCTCCTAGGGTTCGTAGTTTTTCAGAAATATTATAGTCGACTTTAAACATTCTTTGTTCTAGGGCTAAGTCTAACAATTTGCCGTAGTTTTCTGCTAATTCATCAAAAATATCTGGTAAGCTTTCTTGAAGGGGGTAAGCTCCAAATAACCGAGCAGTAACACTGGTATCTCGACTCGATTTTATCAGATCATCTAAGTCGGAAAACTCTTGTTCTTGGCGTATTTCTTGTTGTTTTTGATTGATTTTACTCCGATACTTTTGCCGTTCAATTCCTAAACGAATTTCATGAATTAAAAGGTTACTATCGAGACTTTTTATTTGTAAATAACCATCGGCTCCTAATTGAAAAGACTCCACTACAGCCCCCTCACTTTGCCCATCCATTTCCACAATAATTGGGATATTGGTAACGTTTTCTCTGAGTTTAATTAATGTATCTAATCCGTGACTATCGGGTAAATCTAAGTCCAGTAAAATGACATCAAATTGATGAGCTTTTAAGGATTGTAAACTTTCTTTTAACGTGGTAACACAAGTGATAGGAAAAGTTAGACCTTTGGCTAAAGAACTATGTTGACTTTGAAACAATAAATCTTGTAATAACTGAATATTTTCGAGTTTATCTTCTATTAATAAAACATGACAGGTATCATTATCATTGGTCATTGTTTTGTGTAAGCTCAACTTTTCATTTAAGTGTTTAAGGTTGGATGTTAGCTTTACTTTTATATGATAAACTGAATTTTCTTCTTCGTATAGGTTACGATGCTTTTGATAGCTTGTTTTGATAAAATGTTACATTTCGATAAGAATTTTCCATCGGTAACTCTATAATATACCCCAATCTCTCAATATAATTAGCTCATCAGGGTCTAATTCACGCCATTGACCAGGGTTTAAACCATCTAAGGTCAAATTTAAGATTTTTTCTTTGTTTTGTACCCCTATGGCGATTCTAATCAGTCTCAGGGTCGGATAACCTACTGCGGCCGTCATGCGTCTCACCTGTCGGTTGCGTCCTTCGGTTAAGGTCATTTCTAACCAAGTGGTGGGAACGGTTTTGCGATAACGAATGGGGGGATCACGAGGAGGTATTGATGGGGGACTGTCTAACCGTTTGACCTTAGCTGGCCGGGTTTGATAATCTTTAATCGTTACACCCTGACGTAACCGATTTAAGGCAGTATCGTTGGGAATACGTTCCACTTGCACTAAATAAGTACGAGGATGAGCAAATTGACGATGAGATAACCGATGTTTTAAGGGGCCATTATTGGTTAAAAACAGTAATCCTTCGCTGTCCCTATCCAATCTTCCCACAGAATACACATCAGGAACGTTAATATAATCTTTGAGGGTGGGTCGGGGCTTTTCCGCGTTACCATGATCCGTAAATTGACATAACACCCCATAGGGTTTATTAAATAAAAGATAACGATAATTTTTTCTTGACATCCTTAGCTGATAGTTAGATTTTGCTCTTCTAAAAGATGGGTAATGGTTGTACTATTCACAGGGGGAAAAAAGCCGTAACCTTGACCATAACTAAAATTTAAGGCTTTTAATTTATTCCGTTGTTTATTGGTTTCTACCCCTTCGGCCACCACTTTCATATTTAAGGTGATAGCTAAATCTACAATGGCTTTAATCACGTTACATCGATCCTGTTCTTCGGATAACCGTTTAATGAAAGAGCGATCGAGTTTTAAAACATTAAAAGAAAAACAATCTAAATAATTTAAAGAAGAATATCCTGTGCCAAAATCATCTAAGCAAATTTCAATCTTTCGCTGTTTAATTTGTTCAAGAATCTCAAACGCTGTTCTTGTTTGTTCCATCATCAGACTTTCGGTAATTTCTAATTTTAATGACGTGCCTTCTAAATTGGTTTCCGCTAAAATATCATCTAAAATCTCAATTAAACCCGGTTGACTCAAATGTTTACTAGAAAGATTAACACTCATGGTCAAGGGACCAATATTGGGGAATTGTTCTTGCCAAAACGCTAATTGACGACAAGCACAACGTAATACCCATTGATCAATTTTTAAGATGGCTTCTGTTTCTTCAGCAAGGGGAATAAAATCCGTGGGGGGGATTAATCCTTTGTCTTGGTGTTGCCAACGAACCAGGGCCTCAAACCCATCAATGCGATCGCTGGATAAGGAAACAATGGGTTGATAATAAACAATAAATTCTTGACGTTCGATAGCCTGTTGTAACTCATTGGCTAATTGTAACCGTTGGATCACATGGGTGTGCATGGAAGGTTCAAACACTTCTGAGGTGCCAGAACCTTTGGCCTTAGCCCGATACATGGCCGTATCTGCATCTTGTAACAGTTCAGCAACGCGATCGGGGTTATCACAAAAGGGTTGTTCCCCTCCTAAAACAATACCAATACTCACACTGGTGGGGATTTCTCGGTTTTGCAAGATGATCGGTTCTTCTAATATCTCATGGATACGATCAGCAATGGCGATCGCTTGTTCGACACCGCTTAAATTTTCCAATAAAATGACGAATTCATCTCCCCCCAGTCGAGACAAGGTATCTTCTGAACGTAAACATTGACCAAAGCGATGACTGAGTATCTTCAGTAGATGATCACCGGTCAAATGTCCCAAACTATCATTAATCAGTTTAAAGCCGTTTAAATCTAAAAATAAGAGAGCAAAGCGTCTATTATTGTCCCGTTGACACCGTTTAAATGCTTGTTCAATCCGATCCATTAATAGGGTACGGTTGGGTAGTCCTGTTAAATTATCATGGAGGGCATCATGGCGAAGTTTTTCGTTAGCTTCTTTATGTTGGGTAATTTCTGTGGTGAGTCCATCGATACGGATAGGGTTTCCTTGATTATCCCTAACTAAAGAACTCCGAACCCGAACCCAATGGATTGATTCATCGGGCCAAAGGATACGATATTCAATATCTTCTCGTCCAGTCTTGTAGAGTAGTTGTCGGGATTGTTCAACCCGTTGTTGATCGTCTGGATAAATAATATCTTGCCATAGGTGCAAGTTATCTAAAAAGTCAGCAACAGGACGACCATAAACAGTTTCAGTCGCTTCATTCAGGTAAAGAATATGACCGGTTTGAGGGACAATAGACCACACCACATCATCAATTGAACCGAGAATGCTATAGAGTCGTGTTTGATGAATTCTCTGTTCTTCGTTTAATCTTTGACAGTGACGAACATCTTCTGATAGTTGACTGTTCGTCTGAGCCAATTGTTCTAAATAAAGGGTAAGTTGTTGTAGATGTTCTTTCGCTTGATCGAGTGTCTGAGTGTGTTCAATTACTAATTCTTCTACGGAAACTAAGTGGGAGTTGATAGATATAGAATTTTCTGGTGCCATAGGGATAAGTCAGTAGGGACAATAAATAAAACCATAGTTTAGGTTAAGGAACAACAAGAAGAGAATGTACGCTATTTTAAGCTAAATTTTCAATCTGTCAATCATTTGCTTAAGTTGACTCCATCATACTCTCATCTAAGTTGTTCAATAAAATTAAGAATGGGGTTGACCAAATAGGACTAAAGAACAACGCAATTTTTTGAGGACTTCTGTGGTAATATCACTCACGGCTAAACCGCCGGCGGTACGACGACGAAAGGATCTTAAAATGACGAGATCAAATTGATGAGAGGCGCGAATAATCACTTGTGCTGGTGCATCATGAATAATCATTTTGATCTTACAGTTTTCTGATAGTCCATAATCGCTAATTAAATTAGATAAGGTTGTTTTAAATTCAGTGATTTGTTGCGGAGGGGTTTGGCGATCGCAGATATGTAATAAGGTAATGGTTCCCTGGTTGGCTTCGGCAAATAGCTTAGCAAATTTAATGGTTTCTACGGTGGCTTTACTTATATTTTTGACTGGCAGTAAAATGCGATGTAAGTTGGTCGGATTATCCAATAATCTCATCACAGCAACAGGACAATGGGATGACCAAAAGACGGTATCTACAATAGTTCCGAATAGTCTTGCTTTTAACCCGATGTTTTCCCTCCATCCCATAATGATTAAGTTAGCATTTTTCTCTTTTGCACTACGACTAATTCCTTGAGCAATATCATCATCAATACGGATAATAGGGTCAGTATCTACCTGGAATTCTTGACTAATTTCTATGGCACGTTTCAATAAGGTGTGGCTTTGTTTTAAGTTTCCATCCAGTTGCGGATCATCCATATGAACGTTAGCAGGAGCAATGGAAACGGGGACAATAATGCCTAACTCTTTTTTAGCTAACAAAGCACCCATTTCGATTAAATCTCGTTGGGTATGAGGATTATAAATCGGAATAACAACGGTAAAGTTATTATTCTCCATGTCTGGTTTTAATTCAGGTAACCATTCATCTAATGTACTTCCAACATTTTCATCATCTCTGTTATTTCTTGTTTTTGGTAGGGGTAATTTTGTTGCAAATTGTGCGGTTAAAAGTGGTCCCAAAACTGAAGTAATTAACATTAAGACGATAACACTATTAAAAACCGCTTCATTAATTAATCTTTCTCCAGATGAATTTTGAATTTGATAAGCAGCTAAGGCTGCTGCTAAGGTTGCTGCTACTTGGGGTAATGATAAAGACCACATCGTAAGTAGTTCAGACCAAGTATATCGATAAATAAACTTTGTAGCCGTCGCCGCTAGTAATTTTGAAACGATTAAACCGCCAACAATTCCAATCACTAAAGGCAGTTCAAATTGAATCGTTTTGGCAAAAGCAGGAATATCCAATAAAAGTCCCATTCCTACAAAAAAGAAGGGGATAAATAAGGTTCCTCCCACAAATTCTACCTTTTCTTTAACCGGACCATTGCCCACTACATCGTTAACCGCTAAACCAGCTAAGAAAGCCCCAACAATCTTATCAACATTAATTAACTGTGCGCCAATAGAAGCTAAAAAAACTGATAATAAAACAAATAAAAACTGGTTACTTTCTTCATCCCCAGTGCGTCTAAAATATTCTTTTCCCAACTTACCAAAACCAAAAAGAATAATTGCTGAATAAATTCCTAAAGAAACCAGTTGTATCATTAGGCTAACTGACGAAAAGTCTCCACTATGAATAGAGACAGAAATGGCTAACACTAATAAAGCAGCAATATCTGTAAAAATGGTTGCTCCTATTGTTACCATGACGGCTTGATTTTTGACCATTCCTAACCGTTGGACAATGGGAAAACCTAATAAAGTATGAGAGGCTAAAAGAGAACCAATTAAAATTGAAGTATTCCAACCGAACCCAAAATTTAAACCTACTATAGTTCCTATAGATAGAGGCAAAAAGAAAGTTAAACTACCAAACACTAAAGAACGCTCTTTTGTTTTACGAAATTCAGCTAAATCTATCTCTAAACCTGCCACAAACATGAGATAGATTTTCCCAATATCGGAAAATAATTCGATATCTTCTGATTTAGCATCTAAGAGATATAAACCATCTTTTCCTAAGATAACACCAGCAAATAGTAATCCCACTAACCCAGGAAGACGTAACCGCTCAAAAATGGGCGGTAATGTTAAAACAACCAGTAATAAAATGGTAAAAGAAACAAGGGGATTATCCCGTAAAATAGATAAGAAATTTTCCATTAAGGTTAGTCATAACTACTTACCTTAATTATTATAGTCTCTATTTTAAATAGATATAATATCTCTTGATTTTCTAGTTAGGTGATAAATGTGCGGGAAGAACACTAATAGAAGCAATCGCAATATAAATCAGAGCAAATCGCGTCTCAAAAATGGCGATCGCATGAAACCTCGCCTGACGATACCAATCTAATACACAATTAACGATACCAAATTTAATTAGGGCTACTACAAATGATAAACAAGTGATTAAAGATAAATAATGGCAACTGTATAATCCTGCTAGAATCACCGCCGCTACCCCATGATAAATGATTCCTGGTTTAATGGAGTGAGTTTTTTTCTTCCTAAGTTTAATCGTATAGATTGCACTACTAAAAAATAAGGTGTTTAAAATCCAAATTCCCACTACTTCCATACAGAGATGTCCTGTGGTTGCACCATAGGCTAAGGGTGCGGCTAAACAAATAGCAGCAAAACTGATGATTTCGTTGAAGATAGACTTATGTTTTTGATGAATAACAGCAATACCATCAGCAATTAAAGCGACCACTGCTAAACTATAAATGACTAATAATGTGGGTGAGTGAAACCAAAGAACGACAGCTAAACTTAACCCACTCATCCCATAGATTCCTCCCCAAATCAAAAACCGAGGTTTCCAACTTTTTCGTTGCTTCAGTTGAACCACATAGGGATGTTCCATCTGTAGGGTAAAAAAGGCACACAGCAAAGCTAAATTCGTCCATTGATTCCACTGTTGTGCTAAAGCAGCACCGGTTAAAAAAGAACCCAATAACACCAATAATACACCCTGTTCCGGGGCAAATGTAGGACGACACCACACAGGGATTAAAAAGGATTTTTGGGCATCAGAACTGTCACTGAGCAAAGGAAAATGAGAGAGTGCCATAAAATCAAAATTACTTTAATGCAAAAAATTCTCAATAATATTGTAAGCACTCGTCTCTAGATTAAAAAGAAAATTTAAGCTTTTATTTCTTATTACAATAATCCCCGATATCGAATAAAGATTAAAATTACTGCCCAAGATCCCAAAGCAACTTTAATCGCGACTAAAATATTTAAGATAGGAATGATTCCACCACTGAGCAGGGTTCCCATTTGTCCATAAGGTAATTCTAAGCCAATTAACGTAATAACTGCTAAAACAATGAAGATGAGGACGGAAATTTTTTCCCAAGTGGCCGCTTGCCAACGTTGATAAATTTTTTGCATCCATTCAGACGAGGAAGTAATAGCAATCAGTCCGATAGCAGTCCCTCCAGCCACACCAGCAGCAAAACCTCCTCCTGGGCTAAGATGTCCCCTAATAGCTAATTCTATACTCACTAAGGCGGCAATAGTAGCCCCTAATCGTGCTAAAACAATAGAGGGCTGATCGTTGACTTGATAAATGATGGTTAAAGGTTGTTCATTGGACATCAAAAAACGAACCCCCATCACAGCAAGGGTAAAAACAACCACCTCGAAAATAGTGTCATAAAGACGGTTTCGGAAGATAATTCCTGATACTGCATTAGGAACTCCACTATCTTGTACGATGGTTTCCACAACGGAGAAATCTATCATTTCAGCCATAGGGTTAGGCATAACTAACATTTTTACGTAAAGTGCAATTCCTGCAATTAGATAAACCCATTTCATGACTGTTTCTCCTTGGTATCTAAGGGGTTGACATAACTAATCAAAGATAAATTTAAGTCTGGTTTAATCATCTCATAAAGTCGTTGAATTCTGGTCACTGTATGATAAGAACTATCCCGATCTAAGTTTTGCTCACAAGTACCATGAATCGCTTCATTTTCTAATGCTTGGTGCAGTTCTTTTTCGTCTTCATAAGGAACTAACTCTAACCTTAAATGATATTTATTTAAAATGGTTTTTAACTGATTAATAGTTGTTGGAAACGCATCTTTATTTTTGGTTTCATTATCAATGATTCCTAAACGCATTACCATAGAAGAACGAACCGCAACCCCATACAAAGTAATGGCTAACATGGTTCCGACTAAAGCTTCCGTTAAAGCCACATCGGCTGCCCCAAACATAGCATATACCAAAGCAGCGACAGCCCCTAAAATACCTCGAATAACTAAGGCGTGATAAGGGTTAACTTGTAAGACAGTTAAACCAGCAGACAGGGGCAATAAAGCGGTTATGACATAAAGATAAAAATCGTTCATATTCGTTAATTATTGTTGATTGTCTTCACTACTAGAACAGTAAGCCAAAACATAGCCTAATACGGTGTTCCAAATGGCTAGAGAAATGATTCCTAAGACTAATAATGGCCATTCACTGGGGATTTTTAATAGTAGGCCAAGAATAATACTCATTGACCCCAAAGTATCCGCTACAGATAAACTATGGAGTTTATATAATACTGAGCGATCACCAACTAAGGGGAAGGTTCCCCAAAACCAAAAAATGATGCCAATGATAATACAAAAATAACTTAAATAGGTAATCATAATTTTATCGTATTTTTGTGAAATAACTGTTAATTTTGTATGAATTTAATTCGTTTTAAAATTTGTGCTAGTAACATTAAAGAAGCATTACCTACACTTAAAATAAGCACTCCTACGACACCGATCATCCAGTCATTTCTTAAAACAGAAATCACCAATATCATAACAGATGTTTTAGTGGCAATACTAGCAAATGCTAACATCTTTTGCCAAATATCGTTATCTTGCAAAGCTTCATATACAGGAATAAGTAGGGCTAAAATCATAGTAATTAGGATGAGATTCATGACTGTTTTCTCCGCTTAATACGATGCACTTCATACAAGCCTTCTTCATGATATTTTAGCACAATTGTTTTGGGAGTAAACGTAATAATAAAAATGTCTAAAAAAATTAATCCTGGTGTTCTCATCGGTTTCACTCTTTCCATTTTTATTTCTTCTTCTTTGTGAGGAAATAACATGATTTCTATAGCTTCAAAGTAAGCTTGGGGAATAGCAATTAAAACTTCCACTAATGCCCTCAACCAGTCTTTGAGTTTTCCTGGCGAAGTGAGTCGACGAGGTAATAATAGACAAATAATAAAGCCAATAATAATATTAGCTAAACTAAGATCAGAGGTTAATAGGAACCAGATAGTTAGTTTTAATAGTAAATCTAAATAAGAGATCATAATAATAAACACACATTATTGATTGTTTGATGATTTAAAACCTTTTCATGGGTTATCTATTTTATCCTATTACCCCCCTAATACCTGGAGATAATACTAGAATAAACAAAAACATTATCATTAATATCATACCACCAATTAAATGATCGAACTCTTCCGGAACACGAGATAATTTTATGCTGGTTTTCTGAAAGATCAACCCATAAGCTAACCATCCCAAAAAGATCGTAATTAAAGGTTTAATAATATTTTTGATGGTATAAGCTTCATAATAAATACCATTAGCAATAATCAAGCCACCTAGTAATAAAATCATAGCAGCCCAAAACCCTGATTTAACTTTACTATCTCCTGTTTTTGCATAAGGTAAAAAGATAAATTTAGCAAAGGATATTCCTGTTCCAAAAGCAGCAACATTCATGGCAATAACTTGCCAGGATAACAGACTTTTCATGGTCAAAACTTTTGCCCCAAAACCAGATAATAAAGGAAAGCCAGAAATCGAAAAACTGGCTATCACCAAAGCGATCCAAATGGGTGTATTAATGGGTAAATGTTTTAATTCTTTAAAGTTACGACTGGGTAGCACTCCTGCTATCAAAAATAAAGCAGACTTGACTAGCCCATGGGTTAAAGCATAAAAGCCTCCTACTTCTGGGGCTGCTAAAATAAAGCCTATCTGAGAAATCGTGTGAAAAGCCAACATTCGTTTGCTGTCTTTCTCAAACACCGCGTAACTAACTCCTAGTAAAGCTGTCCCTACCCCAAACATACGAACAACAGGATCAACTTCACTTACCATCAAAGCGCAGCGAATGAGGGGATAAACCCCCGCTTTGACAACAACTCCGGATAACATGGCAGAAACAGGGGTTTCTGACTCAGAATGGGTTAAGGGTAGCCATAGACCTGATACAAATATACCCCCTTTGGCTAAGAGTCCCAGAAAAATAAGGGCGATCGCTTCTGGGGGTGATCCTTTCAACCCAGCAAAGCCAAAGGAATGATGAGACTGATAGACTAATACGGCTCCCACCAAGTAAAATAACATGGCAATGTTACTGACAAATAAATAACGCAACCCTACCCAAATAGAGCGATCGCTTCTCGAATAGGAAATGAGTAGAAATGCGGCAATACTAATCACTTCTAAAGCGACGTATAAACTAATAAAGTCAGCACAAATGAAAGCAGCATTAACGCTTCCATGTAAAATAATGATTTGAGTATAAAAAAAGGCTTTTTTATCACTTTGCCAGCAATAAAAAAGCACAGCTAAAGTAACCAGAGCGTTAGTTAGAATAAAAAAGCTACTTAAATTATCAATTAACAGAATAACCCCAAAACTATCCAGTAAATTAAACTCTAAAGATGAGTCTAAATTAAATACGGTTAGTGCATAACCCAAAGAAAAAATAGACACTCCTAAAGCAAGGTAACGAGCTATTTTTGGCAGCAAGTAAATACTAAATCCAATAAATAAAGGTAAGGCGATCCAAATAATTGTAAGAGCTTTCATGAGGCATTCTTGTTAAAAGATAAAGATAACATTGATGGTTACTACTAATTTTTAGCAGGACTATTATTTTTTTCTATTTGTTTAGTTTCCAAAGTTGGATTATTTTGGGCTAACTTCATCGCCCCTACTAGCATTAAAGCTTGAATAGAAAAACCGATAACAATAGCGGTTAAAATGACAGCTTGAGGAACAGGATCGGCATAATTATTATTGGTATTACCGTTTAAGATAGGAGTAACTAGGCCATTTCTAGATGAAACAATGACATAATAAGCGATCACCCCGGTACTCATCACATCCATAGCAATGATTTTCATCATTAGATTTTCTTTGAAAATGATGCCAAAAAAACCAAATAAAATTGTTGCAAAAATAAAGGCTTCTAACATAATAGTAGTATTAAGTATTATCAATTTTTCAGTTTGATTTATGATTTATAAAACGAATAATAGCATAACTCGCTGCCAAGGCTAGACAAGCAAAAGCGAGGGCAATTAAATCATTTTTAGCATATTTTGAAGGATCAAAAATAATGATTTTTCTTGCTACTGCGATTAACGCAGTTACTACAACTAATTCAACTTGAACAATATGTTTTCTCAGATAAGCTGTAATATTCTCTAAAAGTTCTAAGGCAATTAAAATGTTCAAAAATAGACCAAAAATTTCGATTAAAGTCTTATTAAAAAAACCAACTGGTTCGGCAGAAAATAAATCTTTGGCTAAGACTAAAGATAAATCAAATAAAGAAACACCGATAACAATAACTAAAGCAATAGACAAAACTTTAGAAACAGCATTCTCAACGAAATGAATACCGATCATAAAATTATCATCTTTCAACAATTTGATTGCTCCAATGATGAAATCTTTAAACCTGTTTTTTGACGGGTTCCTTTTTTTCATTTTTACTGCTTTTACCATGATTAATTTTTCTGCATCTAGCATGGGAAAAAGGGACAAAACTATACTATTTTTTGTCCCTTTTTCTAGATTTAGTTAGCTACATCTGGATTGGGTAATTTTTCGGCTGTTTCTGCTGGTTCTTTAAAGGCAAATCTTAATAAAGGAGGTGCCAAGAAAGTTGTAAGAATTACCATCACAATGATGGCTGCTTCTAAAGATTGACTTAATACGCCACTAGCTGAACCAATACCAGCAAATACTAAGCCCACTTCCCCCCTGGGAATCATACCAAACCCAATGGCTAAACGATTAATTTTTTCTTGCCCTGTTATTGTCCATCCAGTAATTAATTTACCGATAATAGCAACAACAATTAAAAAGGTGGCAATGATTAACCCTTCTCGATTTTCAGCAACAAAGGGATTAAGTACCCCCAAATCCACTTTTGCCCCTACACTCACAAAGAAGATAGGAACCAAAATATCAGCAATAGGAACGACTTGTTGATCCAATTCTTTGCGCTTATCGGTTTCATCTAAAACTAAACCAGCAGCAAACGCTCCTAAGATAGCTTCTAGTTGAATAACATTAGCTAAAAATGCCATGAAGAAAGCAAAAATTAAAGCAGGAATGACTAACTTGCCACGGGTTTGTAATAATTCAGAAACAGCGACAAAAGACTTATTAAAGAATTTTCCCAAGAAAATAGAACCCAGTAAAAAGACAGTGGCACTGACGATTAAGTAGATGACATTAACCACATCAACGGTTCCAGTTTTAGCCAAACTCGCAACCACTGCTAACACGATAATTCCTAACACATCATCAATAACTGCAGCACCAACAATAATTTGCCCTTCTTTGGATTTTAAATAGCCCAACTCCGACAACACTTTGGAGGTGATACCGATACTGGTAGCGGTTAAGGCTGCACCGGCGAAAATAGCAGGAATCGTTGGTACATTAAACAGTAACATCAAGCCCACCGTACCAGCCGTAAAAGGAGCAACTACACCCACAACCGCTACAATAGCAGCTTGATATCCCACTTCCTTTAACTCTCTGATATCGGATTCTAAACCGATTTCAAACAGCAAAATAATCACCCCAATTTCTGCTAAAACAGAAATCACTTCACTCTGGGTACTGAAGACTTCTGGAAGGGCTTCAGGGGTTAAACCACCCACTAATTGTAAGGCACTCATTAACACCGAGTCGGTAGCAGTGGCACCACTTTCGGGGAAGACTAATAAATGTAGGGCAGAAGCACCCACAACCACACCGCCGACTAATTCTCCTAAAACCGGAGGCAAATTAAGGGATCTTGAGATTTCTCCGCCTAATTTACTGGCGAGATAAATAACAATTAAACTGAGTAAAACACCAGCTAAAATCATCGGGCCAAGATTGGCAGTTGTTTCTGTTGCTAATAGTGGAATAGGTGGACTAAGAATCATAATTTTTGACTAAGTGGACAAACTTTTGAAAGAAAGAGTAGAAGAGGGTGAGAGCATTATATCTATTAACTCGCACCTCCTGCTTTTGCTACTTAAGAAAGGCGATCGCTGTAAGTAACCCCATTACCATTACTTGGGTTACTATTATCTTCGGGAAAATGAGAACCATTAACGTTCATTTCCTTTCTAAACTGCTCAATGGTATATCCGTTGAGACTGGCAACCGCTAACTGTAAGGCTGCAACACGGGTTTTAACACGATTTTGGTGAGGAACCCGGTCCAAAATATTGAATTTTTGCAGTCTTTCTTTGATTTTCCCTTCTCCACCGACGATAAACACTTCTAAGCCTTTAGCGTAAGCGTCATCGATAGTTTTCTCAAGGGCTAAAGTGGCGGTTACCCCCAATAAAGGCACATGAGTTAAATCGATCACCAACATCTTATAGTTATCTAGGATATTCTGACGTTGGGTAATGGCTTTAGATGCGCCGAAACTCATCGGACCGGCTAAGTCGAGTAATAAGATACGTCCATTGGCTTCTTTCATCAAGTGCTTGGCTTCTTGGGTAGCGAGGCGATCGTCTTCAGGGTGATCAATGGCTTTAACCCGATCCGCTTGCACATTGGCTAACTTCTCGATCGTTAAAATATTGGCAACGAATACCCCTAAACCAACTGCAGTAATCAAGTCGTAGAAGACAGTGAGTAACATGACCCCGTACATGATTGCGGCTGCTTTCCAAGAGAGGTTATGAGCGCGTCGCAGAAATTTCCAGTCAATGATGTCGATACCGACCTTAAAGGCAATACCGGCTAACACAGCTAAAGGAATATGTTGAGTTAAAGGAGCCGCCCAGAGAACCACAACCAATAAGATCAACGCACGAGATAAACCAGATAGGGCAGTGCGTCCCCCAGTTTGAATGTTAACCACGGTTCCCATCGTCGCGCCCGCACCGGGTAAACCACCGCATAACCCAGAGATTAAATTACCGATTCCCTGACCAATTAACTCTTTATTAGAGTTATGTTGAGTTTGAGTTAAACTATCGGCGATCACTGCGGTTAATAATGCGTCGATACACCCTAACATCCCTAAGACTAAACCATTAACAATCATCATCTGAGTTTGTGCGAGGGTGAAAGTGGGCATCACCAAAGAGGGAAGGCCCGCACTAAATTCAGGAATGGTTTTAATGTTTTGTCCTGAGAAAAGGAACATCGAAACCAGGGTACAGCCGATTAAAGCCACGAGCTGAGGGGGAACAACTTTCTTAAGCTTAGAAGGCATTAAGAAGAGAACTGTTACTGCTAACACCCCTAAAATAGCCTCCCCGGTATGGGAACCAAGACTATTGATAACGTTAGGTGCATTTTTCAGGGCAGCAATCACACCCCCTTTGGGGTTCGCTGTTCCCAATAATGGACCAAACTGCAACACAATTAGAATCAGTCCAATCCCTGACATAAAGCCAGAAATAACGGTATAGGGCATCAAAGTGATATATTTACCCAGTTTCAGTGAACCGAGAATAATTTGAAATACCCCCGCTAACATGACTACAGTGAACGCCATGTATAATCCCTGTTCAGGATTATCTGCCGTTAGTTTTGTAACAATAGCGGTCATCACCACGGTCATTGGACCGGTGGGTTCGGAGATTAGGGTGGGGGTTCCGCCAAATAAGGCAGCGAAAAAACCGATTAAGACAGCACCCCATAAACCCGCAGCAGGACCGGCACCAGAGGCAACCCCGAAGGCTAGAGCCATGGGAAGGGCGATCACTGCTGCAGTTACCCCGCCAAAGATATCACCCCTAACATTTCTAAAATGAATACGATTTGTTATTTGCATGACGAATTGTTACGTTTTAATTAAGGTTTTTTCATGTTTGAATGATATGGGAAGAATGGCTTTTTTTGAAACATCTCCGTAAATTTACTGGCAACAGTGGCTTGAGAACCAAGAGGTTAAAGGGTTAAGACTCTCATGAATCCTACACTTCGACCCCCAAGATCCCTAGAAGTCTGTTGCTGAAACCGTTATAGATTAAGTTCTATTGGTTTTAGTGTAAGCATAGTCTAATTACTATAGAAGAGTACAGCAAATTTTAAGGATTCGTCAAGACCCTTGTTTTAAATTTTGTTAAAGGGGGCAGGAGGGATGTTAAATCATATCAATGTTTGGGGAGGTTGTTGTGGGACAAACCATCCTCATATTGAAGCGATCGCCAAACGTTTTGGCGTTAAGAAAAAAGCCCCATAATTGGGGCATGATACGCTATGAAATAGCTTGTACTTTTCTAGACTTATCTATGGTTGACGTTGTTTTTGTCCTAAACCAAAAGCTGTTGCAGCTAAAAAGCCAAGACCTAAAACCATTGAAGGTTCAGGTACAGAATTGATCTGCCCCCTGATTTCACCGCCGTTGAAGTTCTCGGTATGGAGATTAAAGTAAAGGTTGCCAGATTTTAACTCATCAACCAGGAGATCGGTTAAGGGATTAGTGGCATCATCAAAACGCCAATCTCCCATAATTGTCCCTGCGGTAGTACCCGTATAATCAAAGAAGTCTGTATCTAAAAAGTGAACAACGGAGCCATTTACACCGGCTGGAGCGTTATGAATATGACCTCCGGTAACCCCTATAGGCGCAATGGGACTACTTAAACCAGCGTAATCAATTTCATAGGTAAAAACATAACTACCGGGTCCGCCAGTTAAGGTACCAGTGGCACTTCCTTCAGCAGTCGTCACCACAGGAGGAACCTCTTGATCCCCACTCAAACGAGCTTGAAAGTTAAGCTGCATCGCATTAGCGGAGATAGGCACAGATAAACTTAACACGAGACTAGAAGCGCAGGTTACTGTTAGTGCTAGAGATTGATGGGAAAAATTCATGATTTGATATAGTGCAAATAACAACTAGATCAATTTTGCTCAAGAAAGATTAGAATCTGATTAATGTCTGAGGACTTTATAGATAAACTCGACAGCATTAGGACATTCTGGCGACATCAGGATAAAATATTAACTACAATAAGAGTAGATAAGAAAAATTTTATCTTTCTTCCAAAATCCATCCCGTCGGCAAAGCCGACGGGATGGATTTTGGGCAAGATATCTCGGCTCGTAGTATAATAATATATAGCGGTAAAGCGCAATAAATATTCAGGGGATTGGCTTCCCTTACCTCAGATCGTCGGGACAAATATCGCCCTTCGTGCCTCTTACAT